>DCXR01000043.1:13863-64974 GCA_002329075.1 Candidatus Neomicrothrix sp. UBA2131
CTGCCGCAGCATCGGCCTCGACCCGGGCCGTGGCCCGCTCGAGTTCTCCACGGGCGATGGCTGTACGAACCACCCGGTCAGGTCGCGTCTGCCACCAGTAGACGCCCGAGGCAGCCAGCATCAGCCCGGCAATCACGCGGAGCGTCACGACGATCTGGTCGACGCGGTCACCGGCGGTCTGGCCCTCTTCATCGACCTCGGGGGGCACCGTCTCGACGGTGGTCACCTGCGCAACGACCGGAGCCACCCAGGCCAGGGCACCCACGAGCATGGACGGAGCGATCACAAGTGCTGCCACCACGCTCTTCGCCCTCGGTGCCCGCATGCCCCTCCTCGATTCCCTCGCCACCGATGCTAGCCAGTCGAAACGGGCCTGTCCCGAAAACTCAGCCGGAGGCGGCTACCAGGGCCTGCTCGATGTCGGCGACCACGTCGTCCGGGTACTCGAGGCCACACGACACCCGCATCGTGCCCGGGCCGATTCCCGTGGACACCATCTCCTCGGGGGTCAGGCCCACGTGCGTTGTGCTCGCGGGATGGGAGATCAGCGTCTCTGGACCGCCCAGCGAAGGAGCCTGCCGGGCCAGGCGGACTGCCTCGGTGAAGCGACAGCCCGCTTCGATGTCGCCCCGCAGGTCGAACGTCAACAGCCCACCGAAGCTGCGCATCTGACGCGCCGCCAATCCATGTTGCGGATGCGATTCGAGGCCCGGGTAGCGCACCAGATCCACGCTGTCATGCCCTTCGAGGAACTCGGCAAGGCGTCGAGCGGTGGCCGACTGGTGGGCGAGCCTCACCCCCAGCGTCCGAAGGCCCCGGTGGGCGTTGAACGCGTCATACGGCGAGGCGTTGGCGCCGTGGAGCACGGCAAAGCCCCACAGCCACGACAACAGGTCCTCCGAGCCCGCCACCACGCCGATGGTTGCGTCGTTGTGGCCGGCGATCCCCTTCGTGGCCGAATGCAGCACGAGGTCTACACCGTGGGCAAGAGGGTTCTGGCCCAACGGCGTGGCGAACGTGGAGTCGACGACCGTCGTGGCCTGCGTGATCGCACCGATCTCTTCGAGGTCGACCAGGTCGAGCTTGGGATTGGCCGGCGTCTCGGCGCAGACGAGCATCGTCTTGCCGGGCCGGATGGCCGCCTCGAATGCGCCGGGCTCGGTGCCGTCCACGAAGGTCACGTCGATGCCGAATCGGGGGCAGGCCGACTGTAGGAACAGTTGCGTCCCGGCATAGATCTGACGCTGGGCGACGACGTGGTCGCCAGACGAGCACAACCCGAGGACTACGGCGCTGACGGCTCCCATGCCCGAGGCGAAGGCACGGGCCACCTCGGCCCCTTCGAGTTCGGCGATGGCCGCCTCGAAGGCGTTGATCGTCGGGTTGCCATACCGGCTGTAGAAGCGTTCGGCGCCTACCGCCGTCGCCATCTCACGACCCTGGTCGATGGTTGCGAACTCGAACGCCGACGTGGGGTACAACACGGGTGCCAGGGACGTCTCGCCCTCGTTGCGTCCGGCCAGGATCGCCGAAGTCTCCGGCTCGTACCCGGTGGTCTCTTCGTCAGCCATTCGATTCGATCTCCTCGAGAAACGAGCCCAGGCACCGGCCGACCTCGTCGGTCGCCAGCAGGAAGCCATCGTGGCCGTCCGGGCTCTGGACCACATGATGGTCGCAACGCCCGCCCGCCGCACGGATCGCATCCCGCAGGTCCACCTGCTGGGCCTCCGGGTAGAGGATGTCGGAGGTGATGCTCAGGGTCAGGAACGGCACCGGCGCCAGACGCGCCAATGCCTTCGCCAACGAACCGCGGTCGCGGGCCACATCGTGGAGGTCCATCGCCCGGTTCAGCAGGAGGTAGCTGTTGGCGTCGAAGCGGCGCACCAGCTTCTCGCCCTGGTAGTCGAGATAGGACTCGACCTGGAAGCGGTCCCAGCGGTCGAACACCTTGCGTGGGTCGACCAACTCACGGCCGAACCGGTCGCCGAACACCGGGCCGCTCCGGTAGTGGATCTGGGCAATCGACCGGGCCACGGCGAGCCCGGCGTGCGGTCCGTCGCCGGGCGCTGCGTCGTAGTAGTCACCGTCACGAAACCGGGGATCGATCGCCAGGGCCGTGCGGCCGGCGGCGCTCCAGGCGATCTGCCAGGCACTGGCGGCCAGTGCCGTGGCGATCGGTGCCACCGAGCGCACCCTCTCCGGGTACATCACGGCCCATTCCAGCGCCTGCATGCCGCCCATCGAACCACCCACAACACCGAGCCACCGGTTGATCCCCAGGTGGTCGGCGACCGAGGCCTGGCAGCGCACCATGTCGCGCACCGTGACCGGCGGAAACGCCGAGGCATAGGGCCTGCCGGTCCCTGGGTCGACCGTCGCCGGCCCAGTCGACCCCTGACAACCGCCGAGGACGTTGACACACACCACGAAGTATCGGTCCGTGTCCAGCCCGCAGCCCGGACCGATGACCCCGTTCCACCACCCCGGGGTGGAATGCGCCTCGCCCACACCGCCGTGGGCGTGGGAATCGCCGGTCAGGGCATGGCAGACGAGGACGGCATTGTCGGCTGCCGACGACAGTTCGCCCCATGTCTCGTAGGCCATCGTGATCTCGGGGAGGATGCCGCCGCCCTCGAGGGCGAAGGGGCGACCGTGCCCGACGCTGTGGAATCGTCGGTCGCCGACCGGGTCGCCCAACTGCCAGGCGCCGGTGACAGGCAGATCGGCCGAATACCCGCGGGGGTGCAGGAGGGCTTCGGGGGGCAGGTCGAGGTCGCGCCCCGCCGGACCATCGCCCGACTGCGTCTCGTCACCGCTCATCGCTCGTCCGTTCCCGATCTGCGGGGGGACACCTCCGGCCCGTCGCCGGTGGGTGAGCGCAGGCGCCTCCACCGGACACTTCGTTGTCCCGGCCGGTTCGCCCGACCGGGACCACATCCCCACCCCGTTGCCGGGGTGAGCGGGCACCTTGGGTGTCCGTCCCAGGTTGCCGGACCCGGCCTTCGGCCGGGCCGCTCGTGATGTTTCGGAACAGTGTAGGGGGTGGCGGCAACCGCCGGTCACGTGTTTGTCGTCCGCAACGCCGGATGGGCAGCCCACCACCAGTCGAGAAGCGGCATTGACGGCACCCCGTAGGCCCCACACATCACCTCGCCGAACGCCCTCCACTGTTGCGCCGTGGCCATCCCATCGGCCTCGTGGATCGCCATCGCCGCCTCGGCGCCCTCGTCCCAGATCGTGCGGTCGGCGGGAAGCGGCAGGGCCGACACCTGCGTGGCGGTCAGGCGGATACGGCCCGTCGAACGGCCGACGCCGGCCGCCGCGACCGCTGCGAGGGCGGAGACGGGTGGCGACGAAAGGGCTGCGGCGAGGTGCCAGAGGTCGGACGGGTCGGGCTCGACGGTGATGAGCGGCGTGAGCGGCACCGTGCCCCCCTCGGGGTCGACCATCGCCTCGACAATGCGGGTCTGCGAGGCTACGAGCAACTTCGGGCGATGCCGTTCGTCGATCCAGGCGGCAACCCCTTCGTCCACCACAGCGTCAGGGTCGACCACGGGCGCCGACCAGCGTCGACCGGCGAACCTCGCCCTTGACGACCCCCAACGACAGTTCAACGGATCAACGAGGCCGGTCGTGACCAGCGGTCGACCCGATCCCGCTTCCGCCTCCTCCCCCACGGCGTCTACCAGCCCGTAGTAGTGCTGGCGGAAGCCGGCGGTCACCCGCGCCATGTCGGCGACGCAACCATCGCCGATCGGCGACACAGTCGGAATGCCGAGCAGGCCTGCAACCAACCCGCCCCAGCCGTCCGTTCCGTTCGGTGCCCCAGCAGTACCGGTCGGCTCGAGGTGACGGTCGGCCAACAGCGTCACTTCCGAGCCACCAGCCGACGTTCGTTCGAACACCGGTGCACACACGGGCGTGCGGCCGTCGAAGACACCCGAACGGTCGAGCCAGAGGGCGTCGAGCCTTCCACGTCCGAGCAGGAAGCCGCGGACGGCCGCAGCGTCGCGTGCCGACAACAGGGATTGCGGTTGGATGAGCGACATCCGGCCCCCCGGGGCCAGAAGGTCCGCCCCGAGGGCCAGGAACAACCAGGCGACATCCGTGTAGGCACCCACAAGGTCCGGAAACCTCTCGCGGAGTTCCCGCCGGCGGTCGTCGTCGAACGCCGTGCCTGCACGCAACTGACCGAGGAACGGTGGGTTGCCCACGACCGCCCCGAATCCGACCCCCGCCGCAGTCGGCCACGACGACCGACCCGCCACCAGGGGATCCGCCTCGACGACCCCGACCACCTCTGACGGTTCGACTCCGGCCCAGCCGGCCAGGGCGCACCTCGTCAGGTGGACCGCCACGGGATCAGTGTCGGTGCCGAAGAGTTGGGCGGTGGCCACGTCACGCGGGTTGGCGCCCCGTTCAGCCAACCTGATGCCGGCGGCCAGCAGGAACACGCCGGCCCCGCAAGCCGGATCGACGACCGGTCCCCGCTCGACGGTCACCGCCACCAGCGAAGTGGCGACGTCGGCCGGTGTGTAGAAGGCGCCGCGGCCATGCCGGTCCGGCATCGACTCCTCGTGGAGGCGACCGACATCGGCGAGCCGACCCGGGTCGGCGGCCGCACCTGCAGCCCGGGCGGCCTCGCCCAGGTGTCCGGACCCCGAGGAACCCCCCGGCCGGGTCACCGAAACAGGAGGTCGATCAGGCGGCGTCAGCCGCCGGGTCCCAGGAGGTCAGGTCGGCCAACCGGGGGTCGTTGGAGAACACCTCGACGATCGGATGCTTCATGCCGAGGCGCCGCATCAACTTGCGCACCTCGAGTTCTTCGTTCCAGAGCACCAGGCTCACCACGAGGCCGGACTCGCCGGCCCGCGCCGTACGACCTGACCGGTGGACATAGGTCTTGGCGTCGGAGGGGGGATCGTGGTGGATGACCACGTCGACGTCGTCGACGTGGATGCCCCTGGCGGCGACGTCGGTCGCTACGAGGGCCTTGACCCTGCCGGAGGAGAAGTCGCGCAACGACTTCTCGCGCTTCTCCTGGCGCAGGTCACCGTGGATGGGGACGGCATCGACACCCTCGTCCTGGAGCGACTGGGCCAACTTGTCGGCACCCCACCGCGTGCGGGTGAAGATGATCGTGCGGTTGGACGCCCCGATGATGGCGGCAGCCACCCGAACCCGGTCCATCTGGTGGACGGCGAGAAACCGGTGCTCCATCTCGGCGACCGTGGGCTCGTCTTCGTCGATGGCGTACATCGCCGGATCGTGCTGGTAGCGGCTGATGAGGCCGGCGGTCATCCCGTCGAGCGTCGCCGAGAACAACAACGTCTGGTGCTCGCCCTCGATGCCGCGGAGGATCCACTCGACCTGGGGCATGAAGCCCATGTCGGCCATGCGATCCGCCTCGTCGATGACGATCCGCTCGATGCCCGCCACGGAGAGTTCCTTGCGGTCGATGAGGTCGATCATCCGGCCCGGGGTGGCGACCACGAACTCGACCCCTCGCTTCAACGCACTGATCTGCTTCTCGATCGGGGCACCGCCGTAGATGGCGTGGATGCGGATGCCCCGGCGCGCAGCCAACGGCTCGAGCTCGCGGCAGACCTGGACCGCCAGCTCGCGTGTGGGCACGAGAGCGAGGCCCGTCGGGCACCCCGGTTCGGCCTTCGACAACAGCTGTACGAGCGGCAGGCCGAAGGCAAGCGTCTTACCCGAGCCGGTCTTGGCCTTTCCACAGACGTCGCGGCCGGCCAGGCCGTCGGCGATCGTGAGGGACTGAATTGCGAACGGGGTCTCGATGCCCTGATCGGAGAGAGCGGACACCAGATCGGCGTCCACGCCCAGGTCGGCAAACCCGGTGGTGGTCATGTGTACCTGTTCCCGGCGGCCTGGCCGCCGTGTTCGTCACCCGCAACGAAGAGCGGGTCACGTCACCGTTCTCCGGGTGACGAGGACGCCCGGGGCCGACACACCAGCGGTCGACTCTTCCCGAACGGTGGCCCCACCCTACCGGAACGGTGTCGCTCAGCCCTCCACGACCCGTCCGTCCCGCACAACGACCCCTTCTTCAGCCAGCCGACGGGCCTGATCCGCCTCCAGTCCGGGGACCAGTCGGCCGGTCGAGGTCACCACCCGCCACCACGGATATCCCTCGTGGGTGCCGAGGAACCGACCCACTGCCCGATGTGCCCCGGGGAACCCCGCTTCAACCGCCACTTCTCCGTAGGTGACGACCTCACCGGGACCCAGTGCGTCGAGCACCCGACCGATCGCCTCCTCGAAGGGGGTCACCGCGGCGCTTGTCGGTCAGGAATCGACGAAGCCACCCTCGGGGAGCAGCCTCACGACGGGCACCGGCTCGGAGAACCCGCTGATCTCCAGGTCACCGACCGGCTCGACCTCGGAGTTGACGAGGAGCGACGACACGAGCGAGGCCGGCGCCAGCACCTGATGGGACTCGGCGATGTCGCAGAGGCGCGAGGCCAGGTTCACCGCATCCCCGATGTGGTCCTCACCCTCCACCAGCAGCACCGGGCCCTTGGCGATACCGGCTCGCAGCTTGAGCGGAGATCCGCTCATGTCGATCACGCCCTCGATCTCGATGATGACCTCGACCGTGCGCTCCGGTTCGGTCCCGACGAGCATCGCTCCGTCACCCAGCCACTTGGCGATCCGGACGCCCTTCCTGGCTGCGATCTGACGGACCGACGACTTGAAGGCATGCAGGACGTCGAGCGCCGCACCGTCGCCCTCCGAGTCGATGAACGACGTGAAGCCGGAGAGGTCGATGAACGCGAAGGTGCGGTCGACACGCTGGTACTCGTCACCCGAGGCGTTCCTCATGCTGCGTCACGGTAGTTCCGACTGGTCACGGCTACCGCACCGCCGATGACGATTGCGACGAGGCTCATCCAGATGTTCACCCGCACACCGGCGACCAGCGATGCGTGGTCGATCCGCAGGCTCTCGACCCAGAGGCGGCCCAGGCCGTATCCGCACACCCACAGGCCGACGAGGCGCCCCGGCTTCAACACGCCACGACGGTCCACCCGAACCAGAATGGCCGCAAGGGCCAGGTTCCACAGCCCCTCGTACAGGAACGTGGGATGAAAGGTCTCGACCGTCAGGTGAGCCGCCGGCCGGTGGTCGACGTCGATGCTCAGACCCCACGGCAGGTCGGTGGGCCGCCCGAAGAGCTCCTGGTTGAACCAGTTGCCCCATCGGCCGATTGCCTGCGCAACCGGCAGGGTCGGGACGAGGGCATCGAGCACCCTCGGCATCGAGATGCCCTGACGGCGGGCGACAAGCAAGCCGACGACGACCCCGGCGGCCAGGCCTCCGGGAATGCCGAGACCACCCTGCCAGACGGCAGGCACGTCCTGCCAGCGGCCGCGGAACTTCTGCCAGTCGGTGGCCACGTGGTACAGCCGCGACCCGATGAGCCCGGCCGGCACGGCCCAGATGGCGATTGTCGCAATGTGGTCGGCGGTGCCGCCCTTTTCCACCCACCTTCGCTGGCCCCATGAGACGGCCACCAACACGCCGAGGGCGATCATGATGCCGTAGCCGCGGATCTCGAACGGCCCCAGGCCGAATGAGCCCGCAGACGGGCTGGGAATAGCCGCTATCACATCAGGGGTACAGAGAAGCGATCAGCACCCAGAGCCATCAGGTCGTCGAAGCCGGCGGTCACCGACCCGAGGCGACCCCGAACCAGCGGCAGGTGCTGCTCGGCCCAGAACCGGGCGATCACGACCTTGTCGGCAAGTGCGGGATCGTCGTCACCCGCGTCGGTACGGGCCACGGCGGCCAGGGCCAGGCGGGCAAGGAGCCACCCGCCGAGGAGGTCTCCGAACATGCGCAGGTAGGGCGTTGCGCCGGCCAGCGCATGGCGGGGGTCGGCGAGGCCGTTCTCCATGAGCCACCCGGTGGCCTCGTTCAGGGCATCGAGTCCGTCGGCGAGGCCGCCGCGGATCGAACCGAAGTCGTCGCCGGCCGTCGCAAGGTCGCCGTCGAGGCTGCCGATCTCGTCGAGGAGTCCCTTCACGACCGCTCCCCCGCCCATCGGAAGCTTCCGCCCGACCAGGTCCATGGCCTGGATCCCGTTGGTGCCCTCGTAGATCGGCGAGATACGCGAATCGCGCAGGATCTGGGCCGCGCCGGTCTCCTCGATGTAGCCGTAGCCGCCATGCACCTGTATGCCGATCGACGCCATCTCGACACCCAGGTCCGTGCTCCAGGCCTTCGAGATCGGGGTGTAGAGCTCGACCCGGTCGGTGGCCGCCTGCCGGACATCGGGGTCGGCATGGCGGGCGGCCACGTCGAGGGTCGCTGCGTTGAGGTAGAGCAGGCACCGCATGGCGTCGACCGACGCCCGCATCGTGAGCAGCATGCGACGCACGTCGGGGTGTTCGACGATCGGCGACGATTCGCCCTTGGCGGCACCGACGGCACGACCCTGCCGACGCTCCTGGGCAAAGCCAGCTGCCAACTGCAGGGCCCGCTCCGAGACGGCGAGCCCCTCGACGCCGACGCCCAGGCGGGCATTGTTCATCATCGTGAACATGATCCGCATGCCCTGGTGCTCCTCGCCGATGAGGTAGCCCACGGCGCCCTCACCAGCGTCTCCATACGACATGACACAGGTCGGGCTGGCATGGAGGCCGAGCTTGTGCTCGACGGACACACAGGTGAGGTCGTTGCGCTCGCCGATGCTGCCGTCGTCGTTGACGAGGAACTTGGGCACGATGAAGCATGAGATGCCCCTTGTGCCGGGTGGGCTGTCGGGGGTGCGGGCCAGCACCAGGTGGACGATGTTGTCGGTCAGTTCGTGTTCGCCGAACGTGATGAAGATCTTGGTGCCGAAGATGCGGTGGGTGCCGTCGTCGCAGGGTTCGGCCCGCGTGGTGAGTGCCCCCACGTCGGAACCCGCCTGGGGTTCGGTGAGGTTCATGGTGCCGGTCCACTCGCCTGACACCATCCGGGGCAGGAAGGTCTCCTTGAGGCGCTCGTCGCCGAACTTGTGGACGGCATCGATGGCGCCGACCGTCAGCAGCGGCCCCAGTGTCCAGGACCTGCAGGCCGTTCCGAGCAGTTCGGTCATCACCGTCTGGAACAGCGCCGGGAAGCCGCCGCCGCCGTAGTCGGGATCCTGGGTCACGGCACCCCATCCGGCGGCCAGGTACTGGTCATAGGCATCGTGGAAGGCCTGCGGGAGTGTGACGACGCCATCGGAGACCGAGCAGCCTTCAGCGTCGCCGATGCGATGGGTCGGAGCGATGACCTCTTCCGCGAAGCGGCCGAACTCGTCAAGCACGCCGTCGATGGTGTCGGGATCCACGTGTTCGAAACCCGGCAGGCCGCAGATGCCTTCCAGATCGGCGATCTCGTGAAGTACGAGGCGGATATCGGCCAGCGGGGCCCGGTAGTCGCTCACGTATCGCACAATACCGCCGGAGCGGCCCGCTGCCCGCTGTGGGACCGCTGTTGCCGACCCGGGATCGATGCCCTCCTACACTCACCGGATGAACGCCCTTCCCCCTGTCGGGGCACGCCTCAACGCCGGCGACCGGGCCACCGATGGGCCGCCGGGACCGGTGTGAGCCTCGACCCCGCCCGTCCCGACGAGCCGGTCGGCGACTACCCGATCGGCGATGCCGGAACCGCCTCCGACGCCGTCGGCGCCGCCGTCGAAGCCCGGTCCTCGTGGCGATCGCTCCCCTTCGGCGCCCGGGCCCGGACCCTCGAGCAGGCCGCCCGCGAACAGGGCGACACCGCCCTCGAGTTCTTCACCCGCACCGCCTACATCCGTCCCGGTACCGGGCGATGAGCGAAACGGCGGTCCGGCACAGCAGCCTCGACGAGATGCTGTCTGACCGACGCGCCGAACTGCGTTCCCCCGAGGTCGTCATGGCCCCGACCCAACTCGGGGCCGCCCGCCTCACCCGCTACAGCTTCACCCGCACCCTGCTGAGACGTGCCGCACGCGACGGTTGGCGATCACGGCTGGTCGAGTTCGACATGGATGCCGAGGGCCGCGGCCATGCCGTCTACCGGACGGACATCGACGGCCGCCAGTTCGACTTCGTCGCCTTCACGACCACGCTCGACGAGTCCCTCCACACCGACCGTGTCATCGCACCGGCCTGGGAGGTGAGCGGTGCCCTCGTCGAAGGCACCGTCGACGACGCCTACCTGGCCAGGCTCCGTGAATCAGTGCCGCTCCAGGAGGCCGCACGGCTCGACCCACGGGTCCTGGTGCTGACCCGCGGAAACCGCAGCGTGCGCTTCTACGACTACCTCGTCGACCGCCTGGCCGGCGGCCTCCAGCCCGAGGCCGACAAGGTGGCCGACGCCGGATACATCCTGCGCAGCACCGCCTTCTACGGGAACGGCAAGTTCGGCATGCGCTCGTACCCCGGGCTTTCCGAGGAACATCCCCTGCAGGCCATCGGCGCCACGAACGCCACGCCACGGGTGGCGCCGCCGGGCGGTTCGAAGGCGGTGCTCGGCACCAACCCCCTGGCCATGGCCGTACCCGACGGTGAGGGCGGGATCGCCTTCCAGTTCGACTTCAGCACCAGCACCGTCGCCCTCGGCAAGGTCACAATGGCGGCCGCTGCCGGCGAGGCGATCCCACCGGGATGGGCCGTGGATGCCGAAGGCAACCCGACGACGGACCCCGATGCGGCACTCGGCGGGTCGCTTCTCTCGACCGGTGGCTACAAGGGCTACGGCCTCGGGCTGATGGTCGAGGTGCTCGCCGCCGGCCTGACAGGCTCGCGCCTCAGCGTAGACGTCCCTCCACTCAAGGCCCCCGAAGGCGCTCCCCACGACCTGGGCCAGTTCTACGTCGTGATCGACCCGTCGGGCTACAGCGGCGACGGCTTCACCGAGCGCCTGTCCGCCCTGGCCGCCACGATCGCCGAACAACCGGGCGCCCGACTGCCCGGTGCCGCTCGGTTGGCGCCAGATACCGTCGACCTCGAACAAGACCTCTGGGAAGCCACTCAGGCACTCGCCGCAGGCTGAAGGTAACCACCATGGACAGTGCCACGGCCATCACGAACCTGCTCCACCGGTACGCAGAACTGTTCGATGCCGGCGAGCACGATGCCTGCGCCGACCTGTTCGCCCACGCACAGATCATCCTCGACCCGGACGCCCCCCTGGTTGTCGACCGCGCCGGGATCCTCGAGATCTGGCGGACGACGGTGATCATCCACGACGACGGAACCCCGCGCACGAAGCACATCGTGACCAACCCGATCCTCGACATCGACGAGGCCGACGGCACGGCCACGTGCCGCAGCTACTACACCGTGCTCCAGCAGGTCCACGACGGGCCGCTGCAACCCGTGGCCGCCGGCCGCTACCACGACCGCTTCGAACGGGTCGACGGCGAGTGGCGGTTCTCGGAACGCGACTACTCGAAACTCGACCTCGTCGACGACATCAGTTGGCACCTCCAGAACATGCCCGAGGCCTGAATCCTCGCAGAACCAGCAGGATCAACCCTCGATGGCTGAAGCGTGTGCCGTGACCCGGGCAACCCCACCGCTGTCGCCCGCCAGCCAGTGACGCCGACACCGCAGTTCGTAGGTGACCTGGTGGTCGTCGGGGTCGTCGACGAGGAACAGTTCGCCGTCGTAGACCTGATCGCCGTCGACCAGACGAGCGTTGTGGGTGGCCCGCTCGCCGCACCAGCAGCGGGCCTCGACCTGGATCTCGGCGGACTCGTCGGCCATCTCGAGGAGGCGCTTGGTGCCCTCGAACAACTCACCCTGGAACGACGTGAGCAGGCCGAAGGCGAAGACATCGGCACCCAACTCGTCGACGATCCGCGCCAACTGGCCGACCTGGGCAGCGGTGTAGAACTGCGCCTCGTCGCAGACGACGTAGTCGAGGTTCCCATGGCGTTCGACCATCGCCAGCGCCAACTCGTAGAGGTCGAGGCGCGGGCCCACCTCGACGGCGTCGGCTGAGACGCCGAGGGCGCTCGACACCTTGCCGTCGGCCCGGTCGAGTTGGCTGCACAGCAAGCCGTTGAGGTTGCGCGACGACAGGTTGTGGTGGATCTGGAGGGCGAGCGTGCTCTTGCCCGACCCCATGGTCCCGTAGGAGAACTGCAGGCGTGCCATCACGAGCAACCGCTGGTGGCACCGCAGTCGGTGCACACGTAACAGGACCCGGCCCGCTGCATCGCGATACCGCACATCATGCAGAGCGGGGCATCGGGTGACGAATCCGACGACAGGCGGGCGGCGAACTGTGTGGCAGACGGCACCGACGGCGGATCGGGTGGCACATCCTGACCCTGTGTCGTCTCGGTGGTGGACTCCTCGACACCGGGGAGCGTGGGCTGGGTGCGCTCGTTGGTGGTGAGGATGTTGAGTTCGGCCCGCTCCTCCGGGGTGAGGTACTCGACGGCCAGGCGCCGGAACAGGTAGTCGATGATGCTCGAAGCGATCCGCAGGTCGGGATCGTCGGTCATGCCGGCCGGTTCGAATCGCATGCCCGTGAACGCCTCGACGAACGCCCGCAGCGGCACCCCGTACTGGAGGCCGTGGCTGAGCGAGATGGCGAAGGCGTCCATGATCCCGGACAGGGTGGAGCCCTGCTTGGAGACCCGCATGAAGATCTCACCGGGCCGACCGTCTTCGTACTCGCCGACGGTGACGAAGCCCTTGCAGTCGGCGACCCGGAACTCGAAGGTGAGCGAACGGCGGGACCGCGGCAGGCGCCGACGCACCGGCTCGGCCGTGGAGACGGCTGCGACGACCTCGCCGACTGCGGCGGCCGGCGACTCGTTGCCTGATGCGAGGGGCTGCCCGACCTTGCAGTTGTCGCGGTAGATGGCGACCGCCTTGAGGCCGAGCCGCCACGACTCGAAGTAGAGCTCCTCGACGTCGTCGACAGAGACGTCCTCGGGCATGTTGCAGGTCTTGGAGATGGCGCCGGACAGGAACGGCTGGACGGCGCCCATCATGCGGATGTGGCCCATGTGGTGGATGACGTGGTCGCCCATCGAGGTGGCGAACACATCGGCATGGCCGGGCTGAAGGTCGGTGCATCCGGCCACCGAGTGCTGACTGTCGATGTGGTCGATGATCGCCGCCGCAGTCTCGTCGTCGTAGCCGAGGCGTTCGAGCGCCCTGGGCACGGTCCGGTTGACGATCGCCATGGTGCCACCGCCGACGAGGCGCTTGGTCTTGACCAGGCTCAGGTCGGGCTCGATGCCGGTGGTGTCGCAGTCCATGAGGAGGCCGATGGTGCCGGTGGGGGCCAGCACCGTGGCCTGGCTGTTGCGGACCCCGACACGTTGGGCCAGGGCGCAGGCCTCGAACCACGCCTCGCGCCCTGCCTCGACGAGGACCGGCGCCACCGAACCATCGAGCATCTCGGCCGCCTCGCGGTGCTGGGCGAGCACCCGCAGCATGGGCTCACGGTTGGCCTCGTAGCCGGCGAACGGGCCCATGCGGTCGGCCATTCGGGCCGAGGTGCGATAGGCGTGGCCGGTCATCAACGAAGTGATCGCCGCCGCCACAGAGCGCCCCTCATCGCTGTCGTAGGGCAGCCCGAGCGCCATGAGCAGGGCGCCCAGGTTGGCGTAGCCGAGGCCGAGTTGTCGAAAGTCCCGGGTGGTCTCGGCTATGGATTCCGTCGGGTAGTCGGCGTTGCCGACGAGGATCTCCTGGGCCGTGAACACGACCTCGACGGCGTGCAGGAACCCCTCGAGGTCGAACCCGCCGATGGCGTCGGTGTCGTGGTCGCCGAGGAACGACAACAGGTTGAGGCTGGCCAGGTTGCAGGCCGAATTGTCGAGGTGGACGTATTCACTGCATGGATTGCTTGCCGTGATCCGGCCGGTGTTGGCGGCCGTGTGCCAGCGGTTGATGGTGGTGTCGAACTGGAGGCCCGGGTCGGCGCACTCCCAGGCCGCCTCGGCAACCTGGCGGAACAGGCGGCGGGCCCTCAGGGTGTCGATGACCGAACCGTCGGTACGGGCCGTGAGGTCCCAGTCGGCATCGTCGGCTACGGCCTGCATGAACTCGTCGGAGACCCGGACGGAGTTGTTGGCGTTCTGGTACTGGATCGAGTGCGAATCAGAACCGTCGAGTCCCACCTCGAAGCCGGCAGCCTCGAGTGCCCGCAGCTTGTGCTCTTCGCGGGCCTTGCACCAGATGAACTCCTCGACGTCGGGGTGGTCGGCGTCGAGGACGACCATCTTGGCGGCCCTGCGGGTCTTACCCCCGCTCTTGATGGTGCCCGCCGATGCGTCCGCTCCCCGCATGAAGCTGACCGGGCCGCTGGCCGTGCCTCCGCCCTTGAGGGCCTCGCGTGACGACCTGATGCGGCTGAGGTTGACGCCCGCTCCGGACCCGCCCTTGAAGATGACGCCTTCTTCGACGTACCAGTTGAGGATCGACGTCATCTTGTCGTCGACCGACAGGATGAAGCAGGCCGACGCCTGCTGGGAGGTGTCGGGAACGCCGATGTTGAACCACACCGGCGAGTTGAAGGCGGCCTTCTGTGAGACGATCAGGTGCTTGAGTTCGTCGGCGAAGGCGTCGGCCTCGTCGTCGTCGGTGAAGTAGCCGTCGTCGCGGCCCCACGCTGCAATGGTGTCGACGATCCGGTCGGCGACCTGGCGCAGCGAGGACTCCCGCTCGGGCGTGCCGACCTTCCCCCGGAAGTACTTCTGGGCGAGGATGTTGGTGGCGTTCACGGACCACGAAGCGGGCACCTCGACCCCGAGTTGCTCGAAGGCGACGGACCCGTCCCGGTGGTCGACCAGACGGGACTCTCGGTGCTCCCAGACGACGGTGTCGTAGGGATGGACTCCCGCCTCGGTGAACAACCGCCGGATGCCGAGGACGCCACGTTCTGGCATCAGGGTCATGTCGTTGAAACCATCTTCCGCTCGATCATCTGTCCGGGTTGTTCCACACTAGGACCTGGGCATGGCCCGAACCGGGGACCAACGTCCCCGTTCGTCGCACCACCCTAGAAAGACCACCCTGTGGAGGGGAAGGGCATGAGTTGTGGAAATGGCGGTGGATGACCCCCGGTTTCTCCACAGCCGTCCACAGGACCCCGCCAGTCCCGACCAACCGGGCGACGGCTACCGTCGGGACGTGCAACAGGTGTTCCCCCTCCCCGCCGGAGACGACGTCGATCCGGTCGCCGTCTACCACGATGTCGAACGCCCCGCCCCCGCAGGGCGACCGTGGGTGCTGGTGAACATGGTCGCCTCGGTGGACAGGGCCACCGACGTCGACGGACTCTCGGGTCCGCTGGGCGGCGACGCCGACCGTCGCCTTCTTGGCGTTGTGCGCGGCCTCGCCGACGTGGTGCTGGTGGGTGCCGGGACCGTGCGGGCCGAGGGCTACCGCCCGCCGCTGACACCAGCCGCCGCCGTGGGCGGGCGCAGGGCCACCCGGGGCCAGGCGGTGCGTCCCCGACTGGCCGTGGTGTCGGGAAGCGCCGACCTGGACCCGTCGGCGGCGCTTTTCGCCGACCAGGATCCTGACGACCCGGCACCGTTCGTCTACACGTCGGCCGGCGTGGCTCCGGACCGGCTCACCGGCCTGTCCGGGGTGGCCGAGGTCGTGGTGGCCGACGGTGTGCTGGATGTCGTCGAGGTGGTGGCCGACCTGCATGACCGGGGCGTGGGCACTCTGCTGTGTGAGGGCGGACCGGGGCTCGTCGCCCAACTCGCCTCGGCCGGACTGGTGGACGAACTGTGCCTGAGCGTGTCGCCGCTCATCGTGGGCGGCGGAGCGGGCCTTCTGGCGGGAGCACCCTTGCCGACACCGATGTCCCTGCGGCTGACACATGTCCTGACCGCCGACGGCTTCCTCTTCTGCCGCTACCTGGCCCGCTGACGCTGTGTGCGTCAGCCGCCTACCGGCAACTCGATGCGCTGGCCGGGCTGGAGCAGCGGCCCACCCGCAGCGATGGTCAGGCGATCGACGGTGTGGCGCACGTCGATTCCCGCCGGGGTGAGCCGCTCGGCGATGGCCCAGAGCGTGTCGCCGGGCTGCACCACGTAGACGACAGGCTCACCGGCTGCCCCGGCCGGTGCCCCACCCGGGACGCCGTTGACCCGGCCTGCCAACTCGCCGGCGACCAGGGTGCCGCAGAAGATCGTGGTGGCCAGGACGAGTGCGGCCACCATGCGGCGACGGCGATAGACCTGGGTCGGCGTGACGCGGTCCGGAACGGCACGGAAAGCGCCGAGGGCGCCGAGGGACGGGCGGCCCGTGGGGTGGGGAACGAAGGTCGTGGTCATGGTTCTCATCCTCTCCCTGGAGTGTGACAGCGCCTGGATTTCCGGTTTATTGCGGGGGTGCTTGACATGGAACGCCTGTTCGGGGGAACATGTGTGCGACGAACGTCCGTTCGATACAGTACACCTTATCGAACACCTGTTCGATGTCAACCCCCGACACCAGATTCCGCCTCACCCTCAAGCACCCCAAGGAAAGAGCCCCAACCATGACCGGGACCACGCTCACCGCCCGCCAGCAGCAGATCCTCGAGCTCATCGACCGCCATACGCGGGAGCGGGGCTACCCACCGTCGGTACGCGAGATCGGCGACGAGGTCGGCCTCACCTCACCCTCCACCGTCCACTCGCACCTGGGCACGCTCCAGGACAAGGGCTACCTCAAGCGCGACCCCAGCAAGCCCCGGGCCATCGAGGTCTGCTTCGACCCGACCTCCGGTGCACCCGTCGAACGGGGCACCGTGCGCCACGTCCCCCTGGTCGGCGATGTCGCAGCAGGCACCGATGTACTAGCCCACGAGAACGTCGAGGAATCGATCCCCCTGCCCGCCGAGTTCACCGGCGACGGCACGCTGTTCATGCTCCGGGTCCGCGGCGACTCCATGATCGGTGCCGGCATCTTCGAGGACGACTTCGTCGTCGTGCGGTCCCAGCAGACGGCCGACGACGGCGACCTCGTAGTGGCCGGCATCAACGGGGAGGAGGCCACCGTCAAGCACCTCCGGCGCGATGGCAGCCACATCGTGCTCCGGGCATCCAACCCCGACTTCCAGGACCTGCGCTACCCGGCCGACGAGGTATCGGTCTTCGGCCGCGTGGTCACCGTCCTGCGCCGGCTCTGAGCGCCGGTTCCCCTCCCCTCCGGGAGTCGGCGCTCAGACGCCCCCCTCGAGGAACCGGCGCAGCACCGAGAAGTTCTCCTCGAGCATCGACCGGTGCAGGTGCTCGTCGGCCATGTGGGCCACCGTCGGGTCACCCGGCCCCAGGTTCACCGCCGGCACCCCGTGCTCGCTGAAGAACGCCACATCGGTCCAGCCCAGCTTCGCCCGAACCTCCAGTCCAGACTGTTCCACGAGCCCCGCCATCAGCGGATGACCGAGTCCGGGAACAGCCGCCGGACCGTGGTCCACGAGCTCGACCGAGTCGCCGTCGTCGAGGAACGGTGCCAGCATCGCCCGAACGTGGGCCTCCGCATCGGTGCCGCTGCGGTCCGGCGCATAGCGGTGGTTGACCTGCAACACGGCCTCATCGGGGACCACGTTGCCCGATATGCCGCCATCGACGGATACCGCCTGCAGCGCCTCCCGGTAGCGACAGCCGTCGACCTCGGGCTCCCGGTGTTCGTAGGCGTCGAGCGCCACGAGGAGGGCCCCCGCCCGGTGGATGGCGTTGCGGCCCATCCACGGCCGCGCCGTGTGCGCCCTTGTACCCCGCAGCCGGACCTCGAAGCGCATCGTGCCCTGGCATCCCGCCTCGATGGCCCCGCCCGTCGGCTCGCCCAGGATCGCCACGTCGCCTTCCAGCAACTCGGGGACCTCGGCGAACAACTCTGACAGCCCACTGTGTTCGCGGGCGACCTCCTCACGTGCGTAGAACACGAACGTCACGTCCACCGCCGGCTCCGGAACGCTTCGGGCCAACTCCAGCATCACGGCCAGGCCGCCCTTCATGTCGGCCGAGCCCAGGCCCCACAGGGTGTCGCCGTCGATGCGCGCACGCCTGCCGTCGGATCCTGCGGTCCCCGGAACGGTGTCGGTGTGTCCCGCCAGGATCAGACGGCGTGATCGGCCGAGCCCGGTCCGGGCGACGAGGTTGTCGCCGATCCGGTCGACCGTAAGACCCGGCACATCACCCAACCCGGCCTCGAGGTGCGCCACGATGGCAGCCTCGTCGAAACTTACCGACGGGATGTCGACGAGTTCGGCAGCAAGGGCCAGGAGATCGGTCATGGTGGGATTCCGGCGCCTGCTCAGGTGGTGACGCCGTGGGTGCGCAGGATTTCGGTCAGTGCCGACTTGTCGTGGCGCTCCCCCTCCTCGAGGCGCCGCAGCACCAGCACACAGGGCAGCCCGAACTCGCCGCCCGGGAACGACCTCGGCCGGGAGGCCTGCACCGCCACGCACCAGGGCGGAACCTCGCCGCGGCCCAACTCATCGCCGGTCTGGGCGTCGATGACCGGAATCGACCCGGTGAGGACGGCGCCGGCGCCGAGTACCACGCCGTCGCCCACCCTGGCCCCCTCGGCCACCACGCAGCGGCTTCCGATCAGGCACTCGTCTCCCACGACCACCGGAGTCGCATTGGCCGGTTCGAGAACGCCGCCGATGCCCACACCACCCGAGAGGTGCACGTTGCGGCCGATCTGGGCGCACGAGCCGACCGTCGCCCAGGTGTCGACCATGGTGCCCTCGTCCACATAGGCGCCGATGTTCACAAAGCTCGGCATCAGCACGACACCCGAACCCTGGTAGCTGCCCCAACGGGCCATGGCCCCCGGCAGCACCCTCACGCCACGGGAGGCGAAGTCGCGCTTGAGCGGGATCTTGTCGACGAACTCGAACGGGCCGACCTCGCTGGTCTCCATCCTGGCCTGCTTGAACAGCAGCAGGATCGCGAGCTTGAGCCACTCGTTGACGACCACCGTGTCGGGTCCCGGCTCCGCCACGCGGGCCTCACCGCGGTCGAGCAGTTCGATCGCCTCGTGGATGGCGGCGTTGGCGTCGGCGTCCTCGGGATCCAGGGAATCCCTGTTCGCCCAGAGTTCTTCTATGCGGGACTGCATGTCGGACATGGTCGTAAGGCTACCGACCGGCCCCCCTTGGATCGGGACGCTTTGCCGGCGTCAGGTGCGGCCGGAGCGTTCGGCGACGAGGTCCAGGCGGTCGTCGGTCGCCACGGCGGCGATGCGGACATGGCCGCCGCCGTCCGGGCCGTAGAACTCGCCCGGACTCACCACGATGCCCAACGTCCCGGCCAGCCGGTGGATGAGGCCCCAGGCGTCGCCATCCGGTGCCGCCATCCAGAGGTAGAAGCCGCCCGCCGGCAGGCTCGCCTCGATGCCCAGGTCGCCCATGATCCCGGCAAGCAACCCCAGGCGCCGGTGATAGCGGATCGCCTGGGCCTCGACGTGGGACTGGTCGGCGAGCGCCGCAACGCCGGCCACCTGTGCAGGCCCGGGGATCATGAAGCCCTGGTGCTTGCGGACCTCGCGCAGGTAGTGGACCAGTTCGGCGTCGCCTGCGTAGTACCCGACCCGCAGGCCGGCCAGGTTCGAGCGCTTCGAGAGGGAGTGCACTGCGATCACCCCCTCGGAGCCGTGCTGGAGCACCGACCGGGGCGGTCCGTCCCAGGTGAACTCGACATAGCACTCATCGCTCAGGACCGGAACGCCCCGTTCCCTGCCCCACGTCGCCGCTGCCCCCAGGTCGTCGAGGGCGCCGGCCGGATTGCCCGGGGTGTTGGCCCATAGGCAGAGGGCCCGCCCGGCATCGGCCTCGTCGATGGCCGACAGGTCGAGGCGCCAATCGGCGTCGAGGGGCACCGGCACGGACCGGCAGCCGGCCATCTCCGCACCCATGGCGTAGGACGGATACGAGATCGCCGGGAAGAGGACCGTGTCGCGCGAGGGATCGCGGAGCCGCAGCACCTGGGGCAGGCCGGAGACAAACTCCTTGGACCCGATGCATGCGCCCACCTGTGCCGGTTCGATGTCGACGTCGAGGCGCCGGTCGAACCAGCCGCAGACAGCGTCCAGGAGGTCGGCGCTCCCGACCGATGACGGATAGGAACGTGCAGCGTCGGTGGCGGCAGCCAGCGCATCGGCCACGACATCGGGCACCGGGTCGCACGGCGTGCCCACCGACAGGTCGACGGCGCCACCGGGGAGGGTGGCTGCCAGGGCGCGGGCCTCGTCGAGGAGGTCGTACGGGTAGGGCGGTGGCACGAACCCTCCGGAGCGTCCGGTGCTCATGGAGAATCCAGCACGATCGGCCCGCCGCCTTCCTCGGCGAACTCGGCGAGGCGCCCGACCGAACCCTCGTCCAGGCGCACCCTCAGGCGCCAGCCGTGCTCGTCCGACGACTCGTCCAGAACCTCGCCCTCACGGTGGGCCATGGCAAGCGCGTCGCCCCGGTCGAACGGCACCACCAGGGACACGACCCGGGCGGAGGACCGCAGTCGTCGGCCGATGGCGGCCAGCAGGTCTTCGATCCCCTCTCCGGTCACCGCAGAGACCGCCACGGCGCCCTCCTCCCTGGCGGCCAGGCGGGCCGCTGCCACCGGATCGGTGTCCGCCTTGTTGAAGGCGTAGAGCTCGGGCACGTCTTCGGCGCCGATCTCACGCAGGACCCCACGAACGGCGTCGATGTCACCGAACGGGTCGAGGGCGGAGGAATCCACGACATGGACCAGCAGGTCGGCGTCGACCACGACGTCGAGCGTCGTACGGAATGCCTCGACCAGCTGATGGGGCAGCTTGCGGACGAAGCCGACCGTGTCGGTCAAGAAGACCGCCTCGCCACCGGGAAGCTCGAGGCGTCGGGTCGTGGCATCGAGCGTGGCGAAGAGCCGGTCCTCGACGAGCACGTCGGCATCGGTCATTCGGTTCAGGAGCGTCGACTTGCCGGCGTTGGTGTAGCCCACGATTGCCACCGACCGGTTGCTGGTGCGGCGGCGCCTCTTCGACTGGGTGGCCCGGTTCTGCCGGACGCCCACGAGGTCCTTTTCGAGCTTGCGGATCCGTCGCATGATCCGGCGCCGATCAACCTCCAACTGGGTCTCGCCCGGGCCCCGGGTTCCGATGCCACCGGCCTGCTGGCTGAACGTGCGGCCCGAGCGACGCAGGCGGGGCAGGCGGTAACGGAGTTGTGCCAGCTCGACCTGGGTCCGTCCCGCCAGGCTGCTGGCGTTCTGGGCGAAGATGTCGAGGATCACTGCGGTGCGGTCCAGCGCCGACCTCTTCAGGATCGTCTCGAGGTTGCCCTGCTGGGCCGGGGTGAGCTCGTTGTCGAAAACGACGGTGTCTGCGTCGTGCTGTTGGGAGAGGTCGCGTATCTCGACCGCCTTGCCGCTGCCGACGTACGTGGCGATGTCAGGGGCGTCGCGGTGCTGGAGCATCCGGGCCACCGGGTCGGCTCCGGCCGTGTCGACCAGTCGGGCCAACTCGTCCATCGAGGCGTCGACCTCGTCGGGGTCTTCTCGGCCCAACGCCACGCCTGCCAGCACGATGCGTTCACGGAACGCACGGTCGATGAGGCCGCGGTTTGCGCCTCCGAACTCACCGAAGGCGCCCCGGTGTGACGCCCCGTCGGCAGGTTCTGCATCGACTCCGATGGGCTCCTCAGGAAGATCGTCACCCATGACCGACCTCGTGGTCGCCGATGTGGACCGACGGTCCGGTCAGCCGGATCGTGCCGCCCAGTTCGACGACGGCGCTGCCGCCCGCCATTCGGACCTCGACCCGCTCGTCGACGAGCCCCCACGAATGCACCAGGTGGGCGGCCGCACAGGCACCGCTGCCACAGGCCCTGGTGAGGCCGGCGCCCCGCTCCCACGGCCGGAGTCGGATCGTGGCCTGGTCCAGCACCTGCACCAGGTGGACATTGCACCCCTCGGGTTCGAAGAATGCCTCGATGGTCGGACCCACGACTCCCAGGTCCACGGCATCGACGTCATCGACCTCTATGACCAGGTGCGGGTTCCCCATGTCGACTGTGTCATGGCGTCCCGGTGTCGGGCCACCGAGATCAACGGCCAGACCGTGGGTGTCGGGTCCGATGCCGGCTGCACCCATGTCGACGGTTGCCGTGACCTCGGTGTCGTCCGGGCCGCCGGCGACGACGACCCGACGCCGGCCGGCCGGCGTGTCGACGGCCAGGTCGAGGTCCGTGGCACCGGTCGCCCGTGCGACGGCCTGCCCGAAGCAGAGCAGACCGTTGCCGCTCACCTCGGCAGGACTGCCGTCGCTGTTGACCAGCGTGAAGGTGAGGCCCGCCGCGGAGCCGGCCCACGGCGTGCCGAAGACGAGGCCGTCTGCGCCTATGCCGCTGTTGCGGTCACACAGGTTCCGCGCCAGGTCGGAGGCATCGGACGGCACCTCGTGGACGAGTGCCACGAGGAAGTCGTTGCAGAGGCCGTGGTGGTGGGTCAGGTTCACGGTGCCATTCTCGCCCACCGGCGACCTGCCACCGCACCCGGTTCCGCCCCGCTCATGCTGTGCACCCGTCGAAGGCCGCAAGCAGGTCGTCGAGCACCGCCGTCGGGTCGTCGTCGACGTCGAGCCAGGTGATACGGGGATCCCGTCGGAACCACCTCTCCTGGCGGCGGGCGAAACGCCGTGTGGCGACCACCGCCTCCTCCACGGCCTCGTCGAGCGTGCACTCGCCACGCAGGTGCGCCGCCAGTTCCCTGTAGCCGAGGGCCTGGGTGGCGGTCTGCGAGAAGCCGTCGGGTCCGGCCAGCAGGGCGGCAACCTCGTCGAGGAACCCCTCGTCCATCATCCGGTTGAACCGCTCGGCGATGCGCTGGTCCAGCAGCGGACGCGGTACCCGGAGCCCGACCTGCGTGAACGGTGTCTCCGGGTACGTCTCGAGTCCCGGCCCGAACGACGAGAACGGCCGCCCGGCTCCGAGCGTGACCTCGAGTGCCCGGAGCACCCGCCTGCGGTTCGTCGGCTCCATGCGGCCCGCCGCCACCGGATCCGAATCCATGAGTCGTCGATGCAGGTCCAGCGTGTCGGGATCCGCCTCCAACTCGGACCGCACCTCCTCGTAGCGGCCCGGGATCTCGAGGTCGTCGACCACGGACCGGATGTGGAGCCCGGTACCACCCACGAGGATCGCCCGACTGCCCCGACCGGCGATCTCTCCGAGGGCGGCCAGCGCCGCCGCCTGGAACATCGACACCGTGAACTCTTCGGAGGGGTCCGCCAGGTCCAGGAGGTGGTGTGGAACCTCGGCGCGCAACTCCGTACCCGGCGTGGCCGTGCCGATGTCCATGCCCCGGTAGACGGCCATGGAGTCCATCGACACCAACTCCACTCCCGGCCGACGGCGGGAGACCTCGAGTGCCAGCGCCGACTTGCCCGATGCGGTGGCCCCGATCAGGACCAGGTGGCCGTTGGTGTGGTCTGGCACCGCTGTCGGTCCGACTTCAGGCCGAGGCGACCGGTATCCGGCGGCGATGTCGCGGTGCCGCCGTGATCTCGAGCAGTTCGCCGTACAGGTAGTGGCTGCCGGCACCCGTGATCCGCACCTCGGCGTAGGCGCCTGTGCGCAGGCCGTCGGAACAAGGCAGGTGCACCAGTTTGTTCTGGCGGGTGCGACCGGTGACCTTGTCGGGTTCGCGCTTGGATGGGCCCTCGACCAGGATCTCCTCGGTTCGTCCTATCCGTGCCTCGTGGCGACGTGCCGACGAACGGCGCAGGACCCGATGGAGTCGCTCGAACCGTTCGACGCAAACGGCGTGGTCCACGAACTCGTGCGCCCGTTCGGCTGCCTCGGTGCCGGGCCTGGGCGAGAACACGAATGCGAACGCCGAGTCGTATCCGGCTTCGGCAACCACTTCCAGCGTCGCCTCGAAGTCACTCTCGGTCTCGCCCGGGAATCCCACGATGACGTCGGTCGAGACGGCCAGGTCGTCGATGCCGGCCCGGGCGGCCGAAAGCCGTTCGAGGTAACGCTCGGCGGTGTAGCCGCGGTGCATGGCGGCCAACACCCGGTCGCTGCCCGACTGCAACGGCAGGTGCAGGTGCTCGCACACCGACGGGGTCTCTGACATGGCGGCGATGGTCTCCGGGCGCAGGTCCTTTGGGTGCGGGCTGGTGTAGCGGACCCGCTGGATGCAATCGACGGCACCCACCTCGCACAACAGGTCGGCGAACAGCGGACGAGGACGTCGGCGACCCTCTTGAACCCATCGCTCTCCCGCCTCGTAGGAGTCGGTTGCACCGGTCGGGATCGACCGCAGCCTCGAGGTGACGTCACGGCCATACGAGTTGACGTTCTGGCCCAACAGCGTGATCTCGGTGACCCCGTCGGATGCCAGGTCCTCGACCTCGGCCAGCAGCTCGCCGAAGGGTCGACTGATCTCGGGGCCCCGCACCGTCGGGACGATGCAGAAGGCACACGAGTTGTCGCAGCCGACCTGGATGGTGACCCAGGCGCTGTGGTCGGCGTCCCGCCTGGTCGGCAATGCCGACGGGAAGGCGTCGGCGTCGTTGCGCACGGCCTCTTCGAGGATCTCCGTGACGGGTCCGTGCCGGCGGGCGTGGGCCAGCAGCTCGGTGGCACGGTGCACGTTGTGGGTGCCGAACACGACATCGACGTGGCCGGCCCGTTGCTGGATGAGCTCACGGTCCTTCTGGGCCAGGCAGCCGGCCACGGCAACCTGCAGGCCCGGACGTTCTTCCTTGAGGGCCTTGAGGTTGCCCAGGGCGCCATAGAGCCTGTTGTCGGCGTTCTCCCGGATGCAACACGTATTGAGCACGATGACGTCGGCGTCGGCCTCCAAGGCGGCTTCGACCATCCCGTCGGCCTCGAGGAGGCCGGCGATGTGCTCGCTGTCGTGCTCGTTCATCTGACACCCGTAGGTACGCACCGCGTAGGTGCGGGCGGCGTCCACGGATTCGGGCGTGTCCGTTGGCGTGGCATCCACACCGAACAGGCTACGGCCCGGCCAGGGAGCCCTGTCGCGCCTTGGCCGCCCGTCGGGGGGCGGGCGGCCTTGCGACCAGTGGCTTCAGCCGTCGAGGCTGATGGGCAGGTCGTCGGCCTCGCTGAAGGCGCCGTTGTCGGAAGCGCCGTTGTCGGAGGCGCCGTCGTCGGAGGCACCGTTGTCGGAGGCACCATCGACGATCTCGCCGGTGGCCTCGTCGACGACCGGAGCCTCCTCGGGCTCGACGGGGGCCACCTCGCGCCAGATCCGATCGCTTATCTCGACCATCAGTTCGGGGCTCTCGGCGAGGAACTTCTTGGAGTTCTCACGGCCCTGGCCGAGCTGCTCGCCACCGTAGGTGTACCAGGCGCCCGACTTGTCGACGACGCCCAGGTCGACGCCCAGGTCGAGGACCGAGCCCTCTCGGCTGATACCCCTGCCGTACATGATGTCGAACTCGGCCTGGCGGAACGGCGGGGCGCACTTGTTCTTGACGACCTTGACCCGGGTGCGGTTACCGACCACCTCGACTCCGTCCTTGATGGCCTCGATGCGCCGGATATCGAGCCGGACCGAGGAGTAGAACTTGAGCGCCCGACCACCGGGCGTGGTCTCGGGCGAGCCGAACATGACACCGATCTTCTCGCGCAGTTGGTTGATGAAGACACAGATGGTCTGGGACTTGTTGAGGTTGGAGGTGAGCTTGCGCAGGGCCTGCGACATGAGGCGTGCCTGGAGGCCCACGTGGGAGTCGCCCATCTCACCTTCGATCTCGGCCCGGGGGGTGAGTGCCGCCACCGAGTCGATGACGACCACGTCGAGGGCCCCGGAGCGGATGAGCATGTCGGTGATCTCGAGCGCCTGCTCGCCTGTATCGGGCTGGGAGATCAGGAGCTCGTCGACGTCGACGCCGATGGCCCGGGCGTAGACGGGGTCCATGGCGTGCTCGGCGTCGATGTAGGCACAGATGCCGCCGTTGCGCTGGGCCTCGGCCACGACATGGGTGGCGAGCGTGGTCTTGCCCGACCCCTCGGGCCCGAAGATCTCGACCACGCGGCCGCGGGGCAGGCCGCCGATGCCGAGCGCCAGGTCGAGCGCCAGTGCCCCGGTTGGGACGATGTCGATGGCCATCGAGCCCTTGTCGCCCATCTTCATGACGGCGCCGGTGCCGAACTGCTTCTGGATCTGGGTCAGCGCCAGGTCGAGGGCCTTGCCCCGTCCCTCGCCGTCGACGTTGGTGACGGGTGCGGCCCCGGTGTTCTTGCGGACCTTGCTCATCGTGTGCTCCGTTCCTTCGCCGGGATCTTCCCGGTTCTGTTGGCGTGCTGGATCTGTCTGATCGATTGGGGATGACCCTACGAAGGGGGTGTGACAGCCGGTTCGGCTCATCCCTCCGGTGACCCGAATGACACCAGTGTAAGTGCGAACAGATGTTCGATGCAAGCATTTCCGACTATCCGGTACCGTCCCGGCATGGACAGCCCCGATGCCTACCCCGAAACCGACGCCCAACTGCGCGAACGCCTCACCCCGATGCAGTTCCACTGCACCCAGGAGGCCGGCACCGAGCAGGCCTTCACCGGCGAATACTGGGACGAAAAGCAGGCCGGCACCTACCGCTGCGTGGTGTGCGGTGAGGCCCTGTTCGACAGCGACACCAAGTACGACTCGAAGTCCGGCTGGCCCAGCTTCTGGGAGCCGCTCGCAGAAGGGCTCGTCGACAACCGGCAGGACACGAGCCGCGGCATGGTCCGAACCGAGGTCACCTGCACCTCCTGTGGCGCCCACCTGGGCCACGTGTTCCCCGACGGCCCCCAGCCGACCGGCGAGCGCTACTGCATGAACTCGGCGTGCCTCACCCTCGAGCCGCGCGACTCCTGATCAACCGAGGCTGAACCGCTCCAGGGTCTCGTAGGCGGCGCCCTCCGACAGGGTGCGGCTTCGCACCAGGCACACCTGCTCGACGGGGAACGTCCCGGCGATCGGCGTGCCGGCCGTTCCGGGCGGGACCGGACCCTTCGTCCTCGCCAACGTGAGGTGCCCCGTGAAGGCCCGATCCCCGGGGGGCTCCCCCACCTCGTCCGTAGCATCGACCACCGCCGCCGCCAGTTCGTCCAGCCCGGCCACCGGCGCCATCATGATGCGGTTCCCCAGCAGGCGGGTCACCGGCCCCAGTTCCGCCACGGTCGGCTCTGCGGCCAATGCACCCAGCGCCCCGGCCGCCACGTCCGGTTCGGCCTCGCCCAGGAACCGCAGCGTCACGTGCCACTGGTCGGGCCGGGTCCACCGCAGCCCCGGCGCCTCGGGCCGCGGCAACGCAGCCAGGGCATCGAGCACCTCGTCCGACGGCCACACCGCCACGAACAGCCGCACGGGACCGTGGCCTACGCCCCCCGGCGGGACAGCAGACGTCGACGGAGGGCGTCGAGCACCGTGATCACCGTGAACTGGCGGGTCAGGCTGCGGTCAAACGGGAACTCGACCTTCGCCGCCTCGACCACGCCATCGACGCTGGTGGCCATCCAGACCGTGCCGGGCTTCTCGCCGTCCTGCGGGTCGGGACCGGCCACGCCTGTGACCGCCACCGACACGTCGGCGCAGAGCACACGGCAGGCCCCCTCAGCCATGGCTACCACGGCTGCCTCGCTGACCACCGGTCCCTCGGGAACGCCCAGCAGGCCTCGCTTCACGTCGCCGTCGTAGGCGACGATCGCACCCCGGAAGGCCCGACTGGCCCCCGGAACGTCCGTGAGGCGGGTGCCGATCATCCCGCCGGTGAGCGACTCGGCCGTGGCGAGCGTGAGACCCTGGGCCACCAGTTCGTCGAGCACCACCGACTCCATGTTCTGGTCGTCGACCCCGAACACGATCGGCCCGACTATCTCCCGCACCCGCTCCTCCTCGTCAGCGAGCACCGCCGCCACCTCGTCCTCGTCGGCCCCCTTGGCGGTTATGCGGACCTTGAGCCCCTCCATGCCACTGGCGAGGAACGCCAGGGTGGGGCCGCCCTCGGCGTCGAGGCGGTCGATCTCGTCGGCCAACACCTCGGCCAGCCCCGACTCCGAACGACCCCACGTGCGCAGGACCCGCGAGCGGATGACAGCCTCGCTGTCGGCCCGGCGGCGCAGGTCGGGCAACACCGTCCCCTCGAGCATCGCCTGCATCTCCCACGGAACACCCGGCACGGCGTACAGCACCCTGCCCCCGACCGGGTCGCCGATCGGGCACACGAGGCCCGGAGCGGTGCCCGGCATCTCGGGTATGGCCGTCGCCCCGACGGGCACATCGGCCTGGCGCAGGTTGTTTGCCGGCATCTGCCTGCCCCGTCCCGAGAACCGCCGCTCGATCTCGGCCACGATCCCCGGGTCGCGCTCCAGCCCGACGCCCATGACCTCGGCCACCACCTCACGGGTGATGTCGTCCTGGGTGGGACCCAGCCCACCGGTCACGATCACCGCGTCGGAGCGCTCGAGTGCTTCCCGAAAGGCCACCAGCATCCGCTCGCGGTTGTCACCAACGGCGGTGTGCCGATGGCAGTCGATGCCGGCCAGGGCCAACTGCCCGCCGATCCACGACGAGTTGGTGTCGACGATCTGCCCCAGCAGCAGCTCCGTCCCGACGGCGACAACCTCGCAGCGCACGCTTGTTCCCGAGACCGGCGACTCAGGCGCCGGTGGTGCTGGCGGCGAGGCTGCCGTCGATCAGGTACTGGGCACCGGTGACCAACGTGAACGCCACGGCCAGCCACAGCGAGGCCCCGACCACCAGATCGGCGTCCTCGAGCGGCGGCACCACTGCGAGCAGTAGCGCCACCCCCTGCACGGTGGTCTTCCACTTGGCCGACCTGCGGGCCGGAACCGCCAGCCCCTGCCGCACGAACCACAGCCGGTAGAGGGTGATGCCGACCTCGCGCGCGGCCAGCAACGCCACCGGCAGCCAGCCGTAGCGGTCGACCATCACGAGGCACACCGCCACCCCGATCACGACGACCTTGTCGGCGAACGGGTCGAGGAACGCCCCCCAGCGGCTCACCGTGCCACGGCGACGCGCGAGCATCCCGTCGGCCAGGTCGGATGCGGCCAGCACGGCGCCCAACAGGAACGCCCCCCACGACACCCCGCCCCGGTCCTCGGCGGCCAGCACCATGGCGAACAGGACAGGCGACAGCAGCAGGCGCAGCAGCGTGACCAGGTTGGCCGGACTAACCACCGTTCCGAAGTGCTTGGTCAGGTTCACGCCGCCTCCAGGTCGGGGCCCAACGCCCCGGTCACGGTCACCGTGCTGAATCCTCCCACAGGAAGGTCGGTCGGGACCACGACGATCCCATCTATCTCGGGGGCCTCGCGCCAGGTGCGCCCCACCCCGGGCTCGTCGACAAGCACTTCGACCTCGCAGCCGATGAGGTCGTCGCGCCGACGGGAGGTGATGCCGTCCTGCAACTCGCCCAACTCGGACAGGCGCTCGGCCGCCAGCCCCTTCGGAACCGTACCGTCGAGGTTGGCGGCCCAGGTGCCGGCCTCCCCGCTGTAGGCGAAGAACCCGCACCAGTCGAGCCCGATGTCGCCGACGAACGCCAGCAGGGCATCGTGGTCCTCCTCGGTCTCACCCGGATAGCCGACGATGAAGTTCGAGCGGAACACCGCCCCCGGCTCGGCGCTGCGGATCCGGTCGATGCGCTTCCTGAAGCGGTCACCGTCACCCCACCGCTTCATCCGGCGCAGCAGCGGCCGGGACACATGCTGTAGCGACAGGTCGAAGTACGCCACGCCGGTGCCCAACACGGCATCGACCAGACCGTCGGTCAGGTCCGAAGGGTAGAGGTAGAGCAACCGCACCCGGTCGACCCGCTCGGCCACCTTCGCAACCAGCGGCACGATCGAACGCTCCCCCACACCCTGGTCCCGACCGAACGACGCCAGGTCCTGGGCCACCAAGACGACCTCGCGGGCTCCCAGCGCATCGACCTCCTCGAGGATCGACCCGACCGACCGGCTGCGCTGCGGACCCCGGAAGCTCGGAATGGCGCAGAACCCGCACGAGCGGTCACAGCCCTCGGCCACCTTCACGTACGCCCACGGTCGGCTCGACGGCGGCCTCGGCAGGTTCAACAGGTCGAACGACGGAACCGGTGACCCGTCGGCCTCCTGACTCCGACCCAGCGTGACCGGCACGCCGAACCCGGCCACCCGGTCGACCTCCGGGAGGACGGCATCGAGGTCACCCCCGTAGCGCTCGGCCATACAGCCCGTCACGACCAGCCGTGCACCATCACGGCGCTCGTCCGCCAGGGCAAGGACGGTGTCGACCGACTCCCGGCGGGCCTCGTCGATGAAGGCACACGTGTTGACCACGATCAGGTCGGCGTCGCCCGGCTCCCCCACCGGTGACAGCCCGTCAGCGGCGAACACGCCCTCGAGCTTGTCCGAGTCAACCTGGTTCTTCGGACAACCCAACGTGACGAGGTGGTAGGTCCCTGCGCCCATGATCGGTTCAGGCTACGGGCTCGTCGCGGCGGCACCCGGCCCGACGTTCAGACGGTGGCGAAGTTGGTGGCCATAAAGACGAGAAGCCCGATGTAGACGGCCAGCAGCACCACGGCCTCATATCGCACGATCCGACTTCCCGTCCCAAACGGGATGATGATCCCCCAACTGACCGCAACCATGGTGAGCAGCCCCCAGCCGAGCAACCCGTCCGACTGCTCAAACGACCTGGAGCCATTGAACAGGAACACCGCGGAACCGACAGTGAGGCTGTTGAAAAGGTTCGACCCCAGCAGGTTGCCCATGATCAGTCCGGTCTCGGCCCGCCGGGCAGCGGCCATCACGGTGGACAACTCGGGCAACGAGGTACCCAGCGCAACCAGGGCGAAGCCCACGAAGCCCCCGGTCCATCCCATATGGTCGGCGATCGCAGTAGCCGATTCGACGACCAGCCAGGCGAAGACCACGGTCCCCACCAGTCCGAAGACCGTCAGGATCCAGGGCCCCGCACCCTCCGTCGTATCCGCCGGCGGCGTACCTCCGAAGTGGTCACGCAAGCCGACGATGACGACGAGGGCTGCCACGGCGAGCACCGCCAGACCGATGCCCTTCCAGGTCGACGGCTCCCCAAACCTGCTCAGTACGGCGAAGATCGTGACCCCGATTGCGGAGAAGGCCACCTGACGTTTCGAGCGATCCGGCAGACCGATCCCTCCGACGACCAGCACCGGGATTGCCAGCACCAGCGTCAGGTTGGCGACATTCGAGCCGATGATGTTGCCCATCGCCAACGACGTGCCCTCGGCCCCCTCGGTCAGCGTCGCCAACGACGAGACGACCAGTTCGGGGGCGCTGGTGCCGAAGCCGACGATCAGGGCACCCGTCACGATCGTAGAGACCCTCATCCGGGCGGCCACCTCCGCCGCACCCAGAACGAACCGGTCGGCAGCGACCGCCAACCCTGCCAGGCCGAGCACGAGGAGCAGAAGATCGATAACCACGGCCCAACACTACCGGCAACCGGACCGAGGTCTAGAGGCCCTGCTCAGAAAGATTCTCGAGATCCTCGGCGTCGACGAATACCTCGCGGGCCTTGGAACCCGTGGAAGGCCCGACCACGCCGGCCTCCTCGAGCAGATCCATGAGCCGGCCCGCCCGGGCGAACCCGATCCGGAGCTTGCGCTGCAACATCGACGTGGAACCCAACTGGCTCGACACGACCAGCCGACGGGCCTCCTCGAGCAACTCATCGTCGTCGGATGAGCCGGCAGCCGGCCGCTGATGCTCGGCGGTGATGTCCTCGAGGCCGGCCGAAACTGCCGGAGCGGTCGACCTGCCGTCGCCCTCCCCCACGAAGCCGCCGGCTGCGGTGCTGTCGACCACCGGAGCCTCGTCTGTGACCTCTCCGTCCCGCCCTTCGTCGGCACCAAGGGCCTTGGCCTGCCTACGCCAGGCCTGCACGACCTGGCGGACCTCGTCCTCACTCACCCAGGCACCCTGGATGCGCTTTGGCGTGCTGGAACTGGGGCCGAGCAGGAGCATGTCACCCTTGCCGACGAGGCGCTCAGCGCCCTGCTGGTCGAGGATGACACGGCTGTCGGCGAGGCTTGAGACGGCGAACGCCAGCCGTGCCGGAATGTTGGCCTTGATGACGCCCGTGATCACGTTTACCGACGGCCTCTGGGTGGCTATCACCAGATGGATGCCGACCGCCCGCGCCATCTGTGCGATCCGGCATATCGAATCCTCGACATCGCGTGCGGCCACCATCATGAGGTCGGACAACTCGTCGACCACGACGAGGATGAACCGCATCCGCTCATACCGTGTGGGCTCGCCATCATCGTCGGTGAGGCCCAACGGGGCCTCGAGGTCGCCCCGGTCGAAAGCGGCGTTGTAACCCGCGATGTCACGGAACCCACACTGCGACAGCACGTCGTAGCGGCGTTCCATCTCCTTGACGGCCCAGTGGAGGGCGTTGGCAGCCTTTTTCGGGTCGGTGACCGGCGCAGTGAGAAGGTGGGGCACGCCTTCGTACTGACCCATCTCGACCCGCTTCGGGTCGATCAGGATCATCCGCACCTGGTCCGGGGTGGAGCGCACGAGGATCGACGTGACGAGGGCGTTGATGCACGACGACTTGCCGGCACCGGTGGCACCGGCGATGAGGATGTGGGGCATCGTCGCCAGGTTGAGCATCACCGGTCGGCCGTTGATGTCACGACCGACGGCCGCCTCGAGCGGATGGGTGGCCTTGGCCGCCTCGGGCGCCGCCAGGATGTCGCCCAGCGACACGATCTCACGCTCTTCGTTCGGCACCTCGATGCCGACCGCCCGCTGGCCGGGAATGGGGGCGAGTATCCGCACGTCGGCGGCCGCCAACTCGTAGGCGATGTCCTTGGCCAGGCTGGTGATGCGCCCGACCTTGACGCCCTCGGCGACCTGGAGCGCATAGCGGGTGACGGTGGGCCCGACGGTCATATCAACGAGGCGGGTCTCGACGCCGTGGGCCGCCAGAGCCTCTACAAGGCGCTCGCCGCGAGCCTCGACCGCCCTGGCATCGATATCGTGGGTGGTGGAAAGCGCCAGCGCCTCGGCGCCCGGCAACTTCCAGGGGGAACCGGCGGTGGCCGGTCCGAGCTCGATCTTGAGCTGCTCTCCGCCCTGGCCGCCATCCGTAGCCGCAGGTCGCTTCTTCCCGCGTCGCTTCGGGGACGGCGCTTCGTCGACGGGCTGATCGGGGGGCTCGGGTTCGGGTACCGGCTCCGGGACGGGCGTCTGTTCGGGCACGTGCAGCACCGGCGCATCGGGATCGCCGGGTGGTGTCAGCAGGCTCCTGAAGGCATCGGCGATGGCCCGACCGACCGGTCGGAGGCCCCGGACGGTGCCGGCTGCCGCCTGACGAGCGGTGGTGCGGGTGACGACCGCCAGACCCACCAGCACAAGGCCGACGAGGATGAGCACGGCACCCCAGGTGGCCACGGCGGCATCGAGCCCGCCGCCGACGCCGAGGCCTATGAGCCCACCGGCACCCCCCAGGGCGTCGGCACCATCGTCGATACCGGGCGTGTCGCGACCCAGGTGGAGCAGGCCGGTCAACCCGGCGAGGCAGAGGATGCCACCCACTGGCATGCGCTTGGTGATCTCGCCGAACTCGTAGCGCTCGCGGAACATGGCGAAGCCGAGCAGCACCATCGCCACCGGCAGCACCAGTTTGGTGAGGCCGACCGACCAGCCGGCTGCGTCGTCGACAAGGCGGCCCACGACACCGGCCCTGTCGAAGTAGATGGAGAGACCGGCGAGGAGGCCACCCAGAACCAGGCAGAGGCCGAGCAACTCGCTACCGCGGTCGGCGAACGCCGCACGCAGCATGCGGCGGGAAAGGGGATCGCTATCGGGTCGGTTCGGTGGCGACCCGGACCCCGTGCCCTTACGGGTCCTGGCGCCCGCCTTGGGGCGCGCTGACTTGGTGTTCATGACACCGTCAACGTACCACCGGGGTGTGACCGAACCGGGGTGCCCCGACACGCGTCGCGGCAGGTCAGCGAGCCTTTCCGACGACGCCCGAGGACCCGTCGGGCCTCAGCGCACCTCGACCACCGGCACCAGGGAGGGCCTGCGACCGGTTCGTGACGACACCAGCTTCCCGGTGGCCCGACGGGAACGACGGGCCAACTCGACGGGATCGCTCTCTCCGTCGGCGAGGGCCGCTTCGACGGCGTCCCGGACGGCAACCCCCACCTCCGCATGCCACTTTTCCCGCTCGTCGGCATCCACCCAGCCGCGGCTCTCGACGAACGGAGGTTCGGCGAGGCGACCCCGCCTGCCGTCGACCACGACCCGGATGAGGACGAACCCCTCGCCGGACAGGGCGCGTCGCTCCTCGACCAGGGCCTCGCCCAGGACCTGGCCGCGTTCGTCGACCATCACGTACTCGTCGGACACCCTCCCGACCGGCTCCAGGCCGTGGTCGGTCAGCCTGATCTGGTCTCCGTCGGTGCAGCGCACGACCCGGTCGGGCACCATCCCCCGCTCAAGGGCCAACTCGTGGTGGGCGACCAGATGGGCGTACTCACCGTGGACGGGAATGAACAGCTCGGGGTCGGCCGACTCGTGCAACTCGCGCAGTTCCTCGCGCTTGCCGTGCCCGGTCGTGTGGATGCCGAGTTGGCCGCTGTGGACCAGCCGTGCACCCCGACGGGCCAGGGCATTGTGGAGACGCGAGATCGCTGCCTCGTTGCCGGGGATCGGATGCGAAGAGAACACGATGGTGTCACCCTCGCCGATCGTCAGGTGCCGGTGTCGCCCCTGTGCCATCTGCGCCAGGGCCGCCCTCGGCTCACCCTGGGAACCGGTACACACCACGCAGGTCCGTTCGGGGTCCAGCTCGTCGATGTCGTCGGCGGTGGCGATCATCTTGTCGGACACCCGCAACAGGCCGAGTTCGCGGGCCAGGGTGACGTTGCGGACCATGGAAGGGCCGAGCACCACCAGGGTCCGGTGCGTTGCGGCCGCAGCATCGGCAATCTGCTGGATGCGGTGCACGTGGCTGGAGAAGGCACCGATGATCAGCCGCCGCCCCCCGTTGTCGTCGAACACGCTCTGCAACACCGGCCCGATCGACGACTCGCTGCTCGACGAACCCGCCGAGTCCGCATTGGTCGAGTCGGCCAGCAGGAGGCGGATACCCGGATCGGCGGCAAGCTCCCTCAGGCGGGGCAGGTCGGTGACCCGGCCGTCGATGGGCGTCGGATCCAGCTTGAAGTCGCTGGAATGCAGGATGAGACCCTGCGGGGTACTGAAGAGCGTCATGAGGCCGCTCGGCGTCGAATGCGTGACCGGCAGGAACTCGCAGTCGAACGGGCCCACCTGCCGTCGGTCGTGGTCGCCCAACGCCACCAACTCGGGTAGGCGGATGCCGGCAGCCTTGAGCTTGCCCGACACCATGCCGAGCGTGAACGGCGAACCGTAGACCGGCACCTCGACGTGGCGCAGCAGGTAGGGCAGGCCGCCGATGTGGTCCTCGTGCGCGTGGGTCACGAGGCAGGCCTCGAGCCGGTCGGCCCTCTCGAGCAGCCAGGTGAAGTCGGGCAGCACGGCATCGACACCCGGCAGGTCGTCGGGGAACAACTGCCCGCAGTCGAGCAGGACGATGCGGCCCTCGCACTCGAGCGCCGCACAGTTGCGGCCGATCTCCCCCAGGCCGCCCAGGAACGTGAGGGTTACGGGAACGGCCACGAACGTCGGGATCCGGTCCGGCTCAGCCGCGGCCGAGGTCGGCCAGCAGCCTGCGGGCCTCGTCCTGGAGGTAGTCGGGCTCCGGACCCATCGGCAGACGACAGTCGCCACCGGGAAGGCCCAGAACCTTCATCATGGCCTTGCTCGGCACCGGGTTGGGCCGCAGGTCGCCCGACTCGAAGTCGTAGGAGGGGATCAGCCGCCGGTTCGACGCCTGGGCAGCGGCATGGTCGCCCGAGAAGAACTCCTCGAACATTCGCACCAACTCGGGCGTGACCCAGTGGGAGGCCACGCTGATGGTGCCGACGGCACCCACGGCCAGCAGCGACAGGGTCAACGCATCCTCACCGCTGTAGACCTCGAAGCCCTCGGGGGCGGCAGCGATGAACCGGGCGGTCTCGGCCACGTCGCCGGCGGCGTCCTTGACGGCCACGATCGTCTCGACCTCGTCGGCCAGGCGCAGCAACGTGGTCGTCTCGATCTTGCGGCCCGTTCGGGACGGGATGTCGTAGAGGATCACAGGCAGGTCCGAGGCCTCGGCCACGGCGGTGAAGTGGTCGATCAGCCCCGCCTGGGAGGGCCGGTTGTAGTACGGCGTGACGGACAGGATGGCGGCGGCGCCCACCTCGGCGCAGCGCTCGGTGTTCCTGACGGCCGAACGGGTGTCGTTGCTGCCGGCACCGGCGACCACGGGCACGTCGACCGCCTCGACGACCGCTGCCACCACCTCGATCTGCTCGTCGTGCGTGAGGGTCGGCGCCTCGCCGGTGGTTCCGACGACCACCAGGGCGTCGTTGCCCTGCTCGACCAGCCAGCGCGCCAACGTGGCAGCACCTTCGAGGTCCAGCGAACCGTCCTCGGCGAACGGCGTGACCATGGCGGTCAGGACCCGCCCGAACCTTGCTTCTTTCGTCACGCCTGCTCCCCCTCCCTGGCCCGCTCGATGCCGAGTGTGGCCAGCAGGTCCTCGTGCAGTTTGAACCACACCTCGTGGTAAGAATCGATCATCGGCCTGGTGAACCACTCGACCTCGCCGGCCTGGACTCGACCGAGTGCATCGCTGAAGCGCCGACCGTAGCCGTCAAAGCGAGCGAGGCGCTCCGCCAATTCCCTACAGATCGACTGGACGACCCTGTCTGCGTCAGCGAGGCGTGCGATGACGGCAGCGTCGTAGGCGGCATCACCGTGGTCGTTGAGCACCTGCTCTTCGACATCACTCAACTGCCAGTCGGTGCACAGTGCAAGGAAGTCCCGGTTGACCCCGAGGAAGCGCCGATACAGGTCGGCAACGGCCTCCCGCTCCCCTGCAGCGTCCAACTCGGCCGCAACCAGTTCCTCGCCGTGGCAGCGCCCTTCCCGGGTGAGCGTCCACCCCGGCATGTGGCCGTTCCGGTGCTGCGCATGGCCCGCCTCGGCGAGGACGACGAGCCGGTCACCGACGTCGGCCTCGTCCAGGCCGACCACGGCGGCGAGCCCCGGCGTGTCGGTGAGGCCCTGCACCCGGAGCCCGTGGACGACGCGCAGGTCGGGATCGCTGTTGACGGACACGCCCCGCACGGTACCAGTGGGGGTTCGCCGCTCAGCCGTTCGCACCATCGGCTTCCGGATCCTCGCGCGCCAGGCGGACCAGCACCAACGGGTAGCCGATCAGGCCGATCACGAAGAACACGAACCACTGCACCGCGTAGCCCAGGTGCGAACCCTCGTCCAGCGGTGGCGCCGGGATGCCGAACGGGATCGCTCCTGCCCCGACACCGGCCCCGGACTCCACGTAGACGGATGGAAGCTCCACCCCCCACCGGGCTGAGAGGTCGGTCGCGTCGACACGCTCGACCTCGGCGCCGTTGCCCCCGCGGTTGGTGCCCGCACTGCGGACCCGCCCCACCATGACGACCTCGGTATCCGGTGGCGCCCAGACAGAGGGGTCACCCGCCACGTACACGGGACGCGGCACGAAGCCCCTGTCGACGGCAACGACGCCGGACTCGCCGACCAGCAGGGTGACGACATGGACACCCGGCAGGCCGGCCTGTGTGCGGTTCACCACGAACACCTCGCGCTCGGCGTCGAACACCCCCGAAACCTCGACGGCCCGGTAGGCGAGCTCGCCCGGGTCGGCCCCCACCTGCAGATCCCCGAGGGAAGCCGGTTGTGCCCCGGCACGCTCCTCCACGAAGGCGTTGTAGGCCCGACGCTCATCGAGGCGACGAAGTTGCCAGAAGCCCAGATTGATGGTGGCCACCAGCAGGGCGCCGACGGCCAGATGCGACAACAACCACGCAGGGCGCAGCAGTCGCCGGGCCCCCGGCCACCCGCCCATCGACGGCTCAGGTGCCGAGCAGGGCATCGAGGCCGACGGTGCACCCTGTGCCGTCGACACCGAGTACCGCCACCACGACGCCGGGCATGAAGCCGTCCCGGTCGGTCAGGTCGTGACGGATCGTGAGGGTCTGGCCGGTGGTGCCGAGCAGCACCTCCTGATGGGCGACCATTCCCCGCATGCGCACGGCGTGGAGTCGGATTCCGGCCGGGCCGGCGCCACCCCTGGCACCCTCGACGGTCTCGTCCTGCGTCGGATCTTCTGCCCAGTCGGATGACGCCGACGCCATCCGGTCGGCAGTGGCCAGCGCCGTACCGGACGGAGCATCGACCTTGCCGTCATGGTGCAGTTCGATGACCTCGGCGGTGTCGAACCAGGGCGCCGCCAGTTCGGCGAAGCGCTGCATGAGCACTGCACCGATGGCGAAGTTGGGAACGATCAGGCAGGCGCTCGAAGAAAAGGCTGCATCGAGCGAAGCCCGGTCGTCGTCATCGAGGCCGCTGGTACCGACCACGGCATGGACGCCGGCAGTCGCCAGCACCGGAAGGCTTGCCCTGGAGGCGTCGGCGACCGTGAAGTCGACGACCACGTCGACACCGACCTCGACCAGGTCGGCGACACCACCGAGCACTGCGCACCCTGCGATCTCCTCGCCCACCGCCGACGGATCGGCCACGGCGGCGAGCATCAGGTCGGGAGAAGCGGCAACCGTCTCGCAGACGGTCCGACCCATACGCCCGGCCGCCCCTAGGACGCCTACGCGCCGGGTGCCGGAACCACGGGACCCGTACCTGCTCATGACGGCGAGGCTAGCGCCCGGTGCGTGATCGACCGGGGGTGGTTACGGACCGTCAGACAGCAGGGCCCACCACGGCCACGGTGGCCGCCGGCGCCAGCGCCTCGGCCAGCACTGCGTTGACCTCGTCCAGTCGGATCGCCCGCAACGACGCCACGAACTCGTCCAGCGACTCGACCCGCCCGTAGAGGCTCTGGCCGTTGCCCAGGCGGATCATGCGGCTGCCGGAATCCTCGAGGCCCATGAGGCGGGCACCCTCGAACCCCCGGCGTGCTATCTCGAGTTCGTCGGTGGTGATGCCGTGTTCGGCCACGGCCGCCACCTCGGCCTCGACGACCTGCCGGAGTTCGTCGGCCCGACCCGGTTCGGTCGCCGCATGGACGCCCAGTGCCCCGACATCGCTGTAGAGGTGTGCTCCGGCGAACACGTTGTAGGCGAGCCCCCGGTCCTCCCGGACGGCCTGGAACAGCCGACTCGAGAGACCACCGCCCAGGACGTACACGCCCAGGCCGAGCGCCCGACGTCGTGGATCGTGGCGGTGGAACGACCGCCAGCCCCAGGCAATGTGCACGGACTCGGTGAGACGTTGCAACCCCCGGTTGCTGCACGGCAACTCCACCGGTGCAGATCGTTCGGGAACCTCGCCACCACCGCGACCGGCGAACGCTGCGGCGACCTGCTCCACCAGACGGTCGTGGTCGACGACGCCCGCCGCAGCCAGCACCAGGTTCGGCGACCGGTACCAGCGATCGTGGAATGCGGCTATCCCGTCCCGTTCGAGCGCCTCGACGGACTCGCGCGTGCCCAGCACCTCGCGGCCCAGCCCATGGTCCGGAAACAGTGCCTCGTCGAGGAGCGACGCCACCACGTCGGCAGGGTCGTCCTCCTGGAGATGGAGTTCCTCGAGGATCACGCGACGTTCGGTCTCGACATCGGCGGCACGCAGTGCAGGGCCACAGAGCACGTCGCCCAACAGGTCGACGGCCATGTCCTGGGAATCGGCCGGAAGGCGGGTGTAGAACGCCGTGGACTCCTTGCCGGTTGCGGCGTTCATCTCGCCGCCCGTGCCGTCGACCAGTTCGGCGATGGAACGGGCGGAACGTCGCTCGGTCCCCTTGAACAGGAGGTGTTCGAGGAAGTGCGAAGCGCCGGCGTCCGCCACCGGCTCGTCGCGGCTCCCGACGCCGACCCAGACACCGACCGAGATCGAGTGCGCACCCTCCCAGCACTCGGAAACGACGGTCGGACCGTCGTCGAGATACGTCGTACGGACCGTGGGAGCGGGTTGCCCTGCCTCCACGGCCCCTACGATCGGGCCCGCTGTGCGGGCCCCCTCGGTCAAGACGCTCAGCGTCCCCGGCGACGGCCACCACCGCCGCCGCGATGGGCGGGTGCCGGGTTGCCCAGCTCGCCGTGCACGGCCTCGAGTTCGGAGGCGAAGGCGTCCTCGAAGCTGGCCTCGACGACCTCGCCGTTGTCGGCGTCGTCCGACACATCGGAGCCTGCATCGTCGAAGGGGGCCTCTTCGGCCTCGTCATCGCTGTCCGCGGCCTCGGCGGGTGCGGCCTCGGCGGGTGCGGCCTCGGCGGGTGCGGCCTCGGCGCGCTTCTCGCTGCGCCTCTCCTCGCGCTGGGGTGCGTCACCAGCGGGCTTGAGGGAGATCTTGCCGTTGGGGTCGACGTCCTCGACCACCACCTCGATCTCCTGGCCCAGTTCCAGCACATCCTCGACCTTGTCGATGCGCTTGCCGCCACCCAGCTTCGAGATGTGCACCAGGCCGTCACGGCCCGGAAGGATGTTGACGAACGCACCGAACTTGGTGATGTTGACCACCTTGCCCTGGTACACCGCCCCGACCTCAGCGGTGGGCGGATCCACGATCAGCATGATCTGGCGCGTGGCCTCCTCGACCTGGGCGATGTCAGACGAGGCGACCGACACGATGCCGACCATCCCGTCGTCGTCGACGCTGATGTCGGCGCCGGTCTCGGCCTGGATGGTGTTGATCATCTTTCCCTTGGGGCCGATGACCTCGCCGATCTTCTCGACCGGGATCTCGAAGCTCTTGATCTTGGGGGCGTGCTCGCCGACCTCTGGCCGCGGCTCGGGGATGGCTCCGGCCATGACCTCGAGGATCGCCAGGCGGGCCTCCTTGGCCTGGTTCAGGGCAGCCGCCAACACGTCGGCGGGGATTCCGTCGATCTTGGTGTCGAGTTGAAGCGCCGTCACGAACTCGGACGTGCCGGCCACCTTGAAGTCCATGTCACCGAAGGCATCCTCGGCGCCGAGGATGTCGGTCAGCGTCACGTACTGGCCCTCGTGGTACACGAGGCCCATGGCGATGCCGGCCACCGCCGCCTTGATCGGCACACCGGCGTCCATCATCGACAGCGACGACGAGCAGACCGAACCCATCGAGGTCGAACCGTTCGACGACAGCACCTCGGAGACGAGGCGCAGCGTGTAGGGGAACTCCTCGAAGCTCGGCACGACCGGGAACAGGGCACGCTCGGCGAGCGCACCATGGCCGATCTCTCGGCGCTTCGGACCCCGCATGAAGCCGGTCTCGCCCGTCGAGAACGGCGGGAAGTTGTAGTGGTGCATGAAGCGCTTGCGGGTGATCGGGTCGATGCCGTCGATCATCTGGTCCATGCGGCCGGTTCCCAGGGTGGTGAAGTTCAGTACCTGGGTCTCGCCACGCTGGAACAGGCCCGAACCGTGGGCGGTCGGGATGACCCCGACATCCGACGAAATGGTCCGGAGGTCTGCAGTCCCACGACCGTCGATGCGCATGCCGTCGGAAAGGATCCGCTCACGGACGGCGGCCTTGGTGATCGACCGGATGGCGCCCTTGATCTGCTGTTCGGCACCGTCGACGTCGGCAAACTGCGGCGCCAACTCCTCGATCAGGGCGGCCTTGACTGCGGCCTCGGCATCGCCACGCTCGGTCTTGTCGGCAATGGTCTGGCTCTCGGCGATGCGCTCACGGCCTGCGGCGTCGACAGCGGCGAGGACCTCGTCGCTGTAGTCGGTCGTCACCGTGTAGGACATCTGCTCCGGTGCGCCGACCAGGGCCACCAGCTCGTGCTGGAGCTCGATGACCTCGCGTATGTACTGCTTGGAGAACTCGAGGCCGTCGGCCAGCACGGCCTCGTCGACCTTGGGTGCTCCGGCCTCGTAGACGTCCCACGTGGCGGCGGTACCACCGGCCTCGACCATCATCACGGCGACGTCGCCGTCGTCGTTGATGCGCCCGGCCACGACCATCTCGAACGCCGAGTCGGCGCCCTCCTCGTAGGTCGGGTGGGCGATCCACTCGCCTGCGGCGGACCAGGCGATCCGCGCTGCGCCGACCGGACCGTCGAACGGAATGCCCGACAGCTTCAGTGCGACCGAGGCGGCGTTGAGCGCCAGCACGTCGTAGGGGTTCTCCATGTCGGCGCCCAAGATGGTGCCGACGATGTGGACCTCGTTGCGGTACCCGTCCGGGAACATCGGCCGCAGCGGGCGGTCGATGAGGCGGCAGGTGAGGATCGCCGACTCGGGCGCACGGCCCTCACGACGGAAGAACGAACCGGGGATCTTGCCCGCGGCGTACATGCGCTCTTCGATGTCGACCGTGAGCGGGAAGAAGTCCGCTCCCGGACGTGGCGACTTGGCGCCGGTGGCCGTCACGAGGACGGTGGTGTCGCCGAGCTGTGCAAGCACGGCACCGCCGGCCAGACCGGCGAGGCGACCGGTCTCGAAGGAGACGGCCTTGTCGGTCCCGCTGAAGGTATGCGAGACACTCTGGGGGTTATTCATGGATGTTTTTCCTTGTCTTGTTTCGAACCACGGAGGTCACTCCCCCGTGGCGGTTCAATGACGACGTACGGCAAATGCCGTCCGGCATCGTCGATCAGGTTGTCGGTGGTCCCGTGATTCCGGTGGTCCGGTTGAACCGGGTGGTGACGTTCCCGACGCATCACGGACGGACCCTGGGTCGTCCGGTGCGGGTACTTCGCTAGCGCCTGAGCCCCAACTTGGAGATGATCCCCCGATAGCGCTCCACGTCGTTGTTCCTGACGTAGTCGAGCAACCGTCGGCGCCTACCCACGATCTGCAAGAGGCCCCGCCGGCTGTGATGGTCCTTCTTGTGGACCTTCAGGTGCTCGGTGAGGTGGGTGATTCGATCGCTGAGCAGTGCAATCTGCACTTCGGGAGAACCGGTATCGGTCTCGTGCAACTTGTACTCGGTGATCGTGTCGCCCTTGGGCGGCAGGTTGGTCGGCATGGATTCCTCGGGTGTCGGACCCGGCCTCTTGGCACGCAATGCGTTGCCGGAAGCCATTCGGCGGGCCGGAGGGTTCCTGATCCGACCCGAACGACCCGGTCGGGTCGTCCTCGGGGTGCAAGGCTAGCGGTACTTCGGCAAACGACCACCCGGGGGTGCCGGCCATCGCCCGACGCCTACGCTCGGGCCATGGCCCCACACGCCGGCAGCCTGACGCACCTGGCCCTTCCCTGTCGGAACCTCGACAGCAGGGAGGCCGTGGACGAAGCGGCGCAACGGGGCCGAACCGCCGGGTGCCTCGCCTGGGAACCCGCTGAGCTGTCCCCGCCCGTCGGCTACATTCGTGCCCTCGCCGACCCCGACGGCAACCTCGTGGAGTTCTCGTTCGGCCAGGACGCGGCTGCCGTTGTCGAGAACCCTCCAGAGTGACCCGGCCCGATCAACCCAACCGTCGAAGCAACTGCACCAACTCGACGGCTGCGTCTGCACAGTCGGCGCCCTTGTCACCCCGGTCGACCGCTGCCCGTTCCACCGCCTGTGCCAGGTCGTCGGTGGTGAGCACCCCGAAGACCGTTGGCACGCCGGTGTCGAGTCCGACGCGCTGGATGCCCGCTGCCGCCTCGCCGGCCACGTAGTCGAAGTGCGGGGTCTCGCCCCGGATCACGCACCCCAGGCACACGACCGCATCGACGTCGCCGGACGTCGCCATCGCCCGGGCGGCCAACGGAATCTCGAAGGCACCGGCGACCCAGGCCAGACCGATGTCCTCGTCGGCCACACCCAGCGCCAACAGGCGGGTCCGGGTGCCGTCGAGCATCTGGACAACGATCGAGTCGTTGAACCGGGCCGCAACGATGCCGATCCGCAGGCCGGAGCCGTCGAGCGCCACAGAGAGGTCCCTCATGTGGCTGCCTCCTGCTGGCCGTCGTCGAGCAGGTGGCCCATCCGTGTGCGCTTGGTCTCGAGGTAGCGGAGGTTCTCGGAATGGGGCGTGGTCCGCAACGGCTCCCGGCCGACGATCTTGAGCCCGTACCCCTCGAGGCCCCCGTACTTGACCGGATTGTTGGTCATGAGCCGCATCTGCGTGAGCCCGAGGTCGGACAGGATCTGGGCACCCACCCCGTATTCGCGGGAGTCGACCGGCAGGCCCTGGCTGAGGTTGGCGTCGACGGTGTCGAGGCCCTCGTCCTGGAGCTCGTAGGCGCGCAGCTTGTGGCCGATCCCGATACCGCGCCCCTCGTGGCCCCGGAGGTAGACGACCACGCCGACCCCCTCACCACCCACCTTCTCGAGGGCGGCATCGAGCTGTGACCCGCAGTCACAGCGGATCGAGCCGAGGAGGTCACCTGTGAGGCACTCGGAGTGCACCCTCACGAGGGGAGCATCGACGGAGGCGAGGTCACCGAGCACGTATGCGACGTGCTCGTCACCGTCGAGCGTGGATCGGTATGCGTGGGCGGTGAAGTCCCCGTACTTCGTGGGGATGCGGGCCGATGCGAAGTGCTCGACCAACTTCTCGTGCCTGCGTCGGTAGCGGATGAGGTCGGCAATCGAAATGAGGCAGAGGCCGTGCTCTTCGCCGAATTCGACCAACTCGGGCAGGCGCGCCATGGTGCCGTCGTCGTTCACGATCTCGCAGAGCACGCCCACCAGTTCCCGGTCGGCGAGGGCACACAGGTCGACGCCGGCCTCTGTGTGACCGGCCCGCTTCAACACACCACCGGACCTTGCACGCAGGGGGAAGATGTGGCCCGGACGGGCGAACTCACCCCGGACGCGATCCGGGTCGGCGAGAGCGTTGACGGTGAGTGAGCGGTCATGTGCCGAGATGCCCGTTGTGGTCCCCTCCACCAGGTCCACCGAGACCGTGAACGCCGTGCGCATCGACTCGGTGTTGTCGACCACCATGAGGGGCAGGTCGAGGGCGTCGGCACGCTCGTCGGACATCGGGGAACAGATGACACCGCTCGTCTGGCGGATCATGAACGCCATCTTCTCGGGCGTCATCGCATCGGCGGCGATGATGAGGTCGCCCTCGTTCTCGCGGTCCTCGTCGTCGACGACCACGAGGAACTCACCGCGTGCAAACGCCTCGACGGCAACGTCGATCGGGGTGAACGGCATCAGATCCGACCTCCCGCGTCGGTCAACCGGTCGTTCGGCAACCGGTCCGCTGCCATGAGCCCTGCGACGTAGCGGGCGATGACGTCCACCTCCACATTCAACCGGTCGCCGACGACCCGACGACCGAGGGTGGTGACCTCGAGCGTGTGGGGGACGACGGCGATGTCGAACGTGGCGCCCTCGACCGCAGCGACGGTCAGGCTGATGCCGTCGAGTGCCACCGAGCCCTTCTCGACTATCTGTCCCGCCAGGGCACCGGGAAGCCGGAAGGTCAGCCGCCGGGAACCATCGACGTGCTCGTGGACGGACTCGAGTTCGGTCACCGCATCGACATGTCCCTGGACGATGTGTCCACCGAAGCGGCCGTCGGCCCGCATCGGACGCTCGAGGTTCACGGAATCGCCTTCTGCCGATCCGCCCAGGGTCGTGCGGTCGAGGGTCTCGGGAACGGCGTCGGCGGCAAACCAGGCACCTTGGTCGTCTGCGCCGAACTCGGTGACGGTGAGGCAACAGCCGTCGACGGCAATGGAGGAACCCGTGGAGACGTCGTCGAGCACGACGCCGGCGCCCACGACGAGGCGTCGGCCGTCACCGTTGTCATGCGCCGAGCGCACGAAGCCGGTCTCCTCGACGATGCCGGTGAACATGTGGCAGGTTCCTCGAATGGTCGTGCCCCGGGGTGACACGACGGGAGCAGCGGGAAGGGACGGTCGGACATGCCGGCCCGTGGGGCCGAGGCGTCGTCGCTTCGCTTCCTGTGCCCTCTCCCATCCGGACTTTGACCGTCGGCCCAGGACTCGCACCTGATCGGCCCCCGACCCGCCCCGAAGGGAACGCCGGGGGTTCGCGGGCTGTGCCATTGCCCCGAATCCGGACTCCGGAAACGGGACGGAGGCTCACCGCCGGTCGGGACTTTCACCCAACCCCGAGGACTCTGTTGTCGGTACCGGACGGGTGGTCCGGCCCGACCACCCTACCGGTCGCCGACCTGGGACTGCCTGTCCGCCCTACCAGAGGCCGAGAAGGCGACCAGCCAACCCGAGTACAGCCACTACGAGCACGGGGCGCACCAGCCTTTCGCCACCACCGACCGTCAAATGGGCTCCGACGGCGCCACCGACGCCGAAGCCGAGTGCGAGGACGAGCGCCGGTCCCCAGTCGACGCGGCCGCCAACGATGAACACCGGTAGCGCCGTGAGGGTGATGGCGAAGATCACCAGCACCTTGACACTGTTGGCAACCACCAGGTCGAGACCCGATCGGGACAACGCCAACACCAGCAGCAGCCCGATTCCCGCCTGGAAGGCACCCCCGTAGCAACCCACGCAGAAGAACACGATGGCCATGACCGACGTGGGCCAGGCCGCCGGACCTTCCGCCGCCTGCGGCACCTTCGGAGGCCGCAGGGCGAGCAGCAGCAACGGCACCATCAGGATCCCGAATGCCCGTTCGAAGGTCTCGTCCGCCAGGCGGGAGACGAGTGTCGACCCGGTCAGCGATCCGGCGACGACCGGGAGGAGGACCGGCAGCATCCGCGACACCCCGGAAACGCCCAACCTGCGGAACGACACCGCCGCCATCGTGGCGGAAGCGAGGATCCCCACCCGGTTCGAACCGTTCGCCACGTTCCCCGGCACACCCGCCAGGACGAGCAGCGGCACGGTCAGCATCGAGCCGCCCCCGGCCATCGTGTTCACAGTGCCGGCCACCAGCCCGCCGACCATCAACAGGACGATGTCCGATGGGTCCATCGGTCAGGCCAGGACGGAACGTGCGGCGGCCACATCCAGTTGGAGTTGTTCCACGAGCCCGTCGAGACCGTCGAACACCTGCTGCGGTCGCAGCAGCTCCACGAAGCGCACCCGAACCGACTCACCGTAGAGGTCCCCGTCGAAGTCCAGGAGGTGTGCCTCGAGGAGCAGGTCGCCGTCGTCGTAGAAGTGCGGCCGCGTTCCGAGCGAGATCGCAGTGGCATGGACCGAGCCGTCCGCACGCTCGAACCACCCGGCATAGACACCGTCCTCTGGCAGCAGGATCGACCCGTCGACCCTGACGTTGGCCGTGGGAAAGCCCAACTCCCGGCCACGGCCGTCACCCCGATCGACCTCCCCCCGGACCTCGTAGGGACGGCCCAGCATGGCGTTCGCCCGCCTGAGGTCACCTCGCGAGAGGGCCCGCCGGATGAACGTGGACGAGACCTGCTGGTGGTCGCGTGCCGGCACACCGTCGAGTCCCACAAGCCCCAGGCCCAGCACCTCGAAGCCGTGCTCGGCCCCCATCGAGCGCAGCAGCGCCACGTTGCCGAGTCGCTGGTAGCCGAAGTGGAAGTCCTCGCCGACGACCACGACCCTGACCCCCAGACAGCCGATCAGGACCTCGGTGACGAAATCCTCGGCGGTCTCCAACGCCCGTGCCTCGTCGAACGGGACCACGATCGTGGTGTCGACGGAGGTGGTCGACAACAGTTCGAGCTTCTGGTCCGGGTCCGTCAACAGCAGGGGCGCCGACTCGGGACGTACGACCGATGCCGGGTGCCGATCGAATGTGACGACGGCCGACCGCAGCCCACGCTCGTCGGCAATGCGGCAGACCTCGGTGATGACCTGGCGATGGCCACGGTGCACGCCGTCGAAGGCACCGATGGTGACCACCGAACCCGGCAAGGTCGAATCGGCGGGCGTCAGCGCTAGGCGGGTCTCCACCGCGCCCACGCTACCGACCGGGGTGCTGCAGGTCGCCCACCCGGTGGCACCCGCTCAGCCGACGAGGACAACAGCCGGCTTGGTCCGGTCCCCGTACGGTTCGTAGACGGCCAGCAGGGTGCCGTCGGCGGCGTGCACAGCCCACGGTCCGTCACCCTCGACACCCAGGCGTTCCCGACCGAGCACCTTCCCGTATCCGATGTCGGTGGCCAGATCGTCGACGACGACGCCAACCAGGTGGCGAACCCCGGCCGCCGGAGGCAGCAGTTCCGGTGACTCCATCGACCCGGCCTCGTCGAGCGTGAACGACCCGACCGACAACCGTCTCAGGTCCGTCAGGTGGGCACCTCCGCCAAGGGACGTGCCGAGGTCGGCGGCCAACGTGCGCACATAGGTCCCCGACGAGCACTCGACGTCCACCTCCCAGACCATGGGATCCCCTGTCGGCGCCACGTCGAAGCGGTGGACGGTGACCGGGCGCGGCGCACGCTCGACCTCCCCGCCTTCCCGGGCAATCTCGTGGAGTCGACGCCCGTCCACCTTCACGGCCGAGAACATCGGGGGGACCTGTTCTATTTGGCCAGTCAGTCGTTGCGCTGCATCCCGCACGTCGCCCGGCACGACGCCCGACATGTCGTGGACCGCCGTCACGTCACCCGCTGCGTCGAGGGTCGTCGTCTCGGTCCCGAGCACGATCGTTGCCGTGTAGCGCTTGGGGAGCAGCGTCAGGAAGCGGAGCAGTCGGGTCGCACGGCCGACACCCAGGACCAGTACGCCGGTCGCATCCGGGTCGAGGGTGCCCGAGTGCCCGACCTTGCGGGTGCCGAGCACCTTGCGCGACCGGGCCACGACGTCGTGGCTGGTCCAGCCCGCAGGCTTGTCGACGACGGCGATCCCGTCGGGACCCCCGGGCCTGTCAACCATCCTCGGCCCGGAGTCCACGCAGGATGTCCTCGATCCGCTCAGCCGACCGGGCGGCCTCGTCGACCCTGAAGACGAGCGGTGGGATCCTGCGGAGACGGGCACGACCGCCGATGGCACGCTGGAGGCGGGACCGTTGTTCCTCGAGGGCCTCGATCACCTCGTCGTCGACCGCCCCCCCGGTCACGTAGACCTTCGCCTGGCTGAGGTCACGGTCGGTGTCGACCCCCATGACCGTCACGAGGTCGAGCCGCTCGTCGTCGATGCGTTCGAGTTCCTCGGCGAGAATCCGGGTGAGAAGTTCGTTGAGGCGGTCGGTGCGATCGAACCCGCGAGGGGCGCCACCGCTGCGTTGCCGACTGCGTGCCATGGTCCGCTACGAGCGCGGGATCTCCCGCTCGTCATAGGTCTCCATGACGTCGCCGTCCTTGAGGTCCTGGAAGTCGGAGAGCCCGATGCCGCATTCGAAGCCGGACTGAACCTCGCGGACATCGTCCTTGAAGCGCCGGAGCGACTTGACCTCGCCCTTCCAGATGATCGCCCCATCGCGCAAGAAGCGGACCTTGCTGCCACGGGTGATGGTGCCGTTCTGGACATAGCAGCCCGCAATCTTGCCTATCTTCGGTACCGAGAAGATCTCACGGACCTCGGCATCGCCGGTAACGACCTCCTCGAACTCGGGAGCCAGCATGCCGACCATGGCAGCCTCGATGTCGTCGAGCAGCTGGTAGATGACCTCGTAGGTGCGGATCTCGACCTGCTCGGCTTCGGCGAACTCGCGGGCCTTGCGATCGGGCCGCACGTTGAAGCCGATGATCGTGGCATTCGATGCTCCGGCCAACTGGATGTCGTTTTCGGTGATGCCACCAACCGCGCGGTGCACGAAAGCCAACTTGACATCGTCACGCTCAAGCCGCTGGAGGCTGTCGCAGACGGCCTCCAGGGATCCGTTGACGTCGGTCTTGACCACCAGGTTGAGCCGGGCGACCTCGCCCCTCTGGATCTGCTCGAAGACGTCCTCGAGGCGGGCACCACCGGAGAGTGCATGGGCGTCACGGCCGATGTTGGCCTGGCGCTTGTAGTGCGACCGCTTCTCGGCGACGCGGCCGGCGACCTTCTCGCTTGGGGCAACCACGAACCGGTCGCCCGCCTCGGCGACATCGGAGAGGCCCAGCACTTCGACGGGGGTCGACGGACCGGCCTCCTTCACCTGTCTGCCCTGGTCGTCAACGAGCGCCCGGACACGACCCCAGGAAGCACCTGCCACCATCGGGTCGCCGACCCGGAGCGTTCCGGACTGGACGAGGATGGTCGCCACCGAACCGCGGCCGATGTCGAGATGCGACTCGAGCACGACGCCCTGTGCACGACCCTCCGGGTCGGCTCGGAGGTCCTCGACCTCGGCGATCACGCTCAGGTTCTCGACCAGATCGTCGATGCCCAGGCCCTCGATGGCGGATACCTCGACGGTGACCGTTTCACCACCCCACGCCTCGGGTACGAGTTCATGTTCGGCCAGCTGGGTGAGCACCCGCTGTGGCTCGGCGTTGTCACGGTCGATCTTGTTGATGACCACCACGATCGGCACGTCGGCTGCCCGGGCATGGTCGATCGCCTCGATGGTCTGTGGCATCACGCCGTCGTCCGCTGCGACGACCAGAACCACGATGTCGGTGGCGACTGCCCCGCGGGCACGCATGGCGGTGAAGGCGGCGTGGCCGGGGGTGTCGATGAACGTGACGGGACTGCCGTCCTTCTCGATCTGGTAGGCGCCGATGTGCTGGGTGATCCCGCCGGCCTCGCCGTCGACGACATTGGCGTCGCGGATCCTGTCGAGCAGGGTGGTCTTGCCGTGGTCGACATGGCCCATGACGGTCACGACCGGCGGCCGGATCGGTGCGTCCTCGTATTCCTCCTCAGCGACCTCGAGCAGGGCCAGGAGTTCGATCTCCTGTTCCTCGCCGGGATCGACGAGTCGGACCTGGGCGCCGATCTCGGCGACGAACAGCTCGATCATGTCGTCGGAGAGCGACTGGGTAGCCGTGACCATCTCACCCTGCTGCATGAGGAACCGGACGACGTCTGCGGAGGTCCGGTTCAGCTTCGGGCCGAGGTCCTGTGCGGTCGAGGAGCGTTCTACAACGACCTCGCCCTCCGGGACGGCCGCATCCTCGGGTGTGTAGGTCGGAACGTCCATCGGCTGGAGTTCTTCGCGGCGGCGCCGGCGTCGCCCTCCTCGTCGAGGGGGACGACGGCCACCGGGACCACCGGGACCACCGGGACGCCCACCGGGACCACCGGGACCACC
>DCXR01000043.1:65345-65725 GCA_002329075.1 Candidatus Neomicrothrix sp. UBA2131
CCACCGGGACCACCGGGACCACCACCTGGACTGCTGGGAGGTGGAGCTGTCCGGCGACCCGTGGGCCCGTCAGACGGCGCTCCCGGGGAACGGCGGTGAGCGCCGGGGGGAGGCGGGATCGGCTTGCCCCCGGGGGGCGGTGGGATCGGCTTGCCTCCGGGGGATAGTGGAGGCGTGACACCGGGCGGGGGCAGTTGGACCCCGGAGTCCTCGACCCTGGTGGCCGGATCCGGGATGTCCGGCTCGTGGACGGGGGGTTCCGGTGCGGGGGCAACCTCTGGCTCCGGCTCGGCGATCCGACGCGACGGAGCGGACGAACCGCTCGATGAGAACACCCGCTTCGGACGTTCGGGTTCGGGCTCAGGCTCAGGCTCCGGCTC
>DCXR01000043.1:66138-66907 GCA_002329075.1 Candidatus Neomicrothrix sp. UBA2131
TTCAGGCTCCGGTTCAGGCTCCGGAACCACCTCGCGGATGAGCCCTTCCTTCGCAGCCCGACGCCGCACACGGTCGCCCTGGGCCTCAACGATGCCCGACGAGTGGCTCTTGACACCGATGCCGAGAACCTCACAGAGGTCCAGGACCTCCTTGTTCTCCATCCCCAGTTCGCGCGCCAGTTCGTACACGCGGATGTTCTTCGGCACGGTGTCGTCGACGTCCTGTTTCTGGTCGTTGGATCTGCGGTGACGCGGTGATCAGGCCCTTCGGGCCGCTGGTCGACGCTATCGCCACAGTGGGCGGTTCACCCGCAGAACTACAGGCGGCACCCCGTGTCACCCGTGGAAATCGGGCGGACGAATCGAGCCGTTGATGCCACCGGCCAGGAGGGTCTCGATCACCTCGGATGGTATGTCCACACGAAGGGCCCGTCCGAACGCACGACCCCGCATCGCCGCATCGCCGCACGAGGCGTTCGGACACAACCACGCTCCTCGACCGGGATGACCTGAGCCGACCAGGAGGCGCCCCTCAGACGGAGACCAGGTGATCCGGACCAGGTCGGTGGACGGCGCCCGACGCCGGCACCCGATGCACGTGCGCTCGGGCACGGACCGGCTCAGTCGTTCCTGTCGGGAGCATCTTCGACCGGAGCATCCTCGACCGGAGCATCCCCGACCGAAGCATCTTCGACCGGAGCCTCTTCGCACGAAGATGTCCGGAAATCTCTTTACGCGCCAAAACCGATCTGGTGTTTATGAATACAGG
>DCXR01000070.1 GCA_002329075.1 Candidatus Neomicrothrix sp. UBA2131
TCGCGGTGGACCCGGACCAGCGCCCGCTCGGTGGCCGGATGGCGGGCGACGGGTAACAGCAGCTCGGCCGACGATGCGAGGACGGACCGCACTGCAGCGCCCACCACGGGGTCGGTGACCCGGCGGCGCCCACCGGGAAGCGAGGGCCCGGCCAGCAGGCGGGCCAGGCCCAGGACGGTCTCGAAGCGGACTGCGGCCAGCCCGGCGGGCGAGCCTGCGGCCAGCGTGCGTCGGGCCGACACTCCCACGAGGTTCGAGGGCACAACCACGGTGACGGGAGCCAGCAGGTCGTCGCCCTTGGCCGCTGCGATGGCATCGGCGAGAGCGACGGTGGCAGGTGCCCCATAGGCGGTGAAGGTGAATTTCGTCGTCATCTCGTCCCAGAGAGTACGCATACCATGTGACAGCCCGCCCGGGTCCCACCCGTATCGGTCCCACCTGACGTCCGGCGGTACGCTCCGACGCCATGGCTGACGACACCCCCGTTCCCGAACCGACGCTGGTCGCCTCCGATGCCGTCGTCGCCATGGTCGCCGCCGCTCTTGCCGCACCCACCGAGTATCCGGGCCACTGGGCCACCGAGGACCCCGACCGTCCCGCCATCGTCATGGCCGCATCCGGCGAGACGATGACCTTCGGCGAACTCCACGAGCAGGCCTGCCGCATCGCCAACCTGTTCCACAGCCTGGGCCTGGGGTTCGGCGACCACATGGCCTTCTGCCTCGAAAACCGGATCGAGTTCCTGCCGCTGGCCTGGGGCGCCCACTACGCCGGCCTCCGCTACACGGCGGTGTCCTCCCGGCTCACCGCCGACGAACTGGCCTACATCGTCGACGACTGCGGCGCCCGCGTGTTCGTCACCTCCCCCTACAAGGAGGACGTGCTGGCCGAGGTCACCGCCGCCACGCCGAACGTCGAGGTCCGCTTCTCGATCGGTGGCGAACTGCCCGACCACGCCCCCTTCGAGGACGCCGTCGCCGCCCAGTCCTCCGAAGCCGATCCCGGCTGGATGAATGGCACCGACATGCTCTACTCATCGGGAACCACCGGCCGGCCGAAGGGGATCAAGCGGACGCTGGTCCCCGAGCCGCTCGGTACCGGCGGATCCGTCTCGGCGATGGCGCAGTTCCTGTTCGGCTCGCAGCCGGGAGGCACCTACCTCTCGCCGGCGCCGCTCTACCACTCGGCGCCACTGCGCTTCTGTATGGGCTACCTGGGCCTGGGCACCACCATCGTCGTGATGGAGAAGTTCGACCCCGAGCAGTCCCTGGCCCTGATCGAGAGCCATGGCGTCACCGACAGCCAGTGGGTGCCCACCATGTTCGTGCGGATGCTCAAGCTCGACGAAGAGGTCCGCTCCCGGTACGACGTGTCGACGCTGCGGGCCGTCATCCATGCCGCCGCCCCCTGTCCGGTCGACGTGAAGCGCCGGATGATCGACTGGTGGGGACCGGTCATCTACGAGTACTACGCCGGCACCGAGGGCACCGGCCTCACGTTCACCAACTCCGAGGACTGGTTGGCCCACCCGGGCACGGTCGGCAAGGCGCTGCTGGGCGAGGTCGTCATCGTCGACGACGAGGGCAACGAACTCCCGGCCAACGAGGAGGGTGGCATCTACTTCCGCTCGGACATCAAGGTCGAGTACCACAACGATCCCGAGAAGACGGCCGCCGCCCGCCTGGGCGAGGACCTCTCGACCCTGGGCGACGTGGGCCGGCTCGACGAGGACGGGTTCCTCTACCTCACGGACCGCAAGGCGTACATGATCATCTCGGGTGGGGTGAACATCTATCCCCAGGAGACCGAGAACGTCCTCACGATGCACCCCTCGGTGTTCGACGTGGCTGTGTTCGGCGTGCCCAACGACGACTTCGGCGAGGAGGTCAAGGCGGTGGTCCAGCCGGCCGACGGCGCCACCCCCGGCCCCGGGCTCGAGCGGGAGCTGATCGCCTACTGCCGGTCGCAGTTGGCCGATGTCAAGTGTCCCCGCAGCGTCGACTTCCGTGAAGAGCTGCCCCGCCACCCGACCGGCAAGCTCTACAAGCGCCTCCTCAAGGACGAGTACTGGAAGGACCGCCAGGCCAACATCTGACCGGGTGTCGCTGCCACGGTGCCGTGCTCTGCACAGGTGCTGAACGACACGGGGGTCCGATGGAGGCCACTGATCTGGTCACCGACGATCTGGTCGCCGCCTACTCGCGTGACGGCGCCGTGTGCCTGCGGCAGGCGTTCGGTCCCGAGTGGATGGCGAAGTTGGCTGCCGGCATCGAGCGCAACATCGCCGAGCCTTCCGACCGGGGCCGCTTCTGGGACCGGGACGCCGACGGGCGCACCACCTTCTACGACAGCCAGTCGTGGCTCCACATCCCCGAGTACCGCGACTTCGCCTTCCGGTCCGACATGGCCGAGATCGCCGGGCGGCTCATGGAGGTCGAGGCCGTCAACTTCTTCTTCGACGCCGTGTTCGTGCGTTCCGCCGGGACGCAGTTCCGCACCCCGTTCCACCAGGACGAGCCGTACTGGTCGGTCGAGGGGTTCGACACCTGCTCGGCGTGGGTGCCGCTGGTGCCCGTGGAGCGGGCCAGCACCCTCGAGTTCGTGGCCGGGTCACACCGCTGGACGCAGGAGTTCCGCCAGGAGAACTTCGGGGCCCTCACCGGCGACGACCGGGACCGGGTGGAGTTCGGTGACGACGTCGTGCCGTTCCCCGACATCGAGGGCAACCGGGACGACCACGAGGTCCTGGGGTGGGCGATGGAGCCCGGTGACGTGGTGGTTTTCAACGTCCGGATCGTCCATGGCGGGTCCGGCAACCTTGCCCCCGACCGGGAACTGAAGGTGTTCAACACCCAGTGGCTGGGCGACGACGTGCGGGTGCTGTTCCGTCCCGAGGGCATGGATCCCGACAACTCGGCCGTCATGACCGAGGTGGGCCTGTCGCCTGTCGCCTGGCGACCGGATCGGCACCGACCTCTACCCGGAGTTCTGGCGCCGGGAACCCGCCAACGCCTGAAGGCCAGCGGCCCGCCGGGTCAGCCGGCCTCTGAGTGGGTGACGGGCTGTTCGCCCATCCACTCGCGGAGCGTGTTCTTGAGCTTGGTCTGCTGGATGAACAGGTCGTGCTCGGGGCCGGCGTCGGTGGCCGCCTGCGGGGCCTTGAGGTAGAACGACAGCCACTCCTGCACACCTGACTGCCCGGCCCGGTGGGCCAGGTCCAGGAACAGCGCCAGGTCCAGCACGATCGGTGCGGCGAGGATCGAGTCACGGCAGAGGAAGTCGACCTTGATCTGCATCGGGTAGCCCATCCATCCGAAGATGTCGATGGCGTCCCACCCCTCCTTGTTGTCGCCGCGGGGCGGGTAGTAGTTGATGCGCACCACGTGGTCGATCTCGCCGTAGAGGTCGGGGTATGAATCGGGTTGGAGGATCGTGTCGAGCACACCGAGCTTCGA
>DCXR01000057.1 GCA_002329075.1 Candidatus Neomicrothrix sp. UBA2131
GTGATGTGGTTGTCGTCGTAGACGGCTATGAGGCGTCCCAGGCCGAGGTGGCCGGCAAGCGATGCCGCCTCGTGGCTGATTCCCTCGGCGAGGTCGCCGTCGCCACAGACGACGAACGTGTGGTGGTTGCAGACCTCGGAGCCGAAGCGGGAGCGCAGGTTCCGCTCCGCCACGGCCATGCCGACGGCGTTGGCGAGGCCCTGACCGAGGGGTCCCGTCGTGACCTCGACGCCCGCCGTGTGTCCGACCTCTGGATGGCCGGGCGTGGCTGATTCCCATTGGCGGAAGCGGCGGAGGTCCTCGAGGGTCAGCCCATGGCCCGTGAGATGGAGCATCGAGTACAGGAGGATCGAGGCATGGCCGGCCGAGAGGATGAAGCGATCGCGGTCGGGCCATCCGGGATCGCCGGCGTCGTAGGTGAGGACCCTGGTCCACAGGACATGGGCCAGGGGGGCAAGGGCCATTGCGGTGCCCTGGTGACCGGAACGGGCAGCATGGGGACCGTCCATCGAGAGGCCGCGGATGACGTTGACGGCGTGGGTCTCGAGGGGGGCGTCCAGGGGGGCGCTCATGGGCGATGTGGCTCCGGTCGGGGACGTGATCGGCCACCCTATCCGCGTGGCCCGAACCGGAAAGGCACCGTTCGGCCGCCTACCGATGCCTCAGGCAGCAGGCTCGGCACCGAGAAGGAGGGCGGAGGCGGTGAAGCCGTGGAGGAAGTGCCGGCCCCCGACGGGTCCGATCTCGCCGGCGCAGGACATGCCGGCAACTGCGGTGGTGTCGAGTCCGTCGACGAGTGCCTCGGCATCGGGGCCCGGGCGGCCGAACAGGTTGGAGCCGCGACCGTTGCAGGTGAATGCGAGGGCCGAATCGGCGTGCCAGGCTGCGGTCAGGTCCCGGAGGTCGCCACTGGCGGCATCGGCGTCGCGGACCTGGAACTGCACCGTGGAGCCGACCGGGGCGTGGTCGCCGATGGCCACGGCACCCGTCGACCGGTCGGCACCCAGCACGCTCCGGATCAGGAAGTCACCGGATCCGAACACCTCGCGTTGCTCGTCGACGACGAGCCCGACATGCAGACCTCGGGAGAGCAGGGCACGTTCGGGGGGTTCCGCAGCATCCGAAATCGCCTTCAGTCGCTCGAGGGCAGGGCGACCGCCCAGAGTTCGCAGCAGGGAGCCCTCGCTGGATGTGACGATCATCGGCTCGCCCACCGGGCGACAACCCTGGGAAACGAGGGGCTGGGCACCCAGGCCAGGTGGTAGCGCCAGGGCGACTGCGCCGTCCCGGTACACGTCGTCGTCAAGGAAGAGCCGGTTGCCGCCGGGCCGGCTGGAAGCAGATGCAAGGCCTCCGACCAGGGTCAACCCGGGTGGGACGCTGTCGGCGAGCGTGACGCCGTTGAAGGAGAACGGATCTGCCAGGGCGACGACGGCGGTCCCGTCGACGAGCCCATCGGGGAGGGGCCCCTCCGGCGGCAGGCGGAAGACCTCGACGGGGCCGGTGAGTCCTGCCCACAGGACGATGCCCGGGGATCCTTCGACCTCCTGCCGGTGGGCCAGGACGGAGACGGCCGTTCCGCCGATGAGGTGGCTGACACCGAGCGTGCGGCGAACCGTCCGCCCGACCTCCTCGCCCCGTTCGATGTGGTGGCCGGTCAGGAACAGGACAGCGACGTCGGATGTGGGCCCGAGCCGGTCGAGGACCTGGCCGACCACCTCCCCGAGGGCGATGCCGGTATCGGGATGCTCGGACAGTGCGACCGCGTAGCGCACCGGATCAGGAGGCGTCCGGGCCTGAGGCGTCCACGGAGGCCCGATGCCGGGTCACCCGGGGGAGGGTCACCAGGACAAGGGTACGGCTGAAGTGCTCATCGGAGGGCAACATAGACGTTGCCCTCCGGAACCGATGCCTTTGATGCCGGCTGCGAAGTTCAGCACATGGCGCACCATCTGTGGGGCGGTGCACCTCTACGATGCGGCCGTGATCAGGCGCGCAGTTCTCCCACTCCTGCTGGTGGCACTCGCCGTCGGGTCGGCCTGGCAGGCGCGGGTGTCCGACCAGGCGCACGACCGGCCACCCCGTGAGGCGTCGGAGATTCCGCCTCCCGAGGTACGCACCCCGCTCTTTTCCATTCGACGGGTGCCGATCTTCCTCCAGGAACCCGAGGCGGACCGTCGCCTGCTGGCCTCCCTCGAGGAGTCGGCTGCGGCCCTGCCTGCGGACAGTTGCGTCGCCGTCTCGGAATCGGGGCGCGAGCGCTACGGACACCTTGCCGATCGTGCGCTCGTTCCCGCCAGCACCCAGAAGCTCCTCACCGGCGCAGCGGCACTCGCCCTCCTCGGTCCCGACCACCGCTTCACCACCCGGGTGGTGGCACGCGTCGCCCCCGTCGAGGGGGTTGTCGACGGCGACGTCTGGCTGGTGGGGTCGGGAGATCCCCTGCTCGCCACCGGGGACTACTGGGGCCGCTTCGACGACCCCCTGCCGTTCACCGACATCGACCTGCTGGCAGCACAGATGGCGGACGCCGGAATCACCACCATCACCGGCGCGGTGATCGGCGACGAGAGCCGGTTCGACGGCCTGCGCTGGGTCGAGACCTGGCCGGAGCGGTTCCGCCCCGGGAACCAGACACAGTCCGGCCCCCTGAGCGCCCTCACGGTCAACGACGGTTTCGCCCGGTGGGATCCGGAGCGGACCGCGTATGCCCACAACACCCCGGCTGCGGACCCGGCAGCTTTCGCGGCAGCGTTCTTCGACGACCTGTTGGAGGCCAGGGACCTCGTGATCCGGCGTGTTGCCCAGGCGGGCGTCGTGCCCCTGGATGCGACAGTCGAGTTGGCGGCGATCGAGTCACCGCCCCTCGCCGACATCGTCCGCCAGATGCTCCTCACCAGCGACAACATGACCGCCGAACTCCTCATCAAGGCGTTGGGAGCGGAGGTCGAGGCACCCGGCACCACCGCAGGCGGACTGACGGCGATGCGCAGCGCCCTCGACGACCTGGGCCTCGATCTCTCAGGCTCGGCGAGCGCCGACGGCTCAGGGCTCGACACCGGCAACCGGGTGTCCTGCGGGCTGCTCGTGGCAATCCTCGACACGTCGATCGGCGGGCCGGGGAGCCTCCTCGAGTCGGGCCTCGCCGTTGCGGGCGAGTCGGGGACGATGAGCAAGCGCCTGGTCGGAACGTCGGCCGAAGGTCGCGTGGCTGCCAAGACGGGGACCCTCAACGACGTCGTGAGCCTGGCCGGTCGGGTCGAGACCCTCGGCGACCGGTCCCTCACGTTCGCCGTGCTCAGCAACGCCGAGTCGATGCCGGACGACATCAGGGCCATACACGACCAGGTGGTCCTCACGCTCGTGGGCTACCCGGATGGACCGGACATCTCCCTGCTCGAACCGCATCCTGTCGTCACCCGCTGAACCCGTGGACGCCGGACCACCTCCGGGCCGGGAGGGGAGGCGTACCGAGGCGATGTTCCCCCTGGGGACCGTGCTCCTTCCCGGGGCCTTCCTGGCATTGCACATCTTCGAACCGCGCTATCAGGCGATGCTGACGGACCTGCTCGCTGGGCCCCGGCGCTTCGGAGCGGTCCTGATCCAGCGGGGGAGCGAGGTGGGCGGCGGCGAGGCCCGCACGGACGTAGGCACGATCGCGAGGATCGTCGACGCACGCACGGTCGGTGAGGGCCGATGGTCGGTCGCCGCCACGGGGATGCAGCGGATCCGGGTGGTGCGCTGGTTGCCCGACGATCCGTACCCGATGGCCCTGGTGGAGGACCTGCCCGACGTCGAACAGGCCGATCGGGACATGGGCGCCGAGTCAGCCCGCTTCGGGGCGGTCGCGGCACGACTACGGCTGGTCCTTGCCGACCTGGGCAGGTTGGGCGACCCGGTCCCCGCCGACACCTTCGAATGCTCCGGCGACCCTGCGACCGGAACGCTCCAGTTGGGGTCACTCGGGCCCTTCGGCCCCATGGACCGCCAACGCCTGTTGGCGGCAACCCGGACGGTCGATCGCCTGGTGCTGCTCGAGGAGTACCTGGCACATGTCGAGGAGATCGTGGCCTACCGGCTCGGGGGCGACGGGGGTGCTGCCGGGAGGCAGGGACAGCGGGGACGGCCCATGTAGCACGAAGGCGCCAACTACAAGTTCACTTCTCCAGAAAATCCGACAAACCGACCCACAGATGCCCCGCCACATAGGTCTTCGGAGGTGATGTAGTTATCGTCGCTCCCTAATGGGCAACGAACAGGACCTCCTCGCGCTCTTGAAGCGCTACCTGCGACAGGAGACCGTCGATCCGCTGCGTTCGATCGGTCGGACGCTCCTGTTCGGTGTGTTCGGATCCCTCCTGATGGGTACCGGTGCCGTGCTTCTCTCCGTCGGGGCGCTGCGCCTCCTACAGGGATGGGCCCCCATGGACGCCACCTGGTCCTTCCTGCCTTACCTCATCGTCTCGCTGGTCCTGCTGGCGCTCTCCTGTCTCGCCCTCAGGCAGGTTCCCCGATCGGATGATTCCGGATGAGCGACGATCGGGTGACCCGCGAGGACCTCGAGGCGGAGGTGCGCAACACCTTCGGGGATGCCGTCGGGCGCGCCGACGATGCTCGGGTCCCACTGCTGGCCGCTGCGGTCGCCGCCGGCGCCATCCTCCTGGGAGTCGCGTACCTCGTGGGCCGGCGCATCGGTCGGCGTTCCTCCACAACAGTCGAGATCAGGCGCATCTGATGGGTCTGGCGGTCGGCAGCCTGCTGGGTCGGGGGCTCCGCCGTGGCCTCTTGGGCGGCCAACGCCGATGGCAGGTGGTCCTCGGCCTCGTCGCACTGACCCGGCTCGTCCGACGTGTGGTCAGACCGGGCCCCGGTCCGGTGGTGCACCGCCGGCGCCTCCATGTGGGTGAGGGCATCGAGATACGGCACCTGCCTCCTGCGGCCTCCGACGGCCCGGGCCCACCGGGTCGATGAGGGTAGAGCTACGAAACCCGGGCCGCACGCTCGAGATCGACGGCCCGCTGTCCGTTGTGGCACTCCTCCGGAGGCTGGAGATCGACCGTGAGACGGTCCTGGTCATCAGCGACGGAACCCTCGTTCCGGGTGACGCACGCCTCGAGGCCGACGCCGAGGTCGAGATCCGGCCCGTCATCTCCGGAGGAGCGCCATGAAGTGCCGGGTCTGCCGTGGGCCGGCGGTCATAGACATCCGTCGCCACAACGCCAACTTCTGCGAAGAACACTTCCTGAAGTTGTGCCACGACCAGGTGACCCGGGCAATAGCGGCCTTCGACATGCTGTCGCCCGGCGACCGGGTGCTCGTGGCTGTGTCGGGGGGCAAGGACTCACTGGCCCTCTGGGACATCCTCCTCGACCTGGGCTACGAGGTCGACGGCCTCTACCTGGGGCTCGGAATCGGTGAGTACACCGAAGCGTCCGGATGCCACGTACGGCGGTTCGCGAGGGCCCGCGGCCTCAACCTCCGGGAGGTCGACCTGAGATCTGAACACGGCTTCGACATCCCGAACGGCTCACGGGCGGCGAAACGGCCGCCATGTAGTGCCTGCGGTCTCTCGAAGCGGCACCTGTTCGATCGCGCCACCCGGGACGGCGGCTACGACGCCCTGGCCACCGGACACAACCTCGACGACGAGGCAGCCGTGCTCTTCGGCAACGTCCTGCGCTGGGAAGGGGAGTACCTGGCACGTCAACTCCCCGTCCTGCCCGCCGGCAACGGCTTTCCCCGAAAGGTCAAGCCGCTGGTCAGGCTGAGCGAGCGTGAGACCGCCGCCTACTGCGTTCTGCGTGGCATCGACTACCAGGTCGAGGAGTGCCCCATGGCCGAAGGGAACCGCCACCTCGGCTACAAGGCGGCCCTGAACGCCGTCGAGGCACAGTCGCCCGGGACAAAGCACACCTTCTACTTCAACTTCCTGGACCGGGCGGCGGGCCTGTTCCGCGATCGGATGACGGAGGCGGAGGCGGGCCTGGACACCTGCACGAGGTGCGGGAGTCCGGCCGCCGGCGAGATCTGCTCGTTCTGCCGACTCGCCGAACGTGCCACAGGAGCAGGACCGCCTGTCCGGCCTGGAAGTCGCAGTCAGGACGGGGTTCTGGCATGAGCGAAGCGTTCGCGGCGGGGGATCGCGTGCTCCTCGTGGACCGCAAGGACCGGCGCTATCTCGTCACCCTCGTCGCCGGCGGCGAGTTCCACTCGCACACAGGGGTCATCGACCACGACGACCTGATCGGAGCACCCGACGGCAGCCGCCTCCACTCCAGCCGGGGAGGCTCCTTCGTGGCATTCCGGCCGACCCTGGCCGACTTCGTGCTCAAGATGCCCCGGGGAGCCCAGGTGATCTATCCCAAGGACCTCGGCACGATCCTGATGCTGGCTGACATCAGGCCGGGGGTGCGGGTACTCGAGTCGGGTGTCGGCTCCGGGGCGCTTTCCATGACCCTGCTGCGGGCGGGAGCGCAGGTGACCGGCTACGAGATCCGGCAGGACTTCGCCGAACGCGCACGCCAGAACGTCGAAGCCATGCTCGGCAGCGAGCCACTCGACCGCTACGAGGTCGAGATCCGCGACGCCTACGAGGGAATCGATGAGACAGAACTCGACGGGGTCCTGCTCGACCTGCCCGAACCATGGCAGGTGGTGTCCCATGCAGCCCGGGCTCTTCGCCGGGGTGGGACCATCCTCGCCTACACACCCAGCATCGTGCAGGCCGCCACATTCCGGGAGTCCCTCGGGGAACACGGCTTCGCATACTCGGAGACCCTCGAGGTGATGCACCGGAGTTGGCACATCGAGGGAACTGCAGTCCGACCGGCGCACCGGATGGTGGGCCATACGGGCTTTCTCAGCCACGCACGACTCCTGGGTACATGAGCCGTGCAGGGGTTGCCGCCCTGATGATTCTGCTGGCGGCCTGCTCCCCGGATACCGAGCCCCCTCCGGCCGCGCCCTCGACGACCGCGACGACCGCGACAACGGCTGCTACCACATCCAGCTCGGCTGTCACAACGTCCACGGCCGAAGTCCCCGCCACCACCGTGGCCGAGGTTCCGGAGGTCGTCCTGGCCACCACACGGGCAGCCACCTTCTCCGTGCGGGGCCTCGACTGTCGCAAGGCCCAGATAGGAACCGCTTTTCTGGTGGCCCCGGACCTGTTGGCCACCAATGCCCACGTGGTGGCCGGCATCGAGGTACCGATCCTGAGCGTCGACAACGAGGAGGTGAGCAGCCGCGTCGTCGCCTTCGACCCCGTCTCGGACCTGGCCATCCTCCGGATTACACAGGACCTCGGAGAGCCCATGCCCCTCGGTGAAGCCACGGTCGGTGCGGCAGTGGCACTGGTCGCCTTCGACGAGAACACCCAGCCGGTCGAACGTCATCTCACGGTGCAACAGTTGATCAGGGCTACCGGCAAGGACATCTACGGTGATGCCGGAACCGGTCGGGATGCCCTGATACTCGAGGGATCGGTCGCTCGCGGCAACTCGGGGGGCCCGATCGTCGACGCAGAAGGCGCGGTCGTCGGCGTCGTGTTCGCCAACACACGGGGCGGTACCGGAACCTCCTTCGCCGTCCAGTCCGGCGAACTCCGGGCCCTGATCGACGAGGTCGGAAGCAGCCCGGTGCCCCTTACCGACTGCCGCTGAGCGGATCGGCCAAGATGTGCCCGGGAGGCCCATAGGCCTCCCGGAGTTCGATCAGTCGTCGCTGCGTGGGGTCAGTCGACCTCGATGAAGATGCACTCGCCGGGGCACTCCTCGGCGGACTCGATGGTGGCCTCCAGCAGCGCCTCGGGGATCGGGGCGACCGCTTCGGCGCCACCCGGCTCGCTGAGGATCTTGTCGCTGTCCTTCACATAGGCGAGGCCGTCGTCGAGCATGGCGAACACGTCGGGTGCGATCTCCTCACAGAGCCCGTCACCGGTGCAGAGATCCTGATCGATCCAGACCTTCATGTGATGTGGATTCCCTTCATGAGTGGAGCACCCGCTGTCCGAGATCTGACCTGGACCACAGGAGAACGGAGCGAAAGTGTACCCGGACACCACCCCGGGGAGTGCAAATCAGCCCCGCTGGAGCACGGGCATCCGTCACCCCGATCCGGCGACAAGGGGCTAGGGTCCCGCGAAGAGGCCGAAGTGGCCACAGAGGAGGGGTCGTGGGCGAACTCGATGACCAACAGGACAAGCGGGGCAAGCTCCTGTACTCCCAGATCGCCGACCTGGAGGCTGAGGTCGAAGAACTCAGGCGACGAGTCGTCGACACGCCCCGGCGCCTCACCGAGTTCGAGAAGGAACTCCGCGACACCAAGCGGGAACTGGCTCGAGCCATTGCCCAGAACCAGAAGCTCAACACCACCCTGACCTCCTCCCGGGAGCGGATCGAGGCACTGCGCGAAGAGGTCGACAAGCTCTCGGAGCCGCCCGCCTCCTACGGCACCGTGGTCGGGCTCAACGACGACGGTTCCGCCGACATCCAGGCATCGGGCCGCAAGATGAGGGTCAGCATCCTCCCGGACCTCGCCGCTGGACTGACTGTGGGCCAGGAGGTCGTGCTCAACGACTCCTTCAGCATCATCAGGGCCCGCCCACCTGAGAAGATCGGTGAGGTTGTGACCGTCAAGGAGGTCCTGCCGGAGGGACTGCGTGCGGTCGTCGTAGGGCGCGCCGACGAGCAGCGCGTCGCCGACCTGGGGGACGTCCTGCTGCGTGAGGGGATCCGCAGCGGCGACGCAGCCCTGTTCGACCCACGGTCCGGACTGCTGCTCGAACGCCTGCCCCGGCCGGAGGTCGAAGCCCTGGTGCTCGAGGAGGTTCCCGACATCACCTATGCGGACGTAGGCGGCCTCGACAAGCAGATCGAGATGATCGTCGACGCCGTCGAGCTGCCCTTCATCCACCAGGAACTCTTCGCAGAGTACGAACTGCCGGCGCCGAAGGGAATCCTGCTCTACGGCCCCCCGGGTTGCGGCAAGACCCTGATCGCCAAGGCGGTGGCGAACTCACTGGCCTCGAAGGTGTCCGAACTCTCAGACGACCGCGAGGCACGCAGCTACTTCCTCAACATCAAGGGCCCTGAGCTACTCAACAAGTATGTGGGGGAGACGGAACGCCAGATCCGCCTGGTCTTCGAACGTGCTCGTGAGAAGTCCGAGCAGGGCTGGCCTGTCATCGTCTTCTTCGACGAAATGGAGTCGCTGTTCCGGACCAGGGGATCCGGGATCAGCTCCGACATCGAGTCGACGATCGTCCCGCAACTCCTCGCTGAGATCGACGGCGTCGAAGCACTGCGAAATGTCATCGTGATAGGCGCCTCCAACCGGGAGGACCTGATCGACCCCGCCATACTGCGTCCGGGCCGCCTCGACGTGAAGATCAAGATCGAACGGCCCGACGAAACCGCTGCATCACAGATCTTCCGTCGCTACCTGACCGGCGACCTCCCCATCGACGAGGACCTGGTAGAGACCCTGGGCGGCGGAGACCGCAACAAGGCGGTCCTCGGCATGATCGACGCCGCCGTCGAGAGCATGTACGGGGACGACGAACGCAACCGCTTCCTCGAGGTCACCTACCAGAACGGCGACAAGGAGGTCCTCTCGTTCAGGGACTTCGCATCCGGGGCCATGGTCGAAAACATCGTCCGCCGCGCCAAGAAGTTGGCTATCAAGCGCCAACTGGCCGGCGGCAGCCGGGGCATCCTGACCACCGACCTGGAAGATGCCGTCCGCCAGGAGTTCCGGGAGCACGAGGACCTTCCGAACACCACCAACCCCGACGACTGGGCGAAGATCTCGGGGAAGAAGGGCGAGCGGATCGTCTACGTCCGAACGCTCATCGCTGCAGCCGAGGAAGAGGGCGGCGGAAGGGCCATCGAGGCACTTGGCACGGGCCAGTACCTCTAGTCCCGCCCCAGGGCCGCTGGCCGGTCCCATCCCGGAACGACGCCCCGATAGGGTCCGCGAATGGCCGTACCGAAGATCCTCGGCATCGAGACCGAGTTCGGAATTCTCCACCGCGGGGTCCCCGAACCCAATCCGGTCACGGCCTCGTCGCTGCTGATCAACGCCTACCTGAGCCGGTGTTCTGCCCCGGGCGACGGCCCCGGCGCTCCCCGGGTCGGCTGGGACTTCGTCGACGAGAGCCCATCGCTCGACCTCCGCGGCTTCTCCGCCTTCGACGCCATTGCCCCCGAGATCGAGACGCACCTGGTCAACGCCGTGCTCACGAACGGTGCCCGCTACTACGTGGACCACGCCCACCCGGAGTTGAGCACCCCCGAGTGCCTGGACGCCCGTGACCTGGTGCGCTTCGACCGGGCAGCCGAACAGATCCTCATCGAGTCGATGGCGGCCGCCAACGAGGTCCTACCCGAGGGTCAGGAGATCGTCGTCTACAAGAACAACTCGGATGGCAAGGGCAACAGCTACGGCTGCCACGAGAACTACCTCATCGACCGGGCCACACCTTTCGGAAGGGTCGCGGTCCACGCCACGACCCACTTCGTGACCCGACAGGTCTTCACGGGAGCCGGGAAGGTCGGCTGCGAACTCCCCGGGTGCAGCCGCAGTGACATCGACTTCCAGCTGACCCAACGGGCGGACTTCTTCGAAGAGGAGGTCGGCCTCGAAACGACCCTCAAGCGCCCCATCATCAACACCCGCGATGAGCCCCATGCCGACCCGCTGCGCTACCGGCGGCTCCACGTGATCGTCGGCGACGCCAACCTCTGCGAGGTCGCCACCTTCCTCAAGGTGGGCACGACGGCAATCGTGCTGGCGATGGTCGACGATGACTTCCTCCACCGGGAGGTCCGCTTCGCCGATCCGGTCCGGGCACTCCAGGAGGTATCGCTCGACCAGAGCCTCGGCAGGGCCCTCGAATTGGCCGACGGTACGACAGCGACCGCCATCGAACTCCAGTGGGACCTGCTCGAACAGGGCCGAAAATACGTCGAGGAACGGGGCGACGAGGGTGTCGGTGGCCCGGTCGCACACGAGGTCCTCGACCGCTGGGGCGAGGTACTGGCGACCCTCGAAGAGGATCCCGAACCCCTGGTGGGTGTGGTCGACTGGGTCACCAAGCGCCACATCATCAACGGCTACCGCGATCGACACGGCCTGCAACCCGACGACCTCCGGTTGATGGCGCTCGACCTCCAATACCACGACCTGCGACCGGAGAGGTCCTTGTTCGCACGGATGGGTGCCGAGACCCTGGTGGATCCGGCAGATGTCGAAAGGGGCATGACCACCCCGCCCGACGGCACCAGGGCCTACTTCCGCGGCCGGTGCCTCGACCGCTGGTCGGACAGCGTCGTTGCCGCCAACTGGGATTCGATGGTCTTCGACGCCGGAGAGGAGTCCCTCCGCCGCGTCCCGATGATGGAACCGACACGTGGCAGCCGCGCCCATGTGGCTACGCTCATCGATGACTGCGACGACATCACCGAACTGCTTGATCGACTCTCGGGTCGAGCCGGCTGAACAGACAATCGAACGACCGGAGAGGACACCATGGCTGAGAGGGAACAGGTTCGGCGGGAGCGGATCGAGCGTGATCCCGAGTCCGCGGGTGAGGCGACCGCCCCTGCGGTCAGCGAGCGCGGCGAGCGCCTCAAGGATGAACTCGACGACCTCCTCGACGAGATCGACAGCGTCCTCGAGACCAATGCCGAGGAGTTCGTGAAGAGCTACGTCCAGAAGGGCGGGGAGTAGGCCGCCGGGCCACCGGCCCTGCGGCGCCCCAGACGACCGTGACGCTTCCCCTCTTCACCCCCGACCAGGATCCGGGCCCCAGTTTCCTCGGCCTCCTAGAACGCCTGGGCATGGCTCCACCGGAGTTCACAGGATCGCTCGAAGCCGACGCCATAACCCACGGAACCACGGTCCTGGCCATCCGGACCATCGAGGGCGTGGTGATGGCAGGCGATCGGCGGGCGACCGCCGGCAACTTCATCAGCCAGCACTCGGTGGAGAAGGTCTTCCCGGCCGACCGTCATTCCGGTGTTGCGATCTCAGGTACGGCGGGACCGGCGATGGAGATGGTACGCCTGTTCCAACTCAACCTCGAGCACTACGAGAAGGTCGAGGGCTCCCCCCTGAGCCTCGAGGGCAAGGCCAACCAACTCAGCCAGATGGTCCGCAGCAACCTGTCGGCGGCCATGCAGGGCCTGGGTGTCGTTCCCCTGTTCGCAGGCTGGGACGAACGCCTCGAACAGGGTCGCCTCTTCCAGTACGACATCACGGGCGGTCGCTACGAGGAACGGCGCTACGCCGCCGGCGGCTCCGGGAGCCTTCACTCCTCGACGGTCATCAAGCTCCGACACACGCCAGACCTCGATTTCTCGACAGCGGTGGACATAGCCGTCGAGGCCCTCTTCGAGGCCGCCGATGAGGACAGCGCCACCGGTGGTCCCGATCCCGTTCGGGGCATCTATCCGGTGATCGCCACGATCGGGTCGGACGGCTTCGAGCGCATGGCGAACGAGGACGTGGCGGTCCGCACGACGGCACTGCTCGAACGACTCGGCGACCGGAGCGACCGATGAACATGCCGCTGGGTGGCTACGTCTCGCCCGAACAGCTCATGAAGGACCGGGCGGACTACGCCCGCAAGGGCATCGCCCGAGGTCGTGCCGCCATCGCCTCCACATATGCCGACGGCGTGCTGCTCTGCGCCGAGAACCCGTCCAACACCCTGCGCAAGGTCTCGGAGATCTACGACCGCATCGGCTTCATGGGGGTCGGCAAGTACAACGAGTTCGACCAACTGCGCATCGCCGGCGTCCGACACGCCGACCTCAAGGGCTACTCATTCAGCCGCGAGGACGTCGATGCCCGCTGGCTGGCCAACCAGTACGCCCAGATCCTCGGCCAGTACTTCACCCATGAGATGAAGCCCCTCGAGGTGGAACTGCTGGTCGCCGAGATGAGTCCGGAGGTCGGCGACGACCGGCTCTTCCACCTGCTCTACGACGGCACCGTGATGGACACCACCTCGCATGTCGTCATCGGGGGAGAGGCCGAGGCGATCGGTGCCCGCCTGGAAGAGAGCTGGTCGGTGGGCCTGCAGCTCAGAGAGGCGGTCCGGGTCGCCGTCGGGGCCCTCACCGGATCCGATCGCGAACTGGTCCCCGACGACCTGGAGGTGGCGGTCCTGTCACGAGACGGCGAACGGCGCTCATTCCGACGTATCGAGGGCGACGACCTGGGCGAGCTGCTCGGGTGACCCTGTCGGCCCTGCCCACGCCGTCCGACGTCGGGGTCTGAGGGCCGACCGTGCAGCGACGCATCTACGGCATCGAGAACGAATACGGGATCACCTGCACGCTCGACGGCCAGCGGCGCCTCAGCCCCGACGAGGTCGCGCGGTACCTGTTCCGGCGGGTCGTCCACTGGGGGCGCAGTTCGAACGTCTTCCTGGCCAATGGCGCCCGCCTCTACCTCGACGTCGGCTCCCACCCCGAGTACGCGACCCCCGAATGCGATTCCGTTTCCGATGTCGTCGCCCACGACAAGGCCGGCGAACGGATCCTCGAGCAACTGCTCCACGGTGCCGAAGACCGACTCAGGGAGGAGGGAATCCGCGGCGACATCTACCTGTTCAAGAACAACACCGACTCGGCAGGCAACTCCTACGGATGCCACGAGAACTACCTCACCGTCCGCCGCGATGACCAGTCCGACTACAAGGAGGTCCTGATCCCATTCCTGGTCAGCCGCCAGATCTACGCCGGAGCCGGCAAGGTCCTCCAGGGAGCACGAGGTGCCAGATACTGCATCAGCCAACGGGCGGAACACATCTGGGAGGGCGTGTCGAGCGCCACCACCCGTTCGCGGCCCATCATCAACTCGCGCGACGAGCCACACGCCGATGCCGAGCGCTACCGGCGCCTGCACGTCATCGTCGGTGACTCGAACATGAGCGAGTACACCGCCTTCCTCAAGGTCGGAGCCTGTGGCCTGTTGCTCCGGATGCTCGAGGAACCCTCGGTGCAGCTGCGCGACATGACCCTCGAGAACCCGACCCGGGCGATCCGCGAGATCAGCCAGGACATCACCTGCCGGCGGACGGTCCGCCTCGCCAACGGCCGCGAGGTGCGCGCCCTCGACATCCAGCGCGAATACCTCGACAGGGCGATCCGATTCTCCGAGCACCACGACCTCGACGAGGAGGAGAAGAAGGCGCTCGCCATGTGGGAACACTGCCTCGAGGGCATCGAGAGCGATCCCCTCGTCCTCGACCGCGAGTGCGACTGGGTGGCCAAGTACCACCTCATCGAGTCCTATCGGGATCGCTTCGGGCTTCCCCTCGGCGACTCCCGGGTGGCACTGCTCGACCTGCAGTACCACGACGTCAACCAGGACCGAGGCCTCTACTACCTGCTCGAGCGGCGCGGGATGGTCGAGCGTGTGGTCGACGACCAGGCCATCACAGATGCGATCGACACCGCACCACAGACGACACGGGCTCGCCTGCGCGGCGAGTTCATCCGGCGGGCCAAGGAGCGTCGACGCGACTACACGGTGGACTGGGTACACCTCAAGCTCAACGACCAGGCACAGCGGACCGTCCTCTGCAAGGATCCGTTCCGCTCGTCCGACGAGCGGGTCGAAAAGTTGATCGAATCGCTCTGAAGCGAACAACCGGAGCACCTGGCTCAGGCACCTACCATGCAGGACAGTCCCGTCGGGCTCGCGAGGAGGTCATACAGAGGCGGTGGAGAGCAAACTCAGGCGACTGATGAACCTGGTGACGGCACTCCTTCACGCCGAGTGGCCCAAGACGCGCGACGAGTTGCGCTCCGGGCTGCGGGAGTACTACTCCGAGAACGACGAGACCTTCCGGCGCCAGTTCGAACGGGACAAGGACGAACTCCGCTCCATGGGGATTCCGTTGCTCACGGCATCCTCACCGAACCACGACCCGCCCGTCACTGGCTACCGGATCGACCGGAAGCGCTATCGAGGCAAGGCACCGGACCTCACACCCGACGAGTTGGCTGCACTCCACCTTGCGAACAGCCTGGTCCGCCTAGGTGGATCACCGGACGAAAACCCGTTCTGGAAGTTGGGGGGGCATCCCGACAACGCTGACGTGGAGGCAGTTGCGCGGCTCCCCGAGGAGCCCGCCCTCCGGATCCTGATGGATGCAGTCGCCGAACGTCGGACCGCCACGTTCAACTACCACGGAGTCGAGCGCGTGCTCGAACCCCACCTCCTCGCCTTCCGGAACGGTCGCTGGCACGTGAAGGGCCACGACCGCACCCGCGGCGAACAGCGGCAGTTCCGCGTGGACCGTCTCGAATCCGAGGTCGAGCTGGGAGATCCCGACGACTTCGATCGCCCACAACGTGCCTCCCAGGTCGAGGACCGTCCCGCCTGGCGCTATGGCGACGAGGATCCCGTCACGGCGCGTCTCCTCGTCGACGCTCCCCATGCACCCTGGGTGATCGGCCACCTCGGCGAGTCGACGGTCGTGGAAAGGAGGGCGGACGGCTCCATCGTCGCCGCCGAGGAGGTCTGCAACCGGGAGGCATTCCGCTCATTCGTGCTCACCTTCCTCGATGGGGCGGAGATCCTCGAACCGCCTGAACTGCGCAGGGACCTGGAGGATTGGCTACAGGGGATGGCATGGGCAACCTGACGGCCACCGACCGCCTCCGCCGCCTACTGGCGATCATCCCCTGGGTCGCCGCAGAGGGCGGCATGTCCCTGGAGGAGATCGCTCGCCGGTTCGACTACCCGAGCGAGGACCTGTTCGAGGATCTCTGGAACGTCGTCCAGATGATCGGCGTCGCCCCCTTCGGCCCCGGCGACATGCTCCTGGCCCAGGTGGATGACGACTGGGTGCACATCGAGTACAGCAGCTGGTTCGCACGACCGATGACCCTGCGGCCAGAAGAGGTCCTCCGCCTCCTAGCAGCCGGCCAGTCCGTCGCCGAGTTCTCCACCGGTGACGACCTGGGGCCCCTGGGTCGTGCACTCACCAAGCTCTCGGCAATGGTCGATCCGGAGGTACGCGATGCCGTCGACGTACGCCTCGGCGTTGCCGACGACGACCTCCTCGAGGCCCTCCAGCAGGCAGGGGCCGAGCGACGGACCGTGGAGATCGACTACTACTCGTACGGTCGAGACGAACTGACCACCCGGATCGTCGAGCCCCACGGACTCACCGCCGACATCGGACACTGGTACCTGTCCGCCCACTGTCGTCTGGCCGACGGACCTCGGGTATTCCGACTCGATCGGATCAGCCGCTACGAGTTGGGCGACGAGACCTACCCTGAACCGACGGCTCCGGCGGCGGGACCCGAGGGGTTCCTCACAGACGGCGACTACCCGGAGGTCGAGCTCCTGTTGGATGGGAACCTGCACTGGGTGATCTCGCAGTATCCGCATCGTGGAATCGAAGAGCAGGCCGACGGCCGCCTCCGGATCCGACTCGCCGTCGCCTCGACAGCATGGCTGGAACGGCTGCTCCTCCGGCTCGGCACTGCAGCCACCATCCTGGAGGCGCCCGACGGAATGGGTGAGGGACTTCGGGCCTCTGCAGCAGCCCGTGTCCTCAGCCGCTACGAGGGATGAGCCGGCTGCACACCGAACTCGGCGGGTGGGGGCTAGGTTCGGCTCCGTGCACGAGGACGGGGACACCGCCGGCGAAGGTGGAGACTGGGCTGAACAGATCCTGGAGCGGGCCAAGGCGCGTAGCAGCGGCGAATCGATTCCCGAGCAGCCCCCGGAACCCGAACCCCCGGCCGCCCAGGACGATCAGCCCGAAGCATCCGACATCCCGGCCCTGGCCCCGTCCGACCCACCGGAAGGCCACTCCCGGCGACCGTCGCTGGCAACGGTGGAAAACCCGAATCCTGACGAAGCAGATGACCCGGTCGACGAGTTCGTTCCCTTCGCCGACGCCTACGAGCGTGCCGAGGGCAGGCCTGCGGCCGACGTCTTCGGCGACGACCAACAACTCCCGCCGCACCTCGCCCTCGAACCGTCCCCGGCAACCGACCTCGACCTGGGAATCCCCGGTACCGCGGCCGGTGCGGCCCGGGGCATTCTGGAATGGGTGGGGGTCATCATCGGAGCCCTGGTCGTAGCCCTCCTGGTCAAGCAGTTCCTCTTCGCCGCCTACTACATACCGTCGCCATCGATGCAACCCACCCTGAGCGACGGTGACCGGATCGTCGTCAACAAGTTGAGTTACCGGCTGCACGAGGTCAACCGTGGTGATGTCGTGGTGTTCCGGAGGTCCGATCCGGATCCAGAGGGCATCAACGACCTGATCAAGCGTGTCATCGCCCTTCCCGGAGAGACTGTCGAGGTACTCGACGGGAAGGTCTACGTAAACGGGGGCATGCTCATCGAGCCCTACCTGGCCCCGGCCACCAGGAACAGCACCGGCGGGTTTCCAATGCTGCCACCCGGTTGCATCGGCGATAGGGATTCCATCAACCGGTGCACCGTTCCGGACGACCACGTGTTCGTCATGGGGGACAACCGGGGCAACTCCAAGGACAGTCGGTTCTTCGGGCCGGTTGCCGAATCTGACATCGTGGGACGGGCGTTCCTCCGGGTATGGCCGCTGGGCGACCTCGGGCGCCTCTAGGCGGCCGCTGACCGGGCGATTCCTCAGGACTGTCCGGTGGCCGACACGAGTCGGTCCACATGGTCTCCGAAGATGCCGTCCATCCCCTGATCCAGGAGTGCGGAGATCTGTCGAGGTTGCTGTGCATCCCAGGCGAGACATTCGAGGCCGAAGCGGTGGAACAGGACGCAGAGGCCACCGGACCACTCTGTGGCGTGCAGGTTGATCGCATCCACGCCGGCAGCGGCGAGGTCGGCGGCACGGCGTTCTGGCCCCTCGGAGACCCGGTCCATGCGGGTGGAGTCGACCAGGTGGACCAGCGCATCGATGCGCCTCCAGTCGGCGACCCTGCGCCAGTCCGAATGTGCCAACCAGAGTTCGGCGCAACGTCCGAGGTTCGCCGCCAGGGCCATGACAGGGGCCGCCGCCGCCGGGTCCTTCACATCCAGGCATACCTGTACGGTCCCGTCCGACACGCCGGGAATGTGCTCATAGAGATCTGAGAGGCTCGGAACGTGCCGGGGTAACTCGTCCCGACGGTGAGACGAGATCGTCGAACGGCGGAGCCCCCGTCCGACCCGTCCGTCGTGGTCCAGGACCGGGACACCGTCGGCAGTCAGCCAAACATCGCTCTCGAGACCCGTGGCACCCATCTCGACGGCGTTCCGGAATGCCTCGAGGGTGTTCTCCGGCGCATGGGCCCGTCCGCCCCGGTGTGCGAACAACAACGGCGGGGACCGGAGGGGAGCGATCAGCGAGGGCATACCGTCATCCTGCGCCCGCTCAAGCGATCCTGCAAACGTGTCCTTCCGGTGGGCGGCTGCTCCTCCTGGCCGGCTGCATCGAAGGGCCGGCCGCACTGAACACCGACACCAGGCTGCACACCCACAAGGGGGACAACGTCCCGTTCCCCGCAGCCATTGCGCTCGAGGAGCGCCTCAGCGCCTCGCGCGGCAGGCCTGCGCCTGTCCAGGCAGCCCCGGCGGACGCCGAAGCGGCACCTGCTCCCCATTCGCTCCTCCGGAGGCACCGGTAGGCTCACCCCCCATGGGCAACCTCGGCGGTGGCGAAATCCTCGTGCTCCTGCTTGTCGGGCTCCTGGTCCTCGGCCCTGAGCGCCTCCCGGCCGCCGTCCGCCAGATGGGCAAGGTACTGCGCCAGGTACGCAAGGTCACCGCCGGCTTCCAGGAAGAACTGCGTTCGGCAGT
>DCXR01000003.1 GCA_002329075.1 Candidatus Neomicrothrix sp. UBA2131
TGGGTGACCATCCATCTGTGCGGCCTACCTGGGAGTGTCCACGGACGGGTCGCCCTCTCCCTGTTCGGCCTTGCTCCGGATGGGGTTTGCCTAGCCGACCGGGTCGCCCCGGCCGCTGGTGCGCTCTTACCGCACCGTTTCACCCTCACCTGTGCCCCGATTCCCTAAGGAAGCCGAAGCCATCGGCGGTCTGTTCTCTGTGGCACTTTCCTGCGGGTCGCCCCGACTGGCCGCTAGCCAGCATCCTTCCCTGTGGAGCCCCGACCTTCCTCAGCGAAACCCCGGGGGGGGAGACGCCGCGGTCACCCGGCTGGCTCACCGTCACCTCCAGTGTGGCGGGCCCGGGGACCCGGAGCAACGGGAATCACATTTCCACGCTTTCGTGACGAATCGTTCCCGGAAGGAATTGGGACTTGCAACGTACGTGTGCCCCGACTAGCACTACGCCGGAGATGCAGACTTCCCGAACCGCCGCCACCTCTATGTTCCCGTCCGTCGGCCTAGACGGTCGCAGCGACGCGGCGCTGTCCTGGGAGGACCGGAGCGCATGCCGGGGCCTCGAAGCCACGATCTTCTACCCGGACCCCGACGACGAGGTGGGCACGGACCGGGCACTGGCCGTGTGCAGAGGCTGTGACGTGCGGGAGCACTGCCTCGAACACGCTCTCTCGCTGCGGGAGCACACCGGTATCTGGGGTGGTGCGACCGAGCGTGACCGTCGACGCATTCTGCGTCGGCGCCGCCGTTCGGCCTGAGGGGCCGCCTCGATGGGACTCGAGGGCCTCGGCGGATGGCCGGGCCTGCTGAACCGAATCTGTGCCGGCGAGGACCTCGGGAGCGACGAAGCCGAGGCTGTCCTCACCGAGATCCTCTCCGGTGGCGCCGAGCCCGTTCAGATAGCCGCATTCCTGGTCGCCTTGAAGGTCAAGGGCGAAACCGCCGATGAGACGGTCGGCCTCGTCCGGGCGATGTTGGCGGCCGCCGAACCCCTGAATCTGCCGGAAGGCACGATCGACATCGTCGGTACCGGGGGCTCGCCCCGAAGGCGTGAGAAGGCTCTCAACGTCTCGACCATGGCGTGCTTCGTGGCTGCCGGAGCGGGTGCGACCGTGTGCAAGCACGGCAACCGGCGGGCCTCCTCGACCTCTGGGGCCTTCGACCTGCTCGACCAGTTGGGGCTCGACATCGACGTTGCGCCCGAGAAGGTGGCAGAGCAGGTGGCCCAGCACCATCTCGGGTTCGCCTTCGCCCGGACGTTCCACCCGGCCATGCGCTTCGCCGGTCCGGTCCGGGCTGGAATCGGAATCCCCACCGTGTTCAACGTGTTGGGGCCCCTCTCACCTCCAGGTGGTGTGCGGCGCCAACTCGTCGGATGCGTCGACCGCTCGCTCGGCGACCGCATGATCGAGGTCTTCAGGGCCACCGGCTCTGTGCACACATGGGTTGTCACCGGCCACGACGACCTCGACGAGATCGCAGTGACCGGTCCGACCCGGGTCCTCGAACTCCGAGGGGGCGAGATCAGCGAGTTCGAGTTGGACCCAGCGGCACACGGGATCGCCATCGTCGAACCCGACGACCTGCCCGGGGGCGATCCGGCGGAGAATGCCGCGATCGCCACCGCACTGTTCGCCGGGGAGGAGCGCGGCCCGGCCCGTGACATCGTCGTGCTCAACGCCGCCGCCGCCCTTGTCGTGGCGGGCACAGCCGACGACCTCGACGCCGGCATCGAGGCCGCAACGGCTTCGATCGACGACGGTTCGGCTGCAGCGGTGCTCGAGGCGCTGCGAGCCTGAAGTTCGCGGCCCGGCTCAGGCGGGGGGCGAACGGGGCGTGAACCGGGGGATCGGACGGATGGGCTCCGCCAGCGTGCCCTCGGCGGAGAGCAGTTCGAGACGGTGGACCTCCCGGTCGAACCAGGTTGCCACACAGTTCAACTCGTCGGCCTCGTCCCGGGTGACGGGTCCCTCCGGTGGCGCAAAGCCGGCGAGGGTGGGTTCGTCGGATGGTTCGGGGTCGCCGTCGCTCCAGGTCAGCCGCAACCTGCCGTGGTCGATCTCGGCGCCGCCGTGCCCGACGACCCGAACCCGGACCCTGCCGGCGCTTCGGAGGAGGCCGATCCTGCGTTGGCGCTGCAGGGTGGTGGCAAGTGCCTCGGCATCGTTGCGGGCGTCGGCAGCCTCCTCGAAGCGTTCGGCGGCCGCCAGCCGTCTCATCCGATCGGCGAGGGGTTCGAGCAGCAGTTCGGGCTCGCAGGTGAGGCCCCGGCGTGCGAGGTCCGCGATGTCGGCATAGTCCGACTCGTCGACCGCTCCTGAACAGGGGCATGCGGCGGCCCCCAACTGGGCTGCCGTACAGGGTGAGTTGCTGCCATCCCCGGGGGCACGCCCCGTGCAGCGCCGCAGCGGGACGACCGAGTGGACTGCCCCGATCACCTGCCGGGCGAACGAGGTGGATCGGACCGGTCCGACGTAGAGGCCGCCGTCGTCTTTGACCACGCGGGCGACGGCCAGTCGGGGAAAGGCTTCGCCGAGCGTGAGCTTGAGGTAGACGTAGCGTCCGCTGCCGGTCCCCCGGCGGTTGTAGCGCGGCTGGTGCTGGTGGATGAGCCGGATCTCGATGACCGCTGCCTCGAGCGGACTCGAGCACACCTGGTGGTCGATGCGTTCGGTCTCGCGGAGGAGGCGCTGGACCTTGCGGCGCCCGTCGGTCGAGAAGTAGCTGCGGACACGGGACCGCAGGTTGGTGGCCTTGCCGACATAGAGGACCTCGCCACGACGGTCGCGGAAGATGTAGATCCCGGGCAGACGGGGGAGGGTCTCGGTGAGGGGCAGCTTTCCGGCTTCGGAATGGCCGGCCATCGTCGGCAGGACCAGGAGGTCGTCGAGGCCGGTGACCCCGAGCGTCGCCGCACGCTCGAGTAGGAGGTGCAGCAGTTCGCCGGTGGCGAGGGCGTCGTCGAGGGCACGGTGGTTGGGGGAGTGGTCGAGGCGCAGATACCCGGCCAGGGTTCCGAGTTTGCAGTCGGGGACCTCGTCGCGTACGAGGCGGCGTGCCAGGGCACATGTGTCGACGGACCTGTTGGCGAGGGGAGGTCGGTCGGCCCGCTCGAGTGCAGCCCGCAGGAAGGAGAGGTCGAAGCGGACGTTGTGGCCGACGATGACCGAATTGCCGACGAACTCGAGGAGGGTGGGCAGCACGGCGTCGACAGGGGGAGCATCGTGCACCATCTCCTCGGTGATGCCGGTCAGCACGGTGACACGGGGTGGAATGCCGCAGCCCGGATCGACCAGTGTCTGGAAGGTGCCGAGACAGGCTCCGCCCCGGAGTTTGACGGCACCGATCTCGGTGATGGCACACCTGTCCGGGGAGGTGCCGGTGGTTTCGAGGTCGATGACACAGAAGGTGACGTCGGAGAGCGGCGTCCCGAGGTCGTCGAAGGAGCGCTGGAGGGGTGGGTCGTGGGCGGCGACAGGCATCCCTCCAGTGAATCGAACAGGTGTTCGCCTGTCAAGCATGGTTCGGTACGTGTTCGGGGTGGCTGTCACACCCCTCGAGGAGAATGTCTCCATGGACGAACCACGGATTCCCATGACATTCCCACAGGCACCACCTGTCGACCCCGGCGACTCGCTGGTGATCGACTGCTCCACCTGCAGCGAGCAGTACACCACGACCTGCGATGACTGTGTCGTGAGCTTCCTGCTGGGTCGTCGACCCGGCGAGGCCCTCGTGGTCGACCTCCAGGAACACCGCAGCCTCCGCATTCTCGCCGACGCCGGCCTGGCGCCGCCCTTGCGTCATCGTCAAGAGGGTGGCTGAGCGCCACCCCTCGCCCACAGGGCGCGCTGTTTGTCGCGAGACCTGCGACGATGGCACCATGGATCAGGGCACGCCGTTGGGATCGATCGAGGAATCTGCTGCGCTGGCCGACGAACTGTGCGAGTTGGGCCGCCGGGCCGGTCTCGATGCCGTGGGCATTGCCGAAGCCTCCCCGTTCACCGACACCCTCCGCCACCTGGAGGAGCGTCGCTCACGGGGGTTTGCCGCCGACATGCAGTTCACCTACCGCAACCCCGAGCGCTCCACCGATCCGCAGCGGATACTTGTCGGAGCCCGATCGCTGGTCGTGGGTGCGCTTCGCATCCCTGCGCCACGGACCGGGCCCCAGGCCTCCGACGAGGCTCGAGTCGCGGCCTTCGCACGCGAAGACCACTACGGGGAACTGCGCCGCTCGCTCGAGGTAATCGCCGAACGCCTGAGGGAACATGGCCGGCAGGCCCGGGTGGTCGCCGACGACAACGCCCTTGTCGACCGGGAGGCCGCCGTCCGGGCCGGCATCGGCTGGTACGGCAAGAATGCCAACGTCCTGCTTCCGGGACGCGGAAGTTGGTTCGTCCTGGGTTCCGTCGTCACCGACACCCCGCTACCGCCGTCCACCGAATCCGTCCGTGACGGCTGCGGAACCTGCGACCGGTGCATCACCGGTTGCCCGACAGGCGCCATCGTCGAACCGGGTGTCGTCGATGCACGCCGCTGCCTGGCCTGGCTGGTGCAGGCACCGGGGTCGATTCCGGTCGAGTTCCGTCAGGCGGTCGGTGATCGCCTCTACGGCTGTGACGACTGTCAGGAGGTCTGCCCGGTCGGTCATGGCGAGCGCGACGACGATCCGGGCACGACCACCGGTGCAGTCGAATCGACAACCTGGATCCTCGAGGCCTCCGACTCGGACCTCCTCGACCGCTTCGGTCGTTGGTACATCGCCGAACGCGATCCCCGCTACCTTCGGCGCAACGCACTCATCGTCCTCGGCAACGCAACGGACGGGGCCCCGGAAATCGATGCCATGCTCCACGGCTACGCAGAGTCCCCGGACCCGATGCTGCGGGGACACGCCGAGTGGGCCCTCGTGAACCGCTCCCGGGTCGGGCAGCCATGCAGCAGGAGCGCCACTCGGTGAGGTCCCACCTGCTGGTCACCAACGACTTCCCACCCAAGGTAGGGGGTATCCAGTCCTACCTCTGGGAGTTGTGGCGTCGCCTTCCCGCCGACGACGTGGCGGTCCACGCAACGCCCTACGAGGGATCTGTGGCGTTCGACGCTGAGCAGCGGTTCGCCATCACCCGCTCGCGTGAACCGTGGCTGCTTCCGTACCCGTGGCTGCCCCGACGGGTGGGCCGACTCGCCCGGGATCATGGTGCCGAACTGGTGGTCTGGGATCCGGCGATTCCGGTCGGACTCACTGCACCACGGGTCGACATGCCATACGCCGTCGTCCTGCATGGCGCCGAGGTCACTATTCCGGGCAGGTTGCCCATCCTGAGACCCCTCCTGGGGCGCGTGCTGCGTGGCGCATCGTTGGTCATCAGCGCCGGCGGCTATCCCGCTGCCGAAGCCGAGCGTGCCGCCGGTGAACCCCTGCCGAGCCTCATAGTTCCGCCTGGCGTCGACACCGACCGGTTCGTTCCCCTCGACGACGGCGAACGGGCGTCGGTGCGTCGCCAACTCGGCCTGCCGATCGACGCTGCCCTGGTGGTGAGCGTCAGCCGACTCGTCCCCCGCAAAGGCATGGACACACTGGTCCGGGCGGTGGCCCGCCTCGCCGTCAGCGAGCCGGACGTGGTCCTGGCGATAGCCGGCGCGGGTCGTGAGCATGCCCGTCTCGAGGCGCTCATCGAGCACACCGGCGCTCCGGCGTTCCTGCTCGGACGGGTCGACGAACGCCTCCTGCCCGCCCTCTACGGGGCCGGCGACGTGTTCGCCCTGCCCTGCCGCACACGCCTGGGCGGCCTCGAGCAGGAGGGGTTCGGCATCGTCTTCCTCGAGGCCGCCGCCGCCGGTGTCCCCCAGGTGGCCGGCCGCAGCGGGGGAGCGGCAGAAGCGGTCGAACATGGGAAGACGGGCCTCGTCGTGGACGACCCGACCGATGCCGTGGCCGTTGCCGAGACGATCGGCGAGTTGTTCACCAACGAGGACCGCCGCAGGTCGATGGCGAAGGCCGGGCGCCTGCGTGCCGAGCACGAGTTCTCCTATGACGTGCTGGCCGACCGCCTCCGGGCAGGCATGGACGCCGCCATTCTTCGCCCCACCCGGTGACAGCGCCCCGACGGTGAGATATCGCTCATGGCTCACGCCTTCGGGTGACGCGCTCGGGTAGTGTCGGAGGCGATGAGCGACCACGCCAGCCAGCACTCCCACATTCAGGCACCACCCGAACTGTGCTTCGCCACGGTGCTCGACGTCGCGCGGTACCCCGAGTGGGCCGTCGACATCAAGGAGGCGAACGTCCTCGTGCAGGACGACGAGGGCAGGGCCGGTGACGTGCAGTTCCGGGCGGCGGCGATGGGTCGCAGCAGCAGCTACACGCTGCGCTACACCTACGGCTCCAACCCGTTGCGCGTGTCCTGGCGCCTGATCGAAGGTGACGTGATGCGTCGCATGAGCGGCGAATACGAGTTCGTCCCCGTGAAGGGGGATCCGAACGCCACCCAGATCCACTACGACCTCGACGTAGACCTACTGGTCCGCCTGCCCGGCTTCGTGAAGCGACGCCTCGAGGCCAAGATCGTCCACACGGCGATCGACGACCTCAAGGCCCACATCGAGGCGCTGGCCGCCAGGCGTTGAACATCGGGGTCCCTTCAGTCCGAACAACTCCGGCAACCATCCCCACCACGTCGGGTACGCTGCGATCCTTGGAGTACCGGCGCATCAACGAACTCCCGCCCTACGTCTTCACGATCATCGACGCCCTGAAGGTCGAGGCACGAAGGGCCGGCAGGGACGTCGTCGATCTGGGCTTCGGCAACCCCGACCTGCCCTCGCCAGACGTTGCGGTCGACAAGCTGGCCGAGGCCGTCCGCAACCCGCGGAACCACCGGTATTCGTCCAGCCGCGGCATCCCGAAGTTGCGGCAGGCCGCCGCCGACCTCTACCACCGACGGTTCGGGGTGACCCTCGACCCCGAGACGCAGGTCATCCAGACCATCGGTGCCAAGGAGGGCTTCTCCCACCTCATGTGGGTGATGCTCCAGCCCGGCGATGCGGCGCTGGTGCCGTCACCGTCGTACCCCATCCACCGCTATTCGCCGCTGTTCGCCGGTGCAGACGTCCGTGAGATGCCGTTCACGACCGACGGTGACTTCATCGGAGCGCTGCGGGACGGTTGGGACTACTCCTGGCCGAAGCCCCGCGTGGTCATACTTTCGTTTCCCCACAATCCGACCACGGCGTGCGTGGACCTCGACTTCATGACCGAGGTCGTCGAGTTCGCCCGGGAACGCGACGTCCTCCTGGTCCACGACTTCGCCTATGCCGACCTCGGCTTCGACGGCTACATGCCCCCGTCGATCCTCGAGGTACCCGGGGCGGACGAGGTGGCGGTCGAGTTGTACTCGATGACGAAGAGCTATTCCATGGCCGGCTGGCGCGTGGCGTTCATGGTCGGCCATGCGCCTACCGTCACCGCCCTGGCGAAGCTCAAGTCGTACCTCGACTACGGGACCTTCCAGCCCATCCAGATCGCCGCTACGGTCACGCTCAACGAGGTGCCCGATCATCCGCAGGAGGCCTGTGCCATCTACGAGGCCAGGCGCAACGCCCTGTGCTCGGGACTCAAGCGAATCGGCTGGTCTGTCGAGCCGCCCAAGGGGACCATGTTCGTGTGGGCGCCGATTCCGGAGCCGTACCTCGGGATGGGCTCCGTCGAGTTCGCCAGCCACCTGGTGCGAGAGGCCGACGTCGCGGTCTCGCCGGGCGTGGGCTTCGGACCGGGCGGGGAGGATTACGTCCGCTTCGCCCTCATCGAGAACGAACAACGGATCGCCCAGGCCGTACGCAACCTGCGGAGCTGCCTGGACCGCCTGTCCTGAGGAGGGAGCGACATGCACGTCGGAATCCTGACGGGAGGTGGTGACTGCCCCGGTCTCAACGCCGTCATCCGGGCCGTCGTCCGACGTGTGGAGCGGGGCCATGGTGGAACCGTTGTCGGCTTTCGTGACGGATGGCGCGGGGTCATCGAGGACGACGCCGTCGACCTGGACGTGGAGGCCTGCCGGGGGCTCCTTCCCCGGGGTGGAACCGTCCTTGGCACCTCGCGTATCCAACCGTTCGGCGTGGAGGGGGGCGTCGAGGCATGCCGCGCCATCCTCGGGGCGCGCTCTGTCACCGCGCTGGTGGTCGTGGGTGGCGAGGGCACCCTCTCCTGTGCACGCCAGATGCACGACGAGGGGTTGCCCATCGTCGGGGTCCCCAAGACGATCGACAATGACATCGCAGGAACAGACCTGACCTTCGGGTTCGCCACCGCCGTGGAGATCGCCACCGAGGCCATCGACCGCCTCCACACGACGGCCGAATCGCACGACCGGGTCATGGTGGTCGAGGTGATGGGCCGACACGCCGGACACATAGCCGCATGGGCGGGCCTGGCGGGTGGGGCCACGGTCACCCTGGTACCCGAGGAACCCTTCGACATCGAAGAGGTCTGCGAGCGGGTCCGACGACGCCACGACCGTGGCCGCTATGCCTCGATCGTCGTGGTTGCAGAGGGCGCCGTTCCGGCAGCAGGGACGATCGAACTTCCCGAACCCGAACTCGACCGCTTCGGGCATGCACGACTCGGAGGAATCGGCAATCGGATAGCGGCCGAGATCGGGTCCCGGACCGACTTCGAGACCCGCGTCACGATCCTCGGCCATGTCCAACGCGGTGGGACCCCGACGGCGTTCGACCGGGTCCTGGCCACTCGCCTCGGTGTGGCTGCCGCCGACGCAGTCGCCGCCGGCGACTTCGGGACCATGTCGGCACTGCGTGGTGGCGACATCGTCCAGATCCCACTCGAGGAGGCCGTCAGCCACCTCAAGACCCTGGACGACGACCTCTGGGAGACCGTCCGCGTCTTCTTCGCCTGACCCGACCCGGCCGGTCAGCCCCCTTCGGGGTCCTGGTAGCGCGGGTCGAACGTGGCGTAGTTGGCGCAGTAGACGGGGGAACCCTCCTCGGTCGGGTCACCGTCACTCACCGGGATGTTGATCGGGGTCAGTTCGCCGTCGCGTTCCACCAGGATCTTCACCAGTTGGATCTCTGCTCCGATGATCAGTTCGGTGGCGGTACAGACGAGCATGGCGTAGGCGAGGTGGTTGCTCGTCGAATCGTCCTGCGGAAAGCCGTTGAGGCTGTCCAGGTGGATCTCGAGCAGGGTCCCGTTCAGGGCCGTGCCGATGATCGTGCTGCCATCGATGAAGGGTGAGATGTACTCCTCCTCCTGTTCTTCGGGGTTCGGGCCGACCAGCACCTGCTCGAGGATCGTGTTGACCGTGCCATCGGGGTCGATGTCACGCGTCACCTTGGCCAACCGCAGCCGATCGCCGACGTTGCGTGCAAGGAAGATCTCGACCTGCTCGGCGTCCAGCGAGGGCAGTGTCGTCGTGGTCGAGGCATCCGGTTGCAGTGCATCGGGGATGGGTGCCGAGACCGCCCGCGGCCGCCCCTCCACGGTGACGCCACAGGCAGTGGCGAACAGCGACAGTCCGAGGATTGCCGCAACGGCCATGGGCAGTCTCGTACGGCTCATACGGTCACCGACTCGGGGTCGTCCTCGGGGAGTGGCAACTCGACCACGAATCGGGCGCCGCGACCGCTGTCGCCGCGATCCTCCACCCAGACCCGTCCGTCGTGGAGGCGGATGTCCTCCCACACGAGGCTGAGTCCCAGGCCGGCCCCGGAACCCCCGCCCCGACGGCCGGCCGAGGACCCGCGGGAGAAGCGGTCGAAGATCAGTTCCCGGTCGCCTGGTGCCACGCCCGGCCCGTCATCCTCGACACCGATGCGGACCACACCGGCTTCCTGCTCCATGAAGACCCCGGTGGGGCCTCCGGCGTGGCTGGTCGCGTTTCCCAGGAGGTTGGCCATCACACGGGCCAGGCGCCGCTTGTCGCCGTCGATCACGACCGACTGGCCGCCCAGGCGGTCCTCCACGAAGACGTCCCCGAGGTGGGCGGCGCCCAGGGAGGCGTGGACGAAGTTGGCGACGTTGATCTCGGTCAACTCCAACGAGGCGGCGCCTGCGTCGAAGCGTGAGATCTCGAGCAGGTCCTCGACCATACGGCTGAATCGGGACAGGTCCTGCGAGAGGAGGTCGAGGGCGGTCCGGGAACGCTCGGAGAACTGGTCGCGGCGGGCCTCGAGGACGCCGACGGTCGTCGTGAGGGTCATCAGGGGGCTTCGGAGTTCGTGGCTGACCTCCGAGGCAAAGCGGGCGTCACGGCGGATGCGTGCCTCGAGCGCCTCGGCCATCCCGTTGAACGAATCGGCCAGGGCGTCCAGGTCGGGGTCGGCCTGACGCTCGAGCCGGGTGTCGAGTCGCCCGCCGGCGATGGCCTCGGCGGCCGAACGGACCCGGCGCAGGGGGAGCAGGGTGCGGCGGCTCGCCCACCAGCCGATTATCGCTCCCAGGAGGGTCGTCGCTGCACCGGCCGAAAGCAGGATGAAGCGAATGGAGCCGAGGGTGTCGGCGACACCGTCGAGGTTGACCACCTCGTAGTAGGCGGCGTCGAACGAGGGGAGCGGGAGTCCGATGACCAACTGGGGCTGGCCGGCGACGTACGTCCGCATCTGTCCCGGCTGTCCATCCTGAATGCGTGCCGTGAGCATCCCGGGGAGGTCAGCGCGACCGAGTTCGGGGGCGAGGAGCCACTCGTCCCCGAGGCGTACGAGGGGCTGGCTGCCCTCGAGGCTCGTCAGCGAGTCCACGATGGAGGGAAGGTCCTCGAAGGCGGTGTCCGGCGTGAGTTGGTTGTTGAGGCGGACGGCGTTGTTGACGGCGACCGCGGCGGCGCTCTCCTCGCGTGTCGAGATGAGTTGTTCGCGTGACAGCACCATGGTGACGCCGGCGAGCACGACCGAGAGCACGAGGCCACCGATGGCGAAGGCCAACGAGATGCGTGCCCGCAGCCCGATGGGCGTGAGCGTGGATCTCTGCTCGGCGGCGGCCATGTCAGGGCTGGAGCTTGTACCCCATGCCGCGGACTGTCACGACGAATCGCGGGTTGGCGGGATCGGGCTCGATCTTGGTCCGCAGGCGCCGGACGTGGACGTCCACCAGGCGGCCGTCCCCGAAGTAGTCGTACCCCCAGACGCGTTCGAGGAGGTCCTCCCGACTCAGGACCTTGCCGGCCTGGTGTCCCAGTTCGACCAGCAGTTGGAACTCGGTCCGGGTCAGGTGGACCTCGATCCCGCCCAGGCGGACGACCCCCTCCTCGGGGACCACCTCCAGTTGGTCGAAGAGCATGGTTTCCGGCATCGTCTCGGAGGAGCGGTATCGGCGGAGCAGTGCACGGATACGCGCCGAGAGTTCCTTCGGGGCGAACGGCTTGGTCAGGTAGTCGTCGGCGCCTGCCTCAAGCCCGGCGACAACATCGTGGGTGTCGGCCCGAGCCGTGACCATGACGATCGGCACAGCGCTCGTACGGCGAATGCTGCGGCAGACCTCGAAGCCGTCGACGCCCGGAAGCATGATGTCGATGAGTACGACGTCGACGGGTGCCCGGGCGAAGGCCGTCAGGGCCTCTTCGCCACTGGCCGTCTCCTCCACCTCCCAGCCCTCGTCCTCGAGGGCGAGGCGGACTGCTGTGCGGATGCGTTCATCGTCCTCGACGGTCAGGATCCGAGTTCCCACGTGCATCATCGTGCCCTATTTGTGCCACCGATGCTGAACTCCGCACGGAAATTCCGTTCCCTGGCGCTCGTGTGAACCGGTCAGGCCCGGTCGGCCTCCACCGATCGAAGCAGTTCGGCGAGCGCATCACGAAGCCCCGGGGGGGCTGCAAGGACGAAGTCGCCGTCCGTCGGGTTGCCGTCGAGGTCCCCGATAGCGCCGCCGGCCTCGCTGACGAGGACCGTTCCCGCAGCGATGTCCCAGGGCTTGAGGCCACGTTCGTAGTAGGCGTCGAGGCGTCCGGCGGCCACGTTGGCGAGGTCCATGGCCGCTCCACCGCCGCGACGGATGTCGCGGATCCGGGGCAGCACCTCGACGAGCCCGATCGCCTGGTTGCGACGACGGTCCGGTTGGTAGCCGAACCCGGTCGCCACGAGCGCCTGCGAGAGGTCCACCTGGTCGCTCACCCGGATCGGATCGCCGTTGCAGGTGGCGCCGGCACCCAGCGCGGCGGCGAACTCGTCGCCGTTCGCCGGGTCGACGATCACGCCGACTGCAGGTTCGCCGTCGATCTCCGCTCCGATGGAGATCGAATAGCCCGCGAGGCCGTAGACGAAGTTCGTGGTGGCGTCGATCGGATCGATGATCCAGAGAACGCCGCTCGTTCCCTCCAACGAGGTCTCCTCTTCGGCCAGGATTCCGTCTTCCGGTCGGGCATCGAGCAGTCGGGAGACGATCTGCGATTCGGACCACCGGTCGGCGGCGGTCACCAGGTCTGTGGCAGAGCTCTTGGTGTCCTCTGCGGGGGTCCTGCCGGCGAGTTGGCGGAGTTGCGGAGCCACTGCGCGGGTCACCTCGAGGGCGAGGTCGCGCAATGTCGTCGGATCAGCCACGGGAGCCCGACCTCAGGAGACGGGATGGTGGTCCCGAGCGGCCTGTTGGAGTTCCCTGGTACGCCATTCGGCCGTTGCCCGGAGGGTGAGTGTTACGACGATGCCGACCCCGGTTGCTGCCCCCACGGCACCGAGCACACCCAGGGAACCGGCCAGTGTCGTGCAACCGTCGGTGCACTGGAGGTCGGTGACGGCGTAGCCCACGAGGCCACCACAGGCACCGGCGACGAGCACGGCGATGAACGCCAGGACTCGGGCGCCGGCCGGGGGGGCGGCCGATCCCGGGGGATCGGAAGACGTTGTTCCCACGAAGGGGAGGCTACCTGTCCCTGCCAACGGGCCCCGGCCCGTTCCTGGTGGGCGTTCTGGGCGCGAGAATGGTCGGATGCGAGACTGGACCGTTGCCGGGGCCCTCATCATGAGCGACGACCGTCTTCTCCTGGTGGCGAACCGCCGCCGGGACGGTCGCATCGAATGGACACCACCGGGCGGGGTCGTCGATCCCGGTGAGACCAGCCTCGAGGCGCTCGGCCGGGAGGTACGTGAGGAGACGGGTCTGGAGGTGGCGTCATGGTCCGACCTCGTCTATCGCGTGTCCGTCGACTTCCCGGACAGGGGAATGCGCCTGGGGGTCGAGGTCTTCCGGGCGGAACTGTGGTCCGGCGACCTGATCTTCGAGGATCCGGACGGCATAGTCGAGGACGGGGTCTTCGTGGATGAGGAGGACGGAGGCACTCTCCTCGAAACGGCGCCGCGCTGGGTGTCGGAGCCGGTCGGTGACTGGTTGGCCGGTCGGGCATCCCTCGGCGCCGGCTATGACTTCCTCGTCCGAGGCACACACCCCGGGCATCTCGACGTCACACGGCGGTGAGCGGTACGGGTTCACCTGGACCTTCCGCAACGGCGGTAGGTGAATCGGCGAGGATCCTGCACGTCGACATGGACGCCTTCTTCGCGTCGGTGGAGCTGGTGCGTCGCCCGGAGTTGCGCGGGCAGCCGGTGCTCGTCGGTGGAACAGGGGAGCGGGGGGTGGTCGCAGCGGCCTCGTACGAGGCACGCGTCTACGGCATCCACTCGGCCATGTCGTCGGTCGTAGCGCGGCGGTTGTGCCCCGACGCTGTGTTCCTTCCCGGTGACCATGCCCACTACGGGGAGGTCAGTCGACGCGTAATGGCGATCTTCCGGCGGTTCACCCCGCTGGTCGAACCGCTTTCGCTGGATGAGGCGTTTCTCGACGTCTCCGGCTCGGTTGTTCTCCTCGGCACGCCAGTCGAGCAGGCGGCCGAGATCCGTCGTCTTGTCAACACAGAGGAGGGACTCGGTTGCAGCGTCGGCGTCGCCCCCAACAAGTACCTGGCGAAGCTCGCCAGCGAGCAGGCCAAGCCGCGGGTCGGCGAGCGGGGTCTGGAAGCCGGTGTGGGGGTGCTCGAAGTGCGACCCGAGGAGGTCGAGGGCTTCCTCGAACAACTGCCCGTCTCTGCGATCTGGGGTGTGGGCCCCCGAACCGATGAGCGCCTCCAGCGCCTGGGCGTCCGGACGGTGGGGAAGTTGGCCGAGGTCCCTGAGCACACCCTGGTCGAACTCTTCGGCGAAGTGATCGGGCGGCACCTCTGGCGGCTTGCGCGGGGCATCGACGAACGCCCGGTCGACCCGGAGCAGTCGGTCAAGTCCGTGAGCCATGAAGAGACCTTCCCCGTGGACCTGATCAGCCGTGGTGATCTCCGTCGCGAGCTGGTCCGCCAGTCAGATGCCGTGGCGGGGCGACTTCGGGCAGGCGGCATCGCCGGGCGCACGGTGACCCTCAAGGTGCGGTTCGCCGACTTCACGACCGTGACGCGATCGCATACCCGGGTTGATCCCACCGATGTCGCTGCCGAGATCCTGGAGACCGCCGACGAACTCCTTGCCGGGCTCGACCCGATTCCTGGTGTGCGGCTGCTGGGAGTGGGGGTGAGCGGCCTCCAGGATGCCTCGGTCCGGCAACTCCGATTCGAGGACCTCGATACCCGGACACAGCGTCAGGCGGAGCGGACCATCGACGAGATCAGGAAGCGCTTCGGGAAGGAGATCATCGGGCCGGGGAGGGCATTTCCTTCCTCGGATGAACCCCGGCCCGACGCCGGAAGCCGTCCGTGGGGGCCCGACGAGACCTGAAGGCGCCTGATCCGTTCCGGCGCGCGTTGTGGTGGCGCGCCTGCTGTGCGATGCTGAATGGCACCAGTGTCGAGCCGGAGGGCCGTGTGCCACTGTCCAAGGACGAGGAACGAATCCTCAGCGAGATCGAGCAGCAACTCTACGAATCCGACCCCCGCCTTGCGCGCGAGGTGTCAGAGACGACCGTCTACACGGACGCGTTGCACCGTCTCAAGTGGTCGGTATTCGGCTTCGTGGGAGGAGTGGCCCTGATGATCGTCACCCTGTCGACGTCGTACCTCCTGGCGTTCGTGGGCTTCCTCGCGATGCTGGGGTCGGCGCTGGTCCTGGAGCGGAGCATCCGCCACCTCGGGAAGGCGGGCCTTGAACAGGGTCGCCGCTCCCAGAAGACAGCCTCTATTCGCGACGCCCTCGGGAGCACCCGCCAGAAGATGCGCGAGCGCTTTGAGCGCGGTGAATCCGGCCGCAACTGATTCCAGATCGGGCTCCATCGTGGCCCATGTACTGGCCATCGACATAGGTGGTACCAAGATCGATGCCGGCGTCGTAGACCGGTCCGGCGAAGTGCTCGTCCGGTCTCGGATCCCCACCCGTGCGGGTGCCGGCGACGACCTCTTCGGGTGCGTTGCCACCCTGGTGGAAGGGGTCCTCGAAGCGTCTTCCGTGCGGCCCGACGCCATCGGTGTCGGATGCGGCGGGCCCATGCTTGCCGGAGGCATCGAGGTTTCGCCGCTCAACATCTCCGAGTGGCGGGCCTTCCCGTTGCAGGGCCGTCTCGGCGGTCGCTTCGGCCTGCCGACCTTCGTGGACAACGATGCCAAGGCCCTGGCGCTCGCCGAGGGCTGGCGGGGTGCCGCTGTCGGTGAGCGCGACTACCTCGCCATGGTCGTCTCGACGGGGGTTGGTGCAGGGATAGTGCTCGACGGACGCCTGCTCGACGGCGCGGCCGGTAACGCCGGGCACATCGGGCATGTCGTCGTCGAGCCGGGCGGCCCCCTCTGCGCCTGCGGCGTGCACGGCTGCCTCGAGGCCGTGGCGTCCGGATCGGCCCTGGCCGTGGAACTCGGCCATCCGGCTGCGCAGGCCCCTACCGAGATCCGTGAACGTACGGGACGGTATGTCGGACGTGCGGTAGCGGCGGTGGTCAACCTCTTCGACCTGCGACTGGCGCTGGTGGCCGGATCGGTTGCGCTCGGCTTCGGTGAGGTGTTCTTCTCGGCAGCACGCGAGGAACTGGCAGCCGGGTGTGGCCTGGAGTTCACAGTGGGGGCCAGGATCATCCCGGCAGGGCTGGGGGTCGACGGCCCGCTGGTTGGTGCGGCGGCCGTGGGCCTTCGCGGCCTGGGAATCCTGGAGGGCGTGCGGTGAGTGCCGGCCTGCTGGCTCGGATCACTGCAGCGGTTCTCATCCGTCCACACCTCTGGGCTACAGCGCTTCGACAGGCCCATCGGCTCGCGCCCCGGGGATGGTGGCGGCGACCACCGTTCCTGCCGGTCCCGGATCGTGGCTATTCGGCATTTCGGCAGGTCACCCAGTACGGCGACCCCGACCACCCCCCGGAGGTCGAAGATGTCCTGGTGTGGCTCGACTGGTGCCGGTCCCTTCCGGCGGCGGTCGCTGCCGGAACTTGCGACGAAGGCGCAAGGGGCGACCGGTAGGGTTCGGATGTGGCCAACTCACTGATCCTCAATGCCACCTATGAGCCGCTTTCGATCGTGTCGACCAGGCGGGCGATCGTCCTCGTGCTGGAAGAGCGTGCGGAGGCGGTCCACACCACCGGGCGGGTCGTCCATTCGGAGTTTCTCGAGATCAGCGAGCCCTCCGTGGTTCGCCTGTCGCGTTACGTGCACGTCCCCCGTTATCGGCGTCGGGGTTTCAGTCGGAGGGCGGTCCTCCACCGCGACGAGCATCGCTGCCAGTACTGCGGCTCGCGGGCGGAGAGCGTCGACCACGTCGTGCCGAGGAGCCGCGGGGGCGCCCACGACTGGGAGAACGTGGTTGCCGCCTGTCGTCGCTGCAACACGCGCAAGAGCGACCGGCCCCTTGCCGAGTCCGGCCTGTGGCTGCATCGGGAACCGCGGGTGCCCCGCCTCTCGACCTGGTTCGTGATGATGGCCGGTTCCGTCCCCCGGTCCTGGGAGCCCTATCTGGACCTGGTGGCCGGCCAGACGGCGTGAACGACTGGGAGTGCGATCGGCCCCTCGGAGATGTCGCCGAGCGCCTTCTCCGGGATCCCCGCTTCGCCACCCGGCGGGTTCTCATCCATGAGGTCGATCATCCGACGCTGGTGCTCGGCAGCGCCAAGAGGGACGGACGGTGGGTACCGGACGAAGGTCGACTCCGGGCCACCGGATGCAACCTGGTCAGGCGCCGTTCCGGTGGCGGTGGTGTCCTCCTCCGTCCGGGCCATGTGCTCTGGGTGGATGTCATCCTTCCGCGTGGCGACGACCTCTGGGACGAGGATGTGGCCCGTTCGGGCCTGTGGCTGGGCGACGTCTGGGCGGCTGTGTTGGGCGGCCTCGGCCTCGATGCCGAGGTACACCGGGGACACCTCGTCGAAGGCGTCTGGTCCGATGCGGTGTGCTTCGCCGGCTGTGGTCCGGGCGAGGTGTCAGTCGGTGGTCGCAAGCTGGTTGGCATCAGCCAGCGCCGCACCCGGGAGGGCGCATGGTTCCAGTGTGCGGTTCTCCTGGAATGGCGACCCCGGGAGATGGTCGACCTGCTCGGCCTCGAACCGGTGGATCAGGTGACTGCGGAACTGGAGGCATGTGCCGTCGGCCTGGCCGACCTCCTGGCGCTGGACACGCCGGATCCCGCGGAACTGGTTGCGGCCTTCGTGGCCGCACTGCCCACAGGCGACTGACCCATTCGGTCCCGGCTTCCTGGTCGGTGACTTGGCGGGAAAACGCGCCCTGGTGGGGCGATGACTTGCGTGTGTGGGTCAAATGCCCATAGAGTGGCGCAAAGTGGAGTCAAAGGGGGAGTCGATATCTCCCCTTTCCAATCTCGAGTCCACGAACCAGATCCACGATCCGGAGAGGAGGGGAGAGCGACATGGCCTTCGATGTATTCGTCGGCACCTTCGAACACACACTGGACGACAAGGGACGCATCGTCCTTCCCGCCCGGTTCCGGTCCCACTTCGCCGACGGCGGGTATCTCACCCTGAGGGAGGGTTGCGTTGAACTGCGGAGCACCGTGGAGTTCATAGGCATGGTCGACCGCATGCAGGCGAAGGTACACGACGGCGAGGGCAACCTGAGACTGCCCGAGGCGTTGGGGGCGGCGTCCCAACTGGTGCAACCGGATGCCCAGGGCCGCGTCACCCTGTCAGCACGATTCCAGAAGGATGCCGCCCTCGAGCGGGAGGTCGTGCTCGTCGGTGCGATCGACACGATCAAGATCTATGCGGCATCGACCTGGCGCGAGGTGGAACGGTCAAACGCCACCGTCGTCGCCGAGGCGTACCGCCAGGGCATCGGAATCTGAGCCAGAGGGAAGAGGAGGTGGCACGGCGCAACTCGACCACGAGGACGAGGAACGGCGAACCCTGCCGTCCTTCGACAGTCCCCCGATCGGCAGGATGGGAGGTCCCTACTCCGCCCGCTTGCCATCCAGCCCGCCCGGGAGAGAAATCCCGGCGTGCGCCCGCTGATCGGGGGACTGTCGAGGGACGGAGGGGGCATCGCCACTCCTGCAACGCCGAGATCATGAACACGTCCACTCCCGACGAGAACGCCGGCGAAACCCCGGACGACGGGTTCTCGCACCTTCCGGTCATGCTTGACGAGGTCGTCTCTGCCCTCGCACCGGCCCCGGCCGGGACCCTGCTCGACGCCACACTGGGAGGCGGTGGCCATGCCGTCGCCCTCCTGGAGGCCCGACCCGACTGCCGACTGCTCGGCATCGACCGCGACGCCACCGCCCTCGAATCTGCCGGCCGCCGCCTGACCTCCTTCGGTGACCGGGTCCAACTCGTACACGCAGCCTTCGGTGACCTCGGTGGCCTCCTCGACGATGGCCTCGACGGCGAACCCCTTGCCGGCTTCCTGTTCGATCTCGGTGTCTCCTCGCCCCAGGTCGACCGTCCGGATAGGGGGTTCAGTTACCGGCAGCCCGGTCCGCTCGACATGCGGATGGACCGCCGTCAGGCCATGACCGCAGCCGACGTCGTCAACGGCTACACAGAATCCGACCTCGCAGCGGCGCTCCGGACCCACGGTGACGAGCGGTACGCCCGCCGGATCGCAGCGGTGCTGGTCGCATCTCGCCCCATCGCCGACACACTCCAACTGGCGGACCTTGTCCGTGAGGCGATCCCGGCACCGGCCCGACGCCGTGGCGGCCATCCGGCCAAGCGCACGTTCCAGGCCCTGCGCATCGAGGTCAACGGTGAACTGTCCCAACTGCCCGACGCCCTCGATGTCGCCATCGAATGCCTGGTTCCCGGTGGTCGGGGAGTGGTACTCGCCTACCACTCCGGCGAGGACCGGATCGTCAAGGAGCGCTTCGACCAGGCGGCAACCGGTGGATGCACGTGTCCAGCCCGACTGCCCTGCGGATGTGGGGCCTTGGCGACCGCCCGGACCCTCCGACGTGGTGCCCGTCGGCCCTCCGAGGCGGAACAGGTCCGCAATCCACGGGCAGCGAGTGCCCGCCTCCGGGTCCTCGAGCGGACGAATCCGGAGAAGCGACCATGACCGCCGTCCTGCGCCTGCCCCGCCCGCTCCGCCGTCTGGCGCCCTCCCCGCGATCCGGAACGCCCGTCTCGACCCCGACGTCCATTCCTGATGCGGGCATCGCCACCGATGCCCGTGCAGTGATCGGGCCGTTGGCGATCTTCAGCGTCATCGCAGTCTTCCTGGCAGCCCTGCTGCTCGCGGGCTTCCACAGCGTCCTCGTCGACACCCAGTTCGAGGTCGACCGCCTCCAGCGTCGACTTGACGACGGACGGGAGCAGTCCCAGATACTCCGCATGGAGGTAGCACGCCTCGAGAGCCCTGAACGGATCCTCCACGTCGCCCAGGGGCGTCTCGGAATGGTGCCACCACCCGAGCGGGTCTATCTCCCCACCGTCCTTCCCGGTGACCCGGCTCATCCGATCCCGGCACCCGTCGGGAACCCGTTCGGGACACTCCACCGATGAGCCGACGTCCGGATCCCGTCGCCACTCGTGGTCGGGGGTCGCGGCGCGTCGTCCCCCTCCGCAAGACGGCCCGCAGCCTCTGGTGGCGCTGCACCGTCACCGGCCTCACCTTCGTGCTGATCGCCGGAGCGCTCGTCTGGCGCCTCGTGTCACTCCAGATCCTCGAGCCCGACCGGTACCTCGCCCACGGAGCCAGACAGCGCATCAGCACGATCGAACTTCCGGCGGCCCGGGGTGCCATCCTCGACCGGAACGGTGTGGACCTCGCACTCTCGGTGCCGCTCCAGACCGTCGCCGCCAACCCCAGGCTCATCGAAGACCCGATCCGTGCCGCCCGGGCCCTCGCCCAGATCGTGGACACCGACGTCGAGACCCTCGAACAGCGGCTCGGCAACGGCAAGGCCTTCGTCTACGTCGAGCGACAGGTATCCGAGGACGTGGCTGAATCGGCACTGGCCCTGGACCTCAACGGCGTCTTCTCCATCCAGGAACGGGCCAGGGTGCGACCGGGAGAGGACTCGGCGATCGCTCTCCTCGGCCGCACAGACATCGACGACGTCGGGGTCAGCGGGCTCGAGTACGTCTTCGAGGAAGTGCTCTCCGGCACCCCGGGCGAGCTGATCGTGGAAACGGGGGCACGAGGCTCCACCATCCCTGGCGGTGAGTACCAGATCGAGCAGGCGGCCCTCGGCAACGACCTCGTCCTGTCGATCGACCGGTCGCTGCAGTTCGAGGCAGAACGCCTCCTTGCCGAAGGAGTCGAGACGGCAGGAGGCGAGGCGGGGATCCTCCTCGCCATGGACCCGAAGACCGGCGAGATCCTGGCCTCGGCTGCGGTCGTGCGGGAAGAGGGGGAGGTGCGCCCCTCCAGCGAACACCGTGCCGCCACCTGGAGTTACGAGCCCGGTTCGATCATGAAGCCGCTCACCTTCTCCGCCGTACTCGACAGCGGTCTCGGCGCACCGTCCTCAGTGCGTGAGGTGCCGGGTTGGGTCCACGTCCATGACAGCGACTTCCGGGATTCCTTCCCACACGAGGAGGAACAGTGGTCGATAGCCGACATCCTCCACCGGTCCTCGAACGTCGGAACAATCCTCTGGGCGGTCGACCTCGGCGAAGACCGCCTCTACGAGCGCCTGCTCGACTTCGGACTGGGCCGGCCCACTGAACTGGACTTCCCCGGAGAGGCATCCGGCATCCTGGCCGCCGTCGGCAAGTGGTCGGGTACCTCCCTCCCGACCATCGCCATCGGACAGGGGGTCGCCGTGACACCAGTCCAGATGGTCACGGCGTTCTCGACGATCGCCAACGGGGGGCACCGACCCGCGCCCACCCTGGTCCTCGGAACGCGGGATACTACGGGTGTGTTCCAACCCGCTGATCGCGCCACCACAGAGCAGGTCATCGATCCGGAGTCGGCCCTACAACTCCTCGGGATGCTCGAGCGGGTGGTCGAGTCGGGTACCGGTACGAGGGGCCAGGTGCCCGGCTACCGGGTGGCGGGCAAGACCGGCACCGCCTGGAAGCCTCGTCCCGAGGGCGGATACGGGGAGGGCTCCGGAAACATCGACTACGTCGCCAGCTTCGTGGGGATGCTTCCCGCAGAGGATCCGGAACTCGTGGTGCTGGTGGTCGTCGACGAGCCAGCGCTGAGCACCTATTCCGGTGGCAGAGCCGCGGCGCCGATCTTCGCCGAGTTCGCACAGTTCGCGGTCCGGCAACGCCGGATTCCATCCGAAGCCGAGCGCATCGGCCTCGAGGAGACAGGCCGGGTGATGGCGGCGACGCCTGCCCAGGTTGCGGCCCTCGAGGCAGCGGAGGCATTGGCACGCGAGGAAGCCGAGCGGAGTTCCGACGAGGTCGCCGCGGCGTCGACCGGGGACTGACATGGACCTGGGCGAGCTCCTCGAGGCAGCGCGCCACGTGTGGGGCGACGGGTTCGGTGCCGATGGGATCGGCGCCCCCGGGATCGATGTCACGGGCATCGCCTATGACTCACGTCGGGTTGTTCCAGGGGACCTGTTCTGCTGTCTGCCGGGCACCCTTGCCGACGGACACGACCACGCACAGGAGGCGGTGGCCGCCGGTGCCGCTGCGCTCCTCGTCGAACGCCACCTCGACCTGGAGGTCGACCAGGTGGTCGTGCCCGACGCCCGCCGGTCCATGGCGCTGCTCGCCACCGTCCTCCACGACTTCCCGTCCCGGCGGCTGGCAGTGGTCGGGGTGACGGGAACCAACGGCAAGACCAGCGTCGTACGCATGCTCGTCGGGGTCCTCCGCCAGAGCGGTCGACACGTTGCAGAGTCGGGGACGCTCACCGGAGACCGGACCACCCCCGAGGCCCCGGATCTGCATGCCCGCTTGGCGGCCTGGGCGGACGAGGGCGTGGACGTCGTGTGCATGGAGGTTTCATCCCATGCCCTGGCACAGCACCGGGTGGACGGCATCGGGTTCTCCGCTGTGGCGTACACGAACCTGACACGGGACCACCTCGACTACCACGGGTCGATGGACGCCTATGCGTCGGCCAAGAAGCGCCTCCTCGAACGGGAGTTCTCCAGCCGTGCGGTTGTCGTCGTGGACGACGCTTCCGGAAGACAGCGTGCGGCGGCGGGAAGGCGCTCGGGCCTCGAGGTAGTGGAGGTGGCGACGTCAGAAGCATCGGCCGTTGTCGGCAGGGACGGATCCCGGTTCACATGGCGGAACGGGGAGGTCGACCTTGCGCTTCCCGGTGGTTTCGCCGTGACGAATGCACTGGTGGTCGCCGAGCTTGCTGTCCTCGTCGGCATGCCGGTTGCGGATGTACGTGTGGCTCTTGGCCTGCTCCAGTCGGTACCCGGCCGTTTCGAGTCCCTTCCCGAGGTGGCCGGCATCCGTGTGGTCATCGACTATGCGCACACCCCCGATGCGCTCACGGCCGCCCTGGCCGCTGCCCGGGAGGTGTCGGACGGCCGGGTCCTGTGTGTCTTCGGGTGCGGTGGAGGACGGGACCGTGGCAAGCGGCCTGAAATGGGTGGAGTCGCCCAGTCGGGAGCCGATGTGGTCGTGGTGACGTCGGACAATCCGAGGGATGAACCACCCGAGGGGGTCATTGCGGACATTCTTTCGGGTATGGATGCCTCGGAGGTGATCGTCGAACCGGATCGACGCGCTGCAATCGCGACGGCGATCGGGATCGCCCGGTCCGGCGACCTGGTCCTGGTTGCCGGCAAGGGCCATGAGGCGATGCAGCATGTCGGTACCGACCTCGTGCCGTTCGACGATCGCGTGGTCGCCGCAGAGATACTGGGGCTGAGTTCGTGATCCGCCTGCTGATCGCGGCGGCAGTGGCGATGTCGTCCTCGCTCATCGGGACGAAGATCCTGATCCGCTGGCTGTCCCGCCTGCGCATCGGCCAACCCATCCGAGACGACGGACCCGAGGGCCACGCAACCAAGGCCGGCACCCCGACGATGGGTGGCCTGGCGGTCGTGATCGGTGCCGTCCTCGGCTATGTCCTGAGCGACCTGTACCACGGCATCTACACGCGCACCGGCATTTTCGTGATGCTGGCGATCATCGGTGGTGGGACCGTCGGCCTCATCGACGACTGGATCAAGGTCGTACGGGAGCGGAACCTGGGGCTCAACAAGCGGGCCAAACTGCTCGGCCTCCTCCTGGTAGCCGTTGGCTTCTCGGTGCTGATGCTCGGCTTCACCAGCGCCCACACCGAGTTGTCCTTCACCCGTATCGCCCAGCCGGGAATAGACCTGGGCGACACGCTCTGGACCGTCTGGGCCGTGCTCCTCATCATCGGCTCCTCGAACGCTGTCAACCTCACCGACGGCCTCGACGGCCTGGCGGCCGGTGCCGGCACCTTCTGCTTTGCCGCATTCACCTTCATCGCCTTCTGGCAGTTCCGGTACCCGCTGGCCTATGAGGTGCCCCATGCACTCGACCTGGCGGTGGTCGCCGCCTCGATGGCAGGTGCGTGCCTCGGCTTCCTGTGGTGGAACGCCGCACCGGCACAGATCTTCATGGGCGACACCGGTTCGCTGGCGATCGGCACCGGCCTTGCAGGGCTCGCCCTCGCCACGAACACCCACCTGTTGCTCCCGATCGTGGCAGGCCTGTTCGTGATGGAGACCGTCTCGGTGATCCTCCAGATCGGCGCCTTCCGCTTCTTCGGTGGCCGCCGCGTCTTCCGAATGGCGCCCATCCACCACCACTTCGAATTGGGCGGCTGGCCGGAGACCACGGTCATCGTGCGCTTCTGGATCATTTCGGGGCTCTGCACCGCCGTGGGCCTCGGATTGTTCTATGCCGACTCGATCGCAGCGGGCGTCACGGAGCTGGGTCGATGAGCGGCACGGTCCTTGTACTCGGCCTCGGTCTGACAGGGCGTGCCGTGGCAGAGGCGCTCATCCGGCGGGGCGAGGAAGTGCGCCCCGTCGACGATCGCCCCGAAGGGGCGGTCCGGACCGCCGTGTCGGAGTTGGGGCTCGATCTGGTCGTTGCCCCGGGAGCGGAGGATTGGCCGGGGCTCCTCGACGGCTGCGACCGCGTCGTGGTCAGCCCCGGAGTGTCCGATGCGCATCCGATCTTCGAAGCAGCCCGGCTGGCAGGCGTGGTGCTGTTCGACGAGTCGGACCTGGCCGCCGACTGGGATGCACGTCCCCGCTGTGCGGTGACCGGCACTGACGGCAAGACCACCGTCGTGACGCTGGTCGCCGAAATGCTCGAACGGTCCGGGATCCGTGCCCTGTCTGCGGGCAACAACGAGACCCCCATGGTCGCCGCCATCGACGATGCAGAGGCTGAGGTGTTCGTGGTCGAAGCCTCCTCTTTCCGGTTGGGGCACGCACATTCGGTCCGTCTCGGACCTGCCGTATGGCTCAACTTCGCACCCGACCACCTCGACATCCATGCCGACCTCGGCGCCTACGAGGCCGCCAAGGCGCGGATCTGGGAGTCGATCGACGACCCGGCCGATGCGGTCGCAAACCTCTCCGACCCCGTGGTCCGGTCCCATGCACCCGAGGGGGCCACCGGATTCGGCAGTGCCGGCGCAACCTGTCGCATCGAGGACGGAGAACTGCTGCTGGACGGACACGTGGTCCTGGCCGTCGAGGAGATCTCGCGTCGTATGCCCCACGATCTGCTCAATGCGCAGGCTGCAACGGCGCTTGCTGTCCGGGTCGGAGCGTCAGCCGCCGGGTGCGCCGATGTCCTTCGTTGCTTCAGTGGCCTCCCGCATCGCATGCAGCTTGTGTGTGAGGTGGACGGAACCCGCTTCGTCGACGACAGCAAGGCGACCACGCCGCATGCCACCGTGTCTGCGCTAAACGCACTGCCCGGTGCCGTCCTCATCGCAGGTGGCCGGAACAAGGGCCTCGACCTCACCCCGTTGGGTGCCTCCGCTCCCCGGGCGGTGGTCGCCATCGGTGAGGCCGCCGACGAGGTCGCAGCAGCGTTCAGGGGCCGCTGCCCGGTGTCGATTGCCGACTCGATGGAGTCGGCTGTCGCCCAGGCCCGCCGGGAGGTCGACGAGGGTGGGGTGGTGCTGCTTTCGCCGGGCTGCAGTTCCTTCGACTGGTACTCGTCCTATGTCGAGCGTGGTGACGACTTCGCCCGTGTGGCCACCGAACAGGAGGTGGCTCGATGAGCCCGGTGGCGACCAGGGGCGGGAGGTCCGAGGGACAGGCGAAGGCCGGAAGGGCGCAAGCCGCTAGGGGTCCACGCCGGCCTCCCGGCAAGCGATCCCTTCGCTTCATGGTGCTCCTCGTCGTGGCGCTCATCCTGTGCCTGTTGGGGGTCGTCATGGTGCTGTCCGCCTCGTCGGTCAACGACCTGCGCTCATACGGCGATGCCTGGCACCACCTGAAGCGCCAGGTGCTCTGGTTCCTGCTCGGCCTGATCGCCATGTCGACGATGATCCGGATCGACTACCGGCGACTGCGTCCCCTCGCCACTCCGGGTCTCTTCGGTTGCATCGTCCTGTTGGTACTCGTCCTCATCCCGGGCCTGGGGCTGCGAACGAACGGATCGGCCCGCTGGCTGGACCTCGGGGCGGTTTCGCTGCAGCCATCCGAGTTCCTCAAGTTGGCGTTGGTCCTCTACTGCGCCGACCTGTTGTCACGGAGCAATCGTCCGCTCACAGAGAAGAAGCTCACGCTGTATCCCATCGTCGGCCTGGTTGGCGTCATCGGCGCGCTCCTGATGCTGGAGCCGGACCTGGGTACCTCGATGATCGTGTGTGGCATCGCCGTGGCGATGCTCTTCTTCGCCGGCCTGCGCCTGCGGCTACTGGCCATGCTCGTCGGGGGCGGTGCCCTCGGTGCGTTCGGCCTGACGATGAGCGCCGGCTATCGACGACAGCGGCTGTTGGGCATGCTCGACCCCTGGACGGATCCACTCAACACCGGTTGGCAGACCATCCAGTCCGGTGTGGCCATCTCCAACGGCGGCCTGTTCGGGATCGGGCTGGGCGCAAGCCGCGCCAAGTGGGGATTCCTGCCGTTCGCACACACCGACTTCATCTACGCGATCATCGCCGAGGAGTTCGGACTCGTCGGGGCCGGGCTCGTGATCGTGGGCTTCCTCGTCATCGGCCTGGTCGGACTGTCCACGGCGCTGCACGCCCCGGACCCCTTCGGCCAACTCCTGGCGGCGGGGATCACCACCTGGATCATGATCCAGGCGTTCGTCAACATCGCTGCCGTGCTCGGGAGGCTTCCGATCACCGGGGTCCCGTTGCCGTTCGTCTCGTTCGGCGGCTCGGCCTTGATCGTCACGATGGCCGCATTCGGCATTCTGCTCAACGTCGCCCGTCAGACGCCGTGACCGTACGGCCTCGGCGTGGGGTGGTGATTGCAGGGGGTGGTACTGCGGGGCATGTCCTCCCGGGCCTGGCCATAGCGCAGGCCCTCGTCGACCGTTGCGTGGTCGAAGGGCCCGACTCGGTGCTCCTCGTCGGTAGCCGGCGCGGCATCGAGCGCACCCTCGTTCCAGCGGCCGGCTTCCCGCTCACCCTCCTGCCGGGTCGTGGCATCCAGCGTCGCCTGGCGTTCGCCAACGTCGGTGCCCTCCTCGGGCTGGGCCTGGCCTGCTTGCGTGCCGTGGTGTTCCTGCTGCGTCGGCGACCCCGGGTCGTCGTTGCACTGGGCGGCTACGCCAGCGTCCCTTGTGGGCTGGCTGCCGTCCTCCTTCGGATTCCGATCGTCGTCGCCGAGCAGAACGCAGTCCCCGGGGCGGCCAATCGCCTCCTCGGCCGATTCGCCAGGGCGTGCGCCGTACCTGCGGATGGCACGGGGCTGCCACGGGCGGTCGTGACGGGGAACCCCGTCCGACAGGAGATCCGCGAGCGCGCGGCCGGTGTCGGGCGTGAGGCAGCGCGTCGGACCCACGGGCTCGACGATCGGCCCTTCGTCGTGGTGTTCGGCGGCTCGTTGGGGGCGCGCCGCATCAACCGGGCCGTGTTCGAGGCGATGCGGGACTGGGATGGTGGCGAGATCGTCGTCCACCATGTCCTGGGCAGCAGGGACTGGAAGGCCCCCGACTTCGTTCGACACGCTGCATCGGCCACCGTCGAGCATCGTGTCGTCGAGTACGAGCACGACCTGCCCACGGCCCTCGTTGCCGCCGATCTGGTCCTCGCCAGGTCGGGAGCCACGACGGTGGCCGAGCTCGGAGTGATCGGCGTGCCCTCCCTCCTGGTGCCGCTTCCGGGGGCTCCGGACGACCACCAGATCGCCAATGCCCACCTCCTGGCCGACGCCGGCGGGGCCCGAATCCTCGCCGATGAGGAGGTCGACGGTCGACGGCTCCGGGTCGAACTGGCGGAACTCCTCGGCGACGTGGATTGCCGGCAGGCCATGGCCGAGGCCGCCGTAGGCGTGGGCATCCCGGATGCCGCCGACCGGGTTGTCGACCTGATCCGGGAGCACGCCGATGCCTGAGGGTCCCATCGACCTGTCGGTGCCTCGTCGTGTACATGTCGTAGGCGTCGGTGGTGCAGGAATGAGCGCCATCGCCGAGGTGCTTGCGGCGATGGGGCATGAGGTGACCGGTTCCGACCTGAAGGCTTCCGCCGGCCTGGATCGCCTGGAGGCAGTGGGTATCACGGTGACCGTGGGCCATGCAGGGACGAACCTCGGGCGGGCCGAGATCCTGACCCGCTCGACGGCTGTTCCCGACCGGAACCCGGAGTGCCGTGCAGCACTGGAGGCCGGGATTCCGGTACTGAGTCGTGCCGATGTCCTGACCGCCATCTGTGGGCAGCGAAATACCATTGCCGTCGCAGGAACCCATGGCAAGACGACGACAGCCTCGATGCTGGCCCTTGTCCTCAGGCAGGCCGGAGTTCGGCCGTCGTTCATCATCGGTGGCGACGTGAACGAGATCGGTACCGGTGCCGCCTGGGACAGTGGCGAGATCATGGTCGTCGAGGCCGATGAGAGCGACGGAACCTTCGTTCGCCTGCCCCGTACCGCAGCCATCGTGACCAATGTGGAGCCTGACCACCTCGACCACCATGGGGACTACGGGGAACTCCTTGCCGCATTCGCACGATTCGTCGAGGAGACCGACGGTCCCGTGGTCGTCGGGGTCGATGACCCGGACGGGGCGCGACTGGTCGCCGAGTCCGAAGGTGCAGGCGTGGGCGTAGGTACGGCGGTGGATGCCGGATGGCGGATCGTCGATGTGGACGAGTCGTGGGCGGGCGTTCGCTTCGCTCTCCTGGCGCCGGACGGAGACCGCCTTCCCCTTTCACTCCCGGTGCCCGGCCTGCACAACGCCCGAAACGCCGCCTGTGCCGCCGTCATCTCCCGACTACTGGGGATACCGCCCGATGCGATCGCCGAGGGTCTGGGGAACTTCGGTGGCGTGGCTCGGCGCTTCGAGCATCGGGGAACCTCCGGAGGCATCGAGTTCGTGGACGACTACGCCCATCTTCCGACCGAGGTCCGGGCGACCATCGCTGCGGCGTCCAGCGGAGCCTGGCGCCGTCTGGTGGCTGTGTTCCAGCCGCACCGGTACAGCCGCACGGAGGCCCTCTGGTCTGACTTCGGCGATTCGTTCGAGGGAGCCGACCGGGTCTACATCACGGATGTGTATCCGGCGGGGGAGGCCCCGCGTCCGGGTGTCTCGGGGCAACTCATCGCAGATGCGGTCGAGCGGTCGTCTCCGGATATCGACGTCCACTACATCCCGCGCCACGACGATCTTGTCCAGGCACTCGCAGCGGATCTGGAGGATGGCGACCTGTGCCTCACGATGGGGGCAGGCGATCTGACCTCTGTGCCGGACGAGGTCAGGGGTCGACGCGATGCCTGACGGAGACCTTTCCGGTTGCCTGGCTGACCTGGGCGGGTCGTTGGATGGGCTGCGGCTGGATGAGGGATGCCGGAGGGAGCATCCGATCGGTCCCATGACCACCTACCGGGTCGGGGGAGCAGCGTCCCTTTTTGTGAGGCCACGTGATCTCCCGGAACTGGAGGCGGTGGCCGCCGTCCTGGCCGGCTCCGGTGTACCGGTCGTCGTGGTGGGGCGCGGCTCGAACCTGCTGGTTGCTGATCGGGGCTTCGAAGGGGTGGCTGTGCAACTCGGCGATGGATTCGAAGAGGTGCTCGTCGACGGCGCGATCGACGACGCCGTGAACGTGGTCGCCGGAGGCGGCGCCAGCCTTCCCGTTGTCGCACGCCTGACCGTGCGGTCGGGCCTGTCGGGTTTCGAGTGGGCCGTCGGCGTACCGGGCTCGATCGGAGGCGCTGTTCGGATGAACGCAGGCGGACACGGATCCGACATGGCGGCCGTCCTCGACTGGGTCGATGTCGTAGACCTTGCCGACGGGCCCACGAGACGCCTGCGGGTGGAAGAACTGGACCTCGCCTACCGACATTCGTCGCTTTCCCGGATGCAGGTCGTGACCGCAGCCGGACTCCGCCTGGAGTTGGGTGACGCCGAGGCCGGAGAGGCCCTGTTGGCCGAGATCATCCGCTGGAGGAGGGAGAACCAGCCCGGCGGTTCGAACGCCGGATCCGTGTTCACCAATCCGCCCGGCGATTCAGCCGGCCGCCTCATCGACCTGGCCGGAGCGAAGGGCCTTCGCATCGGCACGGCAGAGGTGTCCTCGAAACACGCCAACTTCATCCAGGCGGATGTCGGTGGGAGCGCCGACGACGTTCGGCTCCTCATGCAGGAGGTTCGGCGGCGCGTGGCAGAGGCCCATGGTGTCGTCCTGGAGTCCGAGACGGTCCTGTTCGGCTTCGATACGCCCGACCCATGAGCGGCGACGACGATGCGCCGACTCGGAGCGTCCTCAGGCGCCTCTGGTGGTTGTGGGTGCCGGTCGGGATTCTGTCGCTGGGAGTCCTCGGCTATGCATCGACTCGATCCACACTCCTGGATGTCGATCGCATCGAGGTGGAGGGGGCCGGCATCAGGGTCACGGAGCGGACTGTCCGCGAAGTGGCGGCGATCGAGGTTGGCCAGGCGCTGCTGGACCTGGACCTCGATGCGATCGACGGGCGGCTCACGGCACTGCCATGGGTGGCTGAGGCAACGGTGCGACGCGAGTGGTCGGGGACCGTGTACCTGCGGATACTCGAACGCACGGCCGCGGTGGTGGCGGTCGACCCGGTGGGGGCGCAGGTGCTGCTGGATGCTGTGGGAGCGGTCCTCGAGACGGTCGATCCGGCGTCAGCCTCCGACCCGGATCTGCCGCACATCCGCGTGGACGGATTCGGGCCTCCCGGCAGTCACGTCTCGGGCGTCGGTCCGCTGCTCCGGGCTGCAGAGGCTGTGCCGCCGGACCTGGGTGCCTGGATCGTCGCCCTGGTGCCGACGGGGGACGGCATACGCGCCGAGTTGGTCGGCGGTGCCGTGGCCGAGTTCGGAATCAGCGACGACTACCGGGAGCAGGTCCGGGCGCTGGCCACGGTGCTCACCAAGGTTGTCCTGACATGCCTGCGCGAGGTCGATGTATCGATTCCCGACAATCCGGTGGTCCGGCGCGGCGCTTGTTGAGGGGCCTGTGGCTGCCTGGGAGGCAACCGACCTCAGGTGAATCTTGTGGCCGGGTTGACGTCGGGCGACTACTCCGCGTAGTCTCTTGACCACAATCAGAGGTTGAGTCTTCAAACACTGACCCTCCACTTCAGGGTGCAGGTTGATGTTGGAAGTCGCCCAGCCTGCAACCGGACCGATCTGACAGCCGGGTCGGCAGAGAACACCAGGAGAAGCGATGATGTCGAACCCCCAGAACTACCTGGCGGTGATCAAGGTGATCGGTGTCGGTGGCGGTGGTGTGAACGCCGTCAACCGGATGATCGAATCGGGTCTGCGGGGCGTCGAGTTCGTCGCCGTCAACACCGATGCCCAGGCGCTGTTGATGAGCGATGCCGACGTAAAGCTCGACGTCGGCCGTGACCTGACCAGGGGTCTCGGCGCCGGCAGCGATCCGGACGTCGGCCGCCAGGCAGCCGAGGAGCACCGCGACGAGATAGAGCAGGTGCTCGAGGGCTCCGACATGGTCTTCGTGACCGCCGGAGAGGGCGGCGGCACCGGCACCGGCGCCGCCCCCATCATTGCCGAGGTGGCCAAGTCGCTCGGAGCGCTGACCATCGCCGTGGTCACCCGCCCCTTCGGCTTCGAGGGTCGCCGCCGCGCCGTCCAGGCGGAGAACGGCATCGTGAACCTCAAGGAGAAGGTCGACGCCCAGATCGTCATCCCCAACGACCGGCTCCTCACGGTGTCGAGCGAGAAGACAGCGATGTTGAACGCCTTCGAGATGGCCGACGAGGTCCTGCTCCAGGGTGTCCAGGGCATCACGAACCTGATCACCACGCCCGGTCTCATCAACACCGACTTCGCCGACGTGAAGATGGTGCTCGAGGACGCCGGCTCCGCCCTGATGGGCGTGGGCCAGGCCACCGGCGAGAGCCGGTCGCTCAACGCCGCGCGGAACGCCATCTCCAGCCCATTGCTGGAGGCATCCATCGAGGGCGCCCGGGGCATCCTCCTCAACGTCTCCGGTCCGAGCGACCTGGGCCTGTTCGAGGTCAACGAGGCTGCTGAGGTGATCCACGGCGTCGCCCACCCCGACGCCAACATCATCTTCGGCACGGTCGTGGACGACGAGATGGAAAGCGACGTCCGGGTCACGGTCATCGCCGCCGGCTTCGACCGCTGGGACGGCGACCGTCCGGCATCGCGCACCCGGGTTGCAGCCACCTCCGACCCCCGGGCACCGGACAGCGATCCGTTCGCAGTCGGGGACGACGACGAGCTCGACGTTCCGAGCTTCCTGAAGTAGGGACCTCCCGCGCCAGCCGGCGCCGGCGAACCGACCGGACCAACGATGGCCCGGAACCTGGTCAGCCGACGCCGGCCGTCGGGGCGGATGGTTCGGGTGCTGGTCTCCGAGGTCGTCGACGGCGATCTCGCCGTCGACGGTCCGACCGGTGCCCTTTCCCAGCGCCGCGAGGCGTTGTGGCCCGGACCGTGGACCTGGCTTCGCCAGGTCCACGGGGACCGGGTGATCCTGGTCGAAGAACCCGGTGGCGGTGCCGGATCCGAGGCGGATGCCTCCGTCACCGTGCAGGCCGACACCGCTCTCAGCATTCAGGTTGCCGACTGCGCCCCCGTGGCACTCGTCTCGCCCGGGGGGCTTGCCGTGGCGCATGTGGGTTGGCGAGGCCTCCAGGTGGGCGTCCTGGAGCGGACCTCGAAACTCCTGGCGCGGGTGGCGCCGGGACCCCAGGAGGCGGTCGTGGGCCCGTGCATCCGCGCCTGTTGCTACGAGTTCGGCGACTCGGACCTCGAGGTCCTCTGTGGGCAGTTCGGCGATGACGTGCGGGCGTTGACCTCCGACGGCAGGCCTGCGCTCGACCTGCCGGCCGGCGTGCGCATCGACCTCGAGCGCTGTGGGGTGGTTGACATCGAGTTCGACGGAGTGTGCACCGGCTGCGACGAGCGGTACTGGTCGCATCGCATGGGCGGCTCGACGCTCCGGCAGGCGATGGTGGCCTGGATGGCGGCACCATGAATGGGTCCCTCGACCCGGGTGCCGCAATCGAGCGCATCGAAGCATTCTCAGCCAACCTGGCGCAACGCAGTTCCGGCCGTACCCGGCTGCTCCCCGTCACGAAGGCGTTTCCGATCACAGCGGTCGAGGCCGTGCGGCGGGCAGGACTCCGGGAGGTCGGAGAGAACTACGCCCAGGAGTTGCTGGCCAAGCATGGGGACCCGGTCGGTGGCGGACCCGGGGACATGGCCTGGCACCTGGTCGGCCGCCTCCAGCGCAACAAGGTCCGACGGCTCGCCGGGATCGTGGCCCTCTGGCAGACGATAGACCGGGTCGAGTTGCTCGACGAGGTAGCCCGACGGGACCCGACGGCGAAGGTCCTCGTACAGGTCGACGCCGTGGGGCGTCCCGGCCGCGGGGGCTGCAGCCCGGGTGAGGTCGAGGGGCTGGTCGCCCACGGCACTGATCTCGGGCTGGAGGTACGTGGCCTGATGACCGTCGGGGCTCCTGGCGAGGTCGATGCCACCCGTGACGCGTTCACCACCGTCGCTGATCTCGCCGAGAGCCTGGGGTTGCCGGAGGTATCGATGGGAATGACCGACGACTTCGAGATCGCCATCGACTGTGGATCAACGCTGGTGCGTGTGGGTCGTGCCCTGTTCGGGGATCGCCCCACCACATAGCAGCACATGGAAGACCGGCCGCCGGTCCCGAACCCCCCGGCATGCCCCCCTACGGGGCTCCGGTGGCAGTACGCTCCGCTGGATGCTGAAGAAGTTCATGCTCTACCTCGGCCTCGGGCCCGACGAGGCATACGAGGAGTTCGACGCCGGAGATCCGGCGCCGCGTGGACCGCTCTCTTCGAGCGAGTTCGTCGAAGCCCGCTCCGACGTCACCGGCCGTTCCCTGTGGGCCGTGGACGGGCCTTCGAGCACAGTGCGGGCGGTCGCCCCGGTGACGACTGGAACCGTCAAGCGGATTCCGCCACCCGTTGCATCGCGCCCTTATACGGTCGCACCAACCTCATTCGAGGACGTCCAGGAGATGGCCGACCGATTCGTCTCCGAACAGCCGGTGATCGTCAACCTCCAGGGTGTCGAGGGCGAGCTGTCCCGACGAATCATCGACTTTGCGAGCGGCGTCTGTTACGGCGTTGGTGGAGAGATGGAGAAGGTCACCAACCAGGTGTACCTGCTCACACCCACGAACGTCGAGGTTTCGGCAGCCGACCGCCACCTCCTCGAGTATCCCGACAGTCCCGACAGCCCCGGCTGAGCCGGCGGAGTTCGGAGTTCGACCATGGGAATCGTCTGTCTGGTCCTGACCCTGTACTTTTGGATCCTGCTCCTGCGCGTCATCTCGAGTTGGTTCCCGATCTCCCCCCATGGAACGGCGGCATCATTCGTCGGGTTCCTCCTGCTGGTCACGGATCCCGTGCTGGTGCCCCTCCGCCGGATCCTGCCCCCGGTCCGCCTTGGCAACGTCGGCCTGGACCTGTCGCCCCTGGTCGCCTTCTTCGGGCTGATCTTCCTCCAACGGCTGGTCTGCTACTGATCGAACAGGGTCGTGGGTGCCCCCATCGGGGAATGTCGCGGCGGTACGCTCGTGTCCATGGACGGCTCCGACATCCTCCGTGAACTCGAGGACACCCAGTTCCCACAGAAGTTGCGTGGCTACGACCCCGCCCGGGTCGATGCGTTGATCGACCGTGCCACCCGGGAGATCGCCGACCTCCGTGCCGAGCGCCGGGCGGCACTCGACCGTGCGGAGATGGCCGAGAAGCGCATCGACCAGGAGTTGGACGCCACACAGAAGGCACGGACCACGGCTGAGGCAGAGATCGCCACCGCCGAGGCCAAGGGGCGGCGCTTCGTGGCCGAAGCCGAGGCCGAGGCGGCGACGCTGCGGTCGGCGGCCGAGGCTGAGGTCCGGGCAGCCATCGAGGCAGCTCGCCAGCGCCTGCTCGACGAGACGACGGTCCTCGAGGTGGCACGCGATGCCGTGAGGGACGACATCAGCATCATGGAGCGCCATATCGATGCCCACCGAGAGCGACTCCTGAGCACGCTCGGCGACCTCCGCAAGTTGGTCGAGATGGCGCCTGCACGGCCCGTGGCAGAGGGACGGACCCCCGGTGAGGAGCGACGCCCAGCGGAGTCGGAGCCCGCCGGGGCGGAATCCGCCCCCACCCAGGCTGAGCCGGACGAGGTGCAGGATTCCGCCGGCCAGGAACCTCCGGCGCCCCTGGTGGAGTCCGGGGATCGCCCTGCAGGCCTGCCGACCCTGGCCGTGCCCGGTGGCGGCCTCCTCGACGAACTACGGCAGTCGGTCGGCAGCGAGGGCGCGGCCATGGATGCCTTTTTCACCGACGACGAGTGATCTGGCCCGGTCACGGCCCGGGTGTGGTACCCGAGTCGCTTGATCACCCGCAGCGGAGCGGCCCCCCGGTACGATGCCCCCCGCTCGGTGCACTGGTGATCCGGTGATCCGGTGATCCGGGGCCCCGTCGGGGCTCCCGGGGCGGGTAGACGATCAGGAGATTGCCATGGCCACGAAGAAGACGAGCAAGGCGGCGAAGAAGGC
>DCXR01000046.1 GCA_002329075.1 Candidatus Neomicrothrix sp. UBA2131
AAGAAGGCTCCGGCCAAGAAGCCGGCGGCGAAGAAGGCCCCGGCCAAGAAGAAGCCGAAGTCCCCCTTCGGCAAGGCCTTCCTCACCGAACAGAGACAACGCCTCAAGAAGGAGCGGATCCGCTACCTCCGGAGCGCCGACACCCTCGAAGCGGAGGCCGACTCCCTGCTTGACGGACGCGAACCCGGCGACGTCCAGTTCGACGAGGAGTCCGGCGAGGGAGACACCTTTGCCGTAGCCCGCGACCTCGACCTGGCCCTCAGCGCCCAGGCCCGTGATGCCGTCGACCAGATAGATGCCGCCCTCGAGCGGATCCGCAGTGGCGTCTACGGCGTGTGTGTCCAGTCGGGGAAGAACATTCCGAAGGAACGCCTGAAGGCGATTCCATGGGCGGCCGAGCGCGTCGAGTACAAGGCCGGCGGGCTAGGCCGACGTTGACTCCGGGCGTGGCCCCCTGGCGGGGTGCGCTGCTGGCTGGGATCTCGGTCCTGGTGCTGGACCAGGTCACCAAGTGGTGGGTGGTGGAAAACCTCGACTCCGGCCGCACGATCGACCTGTTCTGGACTCTCCGGCTACGGACGGTGTTCAACACGGGTGCCGCATTCAGCCAGGGCGAGGGGCTCGGGCCGATCTTCGCCGTGCTCATCCTCGTCGTGGTTGCACTGCTGGTGCGTCTGGGTGCGAAGGCGGACGACCCGATCGCCCGGCTCTGCGTCGGCGGGATCGTGGGCGGGGCATTCGGCAACCTCGCCGATCGGGCCTTCCGCTCCGGGGACGGCTTCTTCGGTGGTGGCGTGGTCGACTTCGTCGACTTCCAGTGGTGGCCGGTGTTCAACGTCGCCGACTCTGTGATCGTGGTAGGTGGCCTCCTGATCGTCCTGCGCGGCATGCGCATCGACGCGACCCGATGACCGGCCTCCACGAACCCATTCCGCCGGCGCTCGATGGCGAGCGGCTCGACCGGCTGGTCAGCCTCCTGACGGGGATCAGCCGGAGCCGTGCAGCAAGGGCGATAGAGGATGGACAGGTCCTGATCGACGACGAACCGGTGCTGGTCCGTTCCCGTCGGGTGCAGGCTGGAGAGGAGTTGACGGTGCCGGACATTGCAGAGGGGGAGGTCCAGGGGCTTCGGCCGGATCCCGGCGTCGAGATCGTCGTCGTCCACGAGGACGCAGAGGTCATTGTCGTGGACAAGGCAGCCGGCGTAATCGTCCACCCGGGTGCCGGCCACGACGAGGGCACCCTCGTCCACGGCCTCCTGGCCCGCTATCCGGAAGTGGCGTCGGTGGGCTCCGTCCTTCGTCCGGGGATCGTCCACCGCCTCGATCGCGGAACCTCCGGCCTGCTGATGGTTGCCCGCACCGCAGCGACACATGCCTCGCTCGTCCGGCAACTCTCGGATCGCCGGGTCGATCGGCGGTACCTGGCCCTCGTCCACGGCTGTGTCGAAGCCGACGAGGGTCGCATCGAGGCACCCATCGGCCGCTCACCCCGTGGCCGCACCAGGATGGCGGTAGTGGCCGGGGGACGGGAGGCACGCACCGCCTACACGGTGCAGGAGCGATGGGGGCGGCCAGGCACGACGTTGCTGGAGTGTCGCCTGGAGACGGGTCGTACGCACCAGATCCGGGTCCACCTGACGGCCATCGGCCACCCGCTGGTCGGTGACGCCGCATACGACTCCTCCCGGGAACACCTCGGCCTGGACCGGCCGTTCCTGCACGCCGGGCATCTCGGCTTCATGCATCCGGCGACCGGCGCGGCGATGGCCTTCGACTCCTCCCTGCCCGCCGACCTGGCAGGGGTCCTCGAGAACCTGGCGGAGGGATCGGGCTGATCCCGTCGGGCCGTGTTCAGGCCTCGGGCCAACCCTCCTGGCCGCGGGCCATCCTGGCGATGTCCTCGAGGGTGAAGGAATCCAGGTATCGCCGCATGTGCGAACCGGCACTGGCCCAGATCGTGAGGAGCACGCACTGCCCCTCGTGGTCACAGGCGCCGTCGGTGTGCGGCTCGATGAAGTCGCCGGCCACGATCGGCCCGTCGACGGCCGACACGATCTGCGAGAGCAGGATCGTCCCGGGCTCGCGGGCGAGCACGTAGCCCCCGCCGACACCTCGTTTCGAACGCACCAGGCCGGCGCCCTTGAGGGCCAGCAGGATCTGCTCGAGGTAGGGCTGCGGAAGGCTCGTCTGGTCGGCGATGTCGCGGACAGACCGGGGCGTCTGCCCATCGCCATGGAGCGCAAGGGAGAGCAGCGCCCGACTCGCATAGTCGCCACGGGTCGAGACCTTCACGGCGTCCGATCCTAGACGGACGTTCCGGCGCTACGTTCGAGTCGTGATCGGCGACGATTCCCACCCGGACGACGAGCCCCTGCTGCCCGACTACGGCGGCGCCTGCGTGACCGGACTCGTCCCGGCGCTACTTGAGGGATCCCATGAGCCCGACTGGCTCTCGCACGACCTGCTCGCCGCCCGCCGGGTCCTGCTCCTCGTGCTCGACGGGCTGGGTTGGAACCAACTCCAGCAGCGCCGGGACGTGGCGCCCGTGCTTGCCGCCCTGGACGGGCAGCCGATCACCACCGTCTCGCCGACCACGACGTCGGCGGCACTGACCTCCATCTCCACAGGGCTTCCTCCCGGTGAGCACGGTGTCGTTGGCTACCGGATCTCCGTCGACGGACTGGTCCTCAACGCCCTCCGTTGGACAACGGCTGACGGGGACGCCAGGCGGAGGATCGACCCAGCCGTGTTCCAGCCGTACCCGGCCTTCGGCGACCAGTACCCGCCGGTCGTCACCCGGGCCGAATTCGTCGGATCGGGCTTCACCCGCGCCCACCTGTCGGCGACCCGGCTCGTCGGCTACAAGGGGCGACACGACATGGTCGACCGGACGGTTGGCCTGCTGGCCGCAGGCGAGTCGTTCGTCTACGCCTATTGGGACGGCATCGACCGCATCGCACATGAACACGGCCTGGGCGACCGTTACGACGAGGAGTTGGCCGACTGTGATGCGATGGTCGCCGCCCTCATCGATCGCGTGCCTCCAGGGACCGCCGTCGTCGTGACCGCCGACCACGGGCAGGTCCACGTCGGGGAACGAATCCTCGACCTGCCGCCGGAGGTGACCTCCTGCCTCGAGGGGCAGAGCGGCGAGGCCCGGTTCCGGTGGCTCCATTCACGTCCGGGAGCCGCCGCGGACCTCCGGGCCGCGGCCATCGGGGCGTTCGGGCAACAGGCCTGGATAAGAACCCTTCACGAGGTCGAGACAGAATGTTGGCTGGGGCCCCGCCTGGGCTCGGCAGCCCGCTCCCGCCTCGGCGATGTGGCCCTGGTGGCCAGGGGCCAGGTCGCCTTCCGGGACCCCGCCGAGGTGATGTCGATCGACCTGATAGGGCGCCACGGGTCGCTCACCCCGGACGAGGTGCTGGTGCCGGCAATCGGGATCGTGGCCTGAGGACCGGGGGGGACGACACCCTCCGTGGCGGTGCCTCCGCGCGTCCTCCCATCGGCGTAGAGTCGGATCGATGGAGCCGACGAACAGACCGGGTGCCGACGAGCCGGAGGTGGACCAACCCGAGGTGCTCGTAGACCAGGGCCCCGCCACCGTCGAAGAACCCGCCAACTCCGACGTCCCCGGCGAGGAGGCCATCGAACACCCGGCCAAGGTGATGCGGGTCGGAACGATGATGAAACAACTGCTCGAAGAGGTTCGTGCAGCCAGCCTCGACGAGGCCAGCCGCGACCGCCTCAAGGCCATCTACGAGACATCGGTCGACGAACTCGGGTCGGCGCTCTCCGAGGACCTGCGCGACGAACTGGATCGGCTTGCCCTCTCGTTCGGCGAGGGCGAGGCGCCGAGCGCCGACGAACTCCGCATCGCCCAGGCACAGCTGGTCGGGTGGCTCGAGGGGCTCGTCCAGGGCATCCAGGCCACCCTGTTCGCCCAGCAGATGGCCGCCCAGCAGCAGTTGGCCGAAATGCGCCGCGGCGAGCTAGGCCCCGGACAGGCCCCGCCCGGCGTCGACGCCCGCCCGGGCACCTACCTCTGAGCCCCTGAGTCGGACGCAGCGCTACCAGTGACCGACTCCTTCGCCCACCTCCACGTCCACACCGAGTATTCGCTGCTGGACGGAGCGGCCCGGATCGGGGACATCGTGGCGGCGGCGGTTGCCGACGGCCAACCGGCGATCGGCATCACCGACCACGGGAACATGTACGGGGTCGTCGACTTCTACCGGGCCTGCAGGGAGCAGGGGATCAAGCCGGTGCTGGGCACCGAGGCGTACATGGCTCACGAGTCACGCAGCGAACGGCCCACCCGTCGTGGCCGGCTGGACGACTCCGGCGGGGAGACCGAAGGCGGACGCAAGCTCTACTACCACCTCACCCTCCTGGCCGAGAACGCCACCGGCTACCGCAACCTGATCCAGGTGGCCAGCCGGGCCTTCCTGGAGGGCTACTACTACAAGCCCCGGGTCGACTGGGAGGTCCTCGCCGACCACAACGAGGGGCTCATCGCCACCACCGGCTGTCTCGGGGGCCAGGTCCTCCAGGCGCTCCTCAGGGACGACTACGAGGGGGCCAGGGAACGGGCCGGACGCCTCCAGGACATCTTCGGCAGGGACAACCTGTTCGTCGAACTCCAGGACCACGGCATCCCCGAACAGCAGCGAACCAACCCGCAGCTCATCCGCCTGGCCGAGGAACTGGGTGCGCCGTTGCTGGCTACGAACGACAGCCACTACACCTGCGAGGACGATGCCGTGTCCCACGATGCGCTCCTCTGCGTCCAGACAGGCTCGCTTGTGAGCGACGAACAGCGATTCCGGTTCCACGGCACCCAGCACTACGTCAAGTCGGCCGGCGAGATGCGCGGCCTCTTCCGCGATGTCCCGTCTGCCTGTGACAACACTCTCTGGATCGCCGAGCGCTGCGACGTAGAGATCGAGTTCGGCAAGCCACAGCTCCCGGACTTCCCACTGCCCGACGGGTTCACGGACGACGATACCTACCTCGAGCACCTGACCTTCGAGGGGGCCCGGAAGCGATGGGGCGACACGCTGCCCGACTCGGTCGTCGAGCGGCTGGCATACGAACTGAAGGTCATCGGCGACATGGGCTTCTCCGCGTACTTCCTCATCACCTGGGACCTCATCCGGTACGCCAGGGAGCGAAGCATCCGGGTCGGCCCCGGGCGGGGCAGCGCAGCAGGCTGCGCCGTGGCATACGCCCTCGCGATCACCGACCTCGACCCGATCAGGTACGACCTGCTGTTCGAGCGCTTCCTGAACCCGAGCCGGAGCAACATGCCGGATATCGACATGGACTTCGATTCCCGTCACAGGGACGAACTGATCCGCTACGCAGCCGAGCGATACGGCCGGGACCACGTGGCACAGATCATCACCTTCTCCCAGATCAAGGCACGCGCCGCCGTGCGCGACGCCGCCCGGGTGCTGGGGCATCCGTACGGGCTGGGCGACAGGGTCGCCAAGGCGATGCCGCAGTTGATCATGGGTCGCGACACCCCGCTTGCGGCCTGCCTCGTGGAGACCGAGGAGCATTCCGACGGCTTCAAGATGGCCGCCGACCTCCGCCAGATGTACGAGACCGACAACGACGTTCGCGAGGTCGTCGACGTGGCCCGTGGGCTCGAGGGGCTCCGTCGCCAGGACAGCATCCACGCCGCCGCCGTGGTGATCACCAAGGAACCCCTCACCGAGTACCTACCCATCCAGCGAAAGCCCGAATCCGGCCAGGATCCCGCCGACGCACCGGTGGTCACCCAGTTCGAGATGCACGCCGTCGAGGACCTCGGCCTCCTCAAGATGGACTTCCTGGGCCTCCGGAACCTGGATGTCATCACCGACACCCTGGCCCTCGTAGAGGCGACCCGGGGCGAGGTCATCGACATCGACAACGTGCAACTCGACGACGCGGCCACATTCGACCTGCTGGCACGTGGCGACACGATCGGCGTGTTCCAACTCGAGTCGGGGCCGATGCGCACCCTCATGCGCTCGTTGGCCCCGACCGGCTTCCAGGACGTTGCGGCGCTCGTCGCGCTCTACCGGCCCGGTCCGATGTCCACCAACATGCACAACGACTATGCCGACCGCAAGAACGGCAGGCAGCCGGTTTCCTACTTCCATCCCGATGCCGAAGAGCTCCTCGCCGACACGTACGGGCTGATGATCTACCAGGAGTCGGTCATGAGGGTGGCGCAGAAGTTCGCCGGCTATTCGATGGCCGATGCCGACAACCTACGCAAGGCCTGCGGCAAGAAGGACCGGGAGCTCATGCAGAAGGAACGCAAGGGCTTCGTCTCCGGCTGTGAGGCGACTGGCTACGGCGGTGCTCTGGGCGACGACCTCTTTGACGACATCGAGCAGTTCGCCGACTATGCGTTCAACAAGAGCCACTCGTACGGCTACGGCTACATCGCCTACCAGATCGCGTTCCTGAAGGCCAACTACCCGGTCGAGTACATGGCGGCACTGCTCACCAGCGTCAAGTCGAACCTGGACAAGGCGGCCGTGTACCTGAACGAATGCCGGATCATGGGCATCGATGTCGGGGTACCGGACATCAACACGGCCCGCAGCGACTTCCATGCCCTCCCGGGTGACCAGGTGGGCGCCAACGGTTCGGGTTCCGGGCACCGCATCGCGTTCGGGCTGTCAGCGGTACGCAACGTGGGGGAGGGGCTCGTCGATCTCCTGCTGGCCGAGCGGGACAGCGGAGGTCCGTTCGCCGACTTCTACGACTTCGTCGAGCGTTGCGACAGCACGGTGCTCAACAAGCGAACGGTCGAGTCCCTGATCAAGGCCGGCGCCTTCGATGCATTCGGCCATCCCCGGCAGGGGCTCCTCCTCGCCCACGAGCAGGTCATCGAACACACCCTTGCCCGTCGCCGTGAGCACGACATGGGTGTCATGTCCCTGTTCGGCGAAGGCGATTCCGAGCCCCTGTTCGATGAGCGGACGGTTATCAGCGACGTCGAGTTCGACAAGACCGTCCGCCTGGCCTTCGAAAAGGAGATGCTCGGGCTCTACGTGTCGGACCATCCCCTGTCGGGTTATGAGGTGGCCCTGCGGCGTCGGTGCGACATGGCCATTGCAGACCTGGCCGATGTCGACGACGGTATGCAGCACACGATCGGCGGCGTCCTCACCAACCTCCAGAAGAAGTGGACGCGCAAGGGTGACCTGATGGCGGTCTTCGACCTCGAGGACCTCGGGGGCAGCGTCGAGGTCACGGTGTTTCCGAAGACGATGGCAGAGCACGGCCACAAGCTCGAGGAGGACGCCATCGTGCTGGTCCGCGGCCGTCTGGACGACCGACGGGGCGACGTCCCGAAGATCCTCTGTCACGAGGTGGAGGTCGTCGAGATGGGCGACCTGCCCTCCTCGCGGCCCGTGCGGGTGCGGCTTCCCATCGATCGGGTCAGCAAGTCGACGGTCGACGAGCTCAAGGAGTTGCTGTCTGCGCATCCCGGTGACGCCGAGGTCTACCTCCACCTGGGGGACCGTCAGGTCCTGCGGCTCCCCGCCGACTACTGCGTGAATCCGTCGGGGGGCCTGGTCGGGGAGTTGCGGGTGTTGCTGGGTGCCGAGGCCGTGGTGACAGGCTGAGGCAGCCGGGGGCGTCGCCGCTCGGGTTGGGATCGAACCGTCGTGACGGCAGGCTGTATGCACGTGAGCGGCAGTCGCCACGACCGGTCGGCGCATCCCATTTCGTGACCTGGCCGGTGAATCGTCCGAGAGCAAGGGACCTGAGTCGATGGCGATCGAGGTCGAGACGAAGGATTGTTCGATGCTCGGCGATGCCGAGATTGAGGAAATGGCGGACCTCTGTGGCGATGGCCCGAACCCCCTGGGTATCGGCCTTCTGTCCAAGGAGAGCGAGGAATGGGTCCTGGCCACCACGGCCCGTGACGGCGGTCGCCTGAAGGGCTATGCCTTCTCGACCCTTGAACGCATCGGTGGCACCCCGAGCGTGATCGTCGGGTTGGCGTCGGTTCGCAGGACCAGCAAGCGCGACACCGTCCTCCGCGCCCTTGTGACCGAGTTGCTCCGGCGCGCCGTCCTCGCCTTCCCGGACGAGGACGTGGTCGTCGGCACCCGGTTCAACAACCCGGCCGGCTTCGAGGCGTACCGGTCCCTCACGGATGTCAACCCCCGCCCCGGCCACCGAGCCTCGGGTGAGGAGCGGGCCTGGGGCCGTCGTTTCGTGAAGCGCTTCGGCCTCTCCGCCCTCAACTACGACGAGCACGCCTTCCGCTCCAAGGGCACCGGCAGCCAGGCCTGTGTGTTCGACCACTGCAGCCTCAAGCCCGAGTCGATCGATGCCGAGGTGGCGGGCCTGTTCGACGGGCTCGACATCGAGCGGGGAGACTCCCTCGTGGCCTGTGGATGGGCTCTGGCCGAGGACCTCGAAAAGCTGCTCTAGAGAGCGTCGGCCGGCCCGGTTGTCGTTTCCCCACGGTCGACGGATTTTCAGGTCATGAACGTCCGGGCCGCACTCGAGTCCCGACGATCCTGTCGCTCGTTCCTGGATCGCTCCCTGCCTTCAGGCCTGCTCGATGCCCTCGTCGACCGTGCCCGACGTACCCCATCCGCCGGCAACACACAGGGCGTGGGGTTCCTCGTTCTCGAGGGTTCCGAGCAGACCGCCGCCTACTGGGGGATCACCCTTCCAGAACGGGACCGTGCAGCGTTTCCCTGGCCGGGTCTGTTGCTTGCCCCTGCCCTGGTCGTGGTCTACGCCGACGCCGGCCGCTACCTGGAGCGCTACGCGGAGCCCGACAAGGCCTCGACGGGGCTGGGCGGATCAGACGGGGACTGGCCCATCCCCTACTGGTTCGTCGATGCAGCCTTCTCGGCGATGGCACTGCAACTCCTCGCCGTCGACGAGGGCCTCGGGTGTTGCTTCTTCGGACTGTTCGGGAATGAACCAGCGGTAGCCCGCAGGTTCGGTGTTCCGGAGGGCCAGCGGGCGATTGGTGCCGTGGCCATCGGACACCCGGCTCCCGACGACCAGCGCCCCTCCGCCTCGACCGGACGGGGTCGTCGGCCCCTCGGCGATGTGCTGCACCGGGGCCACTGGGGGTTTCCCGATGTCAGCCCACCGGATGCACGGCAGTAGGGTCGCGACGGCGCCCAGACCCACCGACCAGGAGATCCGAAGCGACCATGCCTGAAGCAGATTCTGCCAACCAGGTGCCGATCGTCGGCTACCTGCAACTCGGCGACGATCCCCACCTCCGTGCCAACGAGTGCACCGGCTGCGGGGCCCGCTACTTCGACCGGCGCAACGCCTGCGCCAAGTGCGGGGGCACCGGGTTCACCGAGACACGCGTCGGCGGTGCGGCTGTCCTGAAGGCCTTCAGCGTGGTCCACAACGCGGCGCCGGGTATTCCGGTCCCGTACGTGTCGGCGATCGTCGAAACCACCGACGGCACCTCGGTCCGTTCGAACGTGGTCGGCCTCGATGATCCGATGAAGGCCGAATTGGGCATGCAGGTGGAGTTGACAACCTACGTCTGTGGGACCGACGACGACGGAACGGAATGCGTGGCGTTCGGCTACGCACCTGTCTGACCCCACCACACGACCTCGACCTGGCCGTCCCGACGGTCAGTCCACAAGAAGAAAGGAACGCAACCATGTCCGGAGATTCAGTCTGGGTCCTAGGGGCCAACATGACCCGCTTTGCCCGTTATCCGGAGCTCGATGCACTCGACCTGGCTTCCGAGGCGTGCCTCGCTGCCTTCGCCGACGGCGGCGTGGACGTCCATGACATGGACATCCTCGCGGCGGGCAGCCTCTTCCAGCCGCTGGGGTTCGGCCAGCGCCTGCAGAAGCAGATCGGCCAGACGGGCATCCCCGTGTTCAACGTGAGCAACGCCTGCGCAACCGGCGCCACTGCGATTCGGGTCGCGTACATGGCGATCAAGGCCGGTGAGGCCGAGATGGGCCTTGCCGTGGGAGTCGAGCAGATGGGCAAGATGGGCCTCCTTGCAGGTGCCAATAGGTTGGAGCGCAAGGTCTACGAGCCGTCCGGCCGCCACGGATCCGTGACCTCGGTGGACGGAATCCTGGGCACCGAGACCATGCCGGGTGTATTCGCCCAGGCGGGTACCGGCTACGCCTACGAGAACGAAGGCGTCGGCTTCGAGCAGTTCGCCAAGGTTGCCTACAAGAACCACCTCCACTCGACCCTGAACCCGCTGGCCCAGTACCAGAAGGAGTTCAGCCTCGAGCAGATTATGGGGTCCCCGGTCCAGAGCTACCCCAACACGACCCTGATGTGCTGTCCGACGGGCGACGGTGCTGCAGCGGTCGTCCTGGTCTCGGAGGAGCGCCTTCGGTCGTTGCCGAAGGAGGCGCAGCAGCGAGCAGTCAAGATCTCCGCATCTGTCCTGACGAGCGACCCCTGGGTCGAGAGTGGACAGGTCCAGCCCGACGTCAACACGCTGACCCGCAACGCAGCAGCCCAGGCCTACGAGACGGCCGGGGTCGGACCCGAGGACCTCGACCTGGTCGAACTCCACGACTGCTTCGCAACCGCCGAGCTCATCCACTACGACAACCTGGGCCTCTGTGAGCGGGGGGGTGCCGGCGAGTTCATCGACTCCGGTGCGCCGTTCCGCGACGGTCGCATCCCGGTGAACGTGTCGGGTGGCCTCATCTCCAAGGGGCATCCGATCGGGGCGACCGGCGTCGCCAACGTCTACGAGGTCGCCACCCACCTGCGGGGCGAGGCCGGCGACCGTCAGATCGAGGGGGCGAAGGTCGGCCTGGCCCACGTCATCGGCCTCGGTTCCGCCTGCGGCATCCACATCCTCGAGAAGGCGGCCGCTTAACCCAAGTCAGTCCCTGTGACGTCTACCCACGGCATTGGACCGACACGGGCGACCTGAGGATCCTCTGGCGGGTGTTCAATCGAGGGGGCGAGTCAGCCGGCGCCCACCGGCCTCGGAACGGTTCGACCAGATCACATGAGTTCAATCGTGGGGAACTCGAGAATTCCGTTGAGGTCATGGTCCGACTCCAAAGCAAGGGGGACACATCCTGACCACGCGGATCGATCACTTCATGTACGCCGTGGCTTCGCTGGACGAAGGCATGGAATGGGCAGCGGACACGTTCGGGGTACCGGCCGCTTATGGCGGAGAGCATGTGGGTCTCGGCACACGCAACGCACTTCTGTCCCTCGGCTCCACCTATCTCGAGATCATCGCACCCGACCCGGCACAGTCCCAGGAAGGCAACGCCGGCGCACAGTTTGCCAACTTGACGAGCGGTGGCATGGTCACCTGGGCGGCCGAAGGCGATCTCAACGCCATTGCCCAGGAACTGGAATCGGCTGGCGTGTCGACTCAGGGTCCCAATCGCACCCAGCGCAAGACGGAATCGGGTGACCTCCTCGTGTGGGATCTGTTGTTCCCCATCGGGAGTCGGCACGGTGGGCGCATGCCGTTTTTCATCGACTGGCTCGCGTGCGCCAATCCGAAAGACACCAGTCCCGTCGGGGGTGAGTTCAGGGCGTTGGCCATCACGACGCCCGATGCCGATGATCTCGCAGGCGCCCTGCGCGCCATCGATCTCGACATAGCGGTGTCTGCAGGGCCACCGGCACTATCCGTCACGATTGACTCGCCTCGAGGTGAAGTGGTGCTCGCGAGCACAAACGAGACCTCACACATGCAGTTCGGTGGCATCCGTTGAGGTACCTGCAGGTAGCCCAACCCCATGCCCATCCCGGCGGAGATCCGAAGGGGGCCCAGCGGCGAGTTCGCCTAGGTCGGTGACTCTGCCGACAGGTGCCCGACGGGACCGGCCCCCGGTGGCAGACTGCGTCGATGCAACGCTGGATCCTCGGTGCCCGTCCGCGCACGCTGCCGGCGGCTGTGGCGCCGGTGCTCGTCGGAACCTCGACAGCGGTGGGTGTGGCCGACGGCATCATCTGGTGGCGGGCCCTGGCGGCGCTGGTGGTGTCACTCGCCCTTCAGGTCGGCGTGAACTTCGCCAACGACCTGTCAGACGGCCTCCGGGGCACGGACGGCCTCGACCGGATAGGGCCTCGGCGCCTTGTCGGGTCCGGTCTCGCCACAGCCGGCGAGGTCCGTTGGGCGACCTTCGCGGCCTTCAGCGTGGCGGCTGTCGTGGGGCTCGTCCTGTCGTTGGCCGTGGCGCCATGGCTGCTGCTGGTCGGCGTCGCAGCCATCGCCGCCGGCTGGTTGTACACGGGTGGACCGAACCCCTACGGCTACCTGGGACTGGGAGAGGTGTTCGTCTTCGTGTTCTTCGGCCTCGTGGCCACCGTCGGCAGCTCATACGTGCAGGCAGGACGGATCACCGGCCTCGCCGTCGTGGCCGGGAGCGCGGTGGGGCTGTTGGCCTGTGCCCTCCTGGCGGTCAACAACCTCCGCGACATCACCGGCGACACGGCTGCCGGAAAGCGCACCCTGGCGGCACGAATCGGCGACCGGCGAGCACGTTGGCTCTATGTGGCGTTCCTCGACGGGGGCCTCGTCCTCGGCTCGCTGTGTGCGTTGTCCCGCCCATGGTGCCTGCTGGTCCTGGGCGGAGCACTGCCTGCCGGAGCAGCGGTCCGTGCCGTCCTCGGCGGTGCCGCCGGGCCACGACTCATCGGCGTGCTGGTGCTCACGGGTCGGACGCAACTGCTGGCTGGATCCCTGCTTTCCCTGGGGCTGGTGCTCTCCGGCTGACCCGGCCCGACCGGAGGAGCTCAGGTGCCTCTGGTGGCGGTGAGGAGTTGGGCGATTCCGCCTGAGAGGCGGACCTTGGCCACATCGGTGAAGCCGGCATCGGAAATCTGGCGCAACAGGTCGGCTTCGTCGGGCAGGTAGACGACCGACCGCGGAAGGTACCGGTAGGCGGAACGGTCGGAGAGCAGCCCGCCGACGAAGGGGACCACCCGCCCGAAGTACACCGAATGGCCGAACCGGAGCAGCGGGTTGCGGGGCCGGTCGACCTCCAGGAGGGCGATCCGGCCCCCCGGACGCAGGACCCTGGCCAACTCGGCGAAGAATGGCCCCAGGGCCGCCAGGTTGCGGAGGGCGAAGCCACACGTGACGCCATCGACCGTGCCGGAGGGTGCCGGCAGGCGCAGGGCGTCCGCGTGCACGAGGGGGGCGTCGGTGCGTGCAGCGGCCAGCATCCCCCACGAGAGGTCCATGCCGACGGGGCGGTGGCCGACGCTGTCGAGGTCCCGGCAGAGGTCGCCGGTCCCGCAGGCGAGGTCGAGGACAGTGGAACCTGTGGGCAGGTCGAGGTCCCGGACGGTGCGACGGCGCCAGCGGACATCGAGTCGAAGGGTCAGGAGGCGGTTGAGGAGGTCGTAGCGGGGAGCGATGGCGTCGAACATCGAGCGCACTGCCGTCGCCTTGTCGCCATGCGGCAGGGGATCGTCCTGCGGTCTGGTCGGGTCCACCACGGGGTCAGTCGAACCAGATCCGCTGGTGCTCCCGGCTTATCGGATGCAGGAGGAGCGCCAGGAGGACGACGGGGAACAGGAGTGCGATCAGCAGACTGCTGCCGAAGCCGTAGATCCGGATACGTGCGACGATGGCCAGGGCCGACACGACGACCGCTATCTGCCAGCCGACCTTCTTGTCGTTGGCGACGAGGTAGCCCGAGGGGAACATGAGCAGACCCAGCAGCAGCAGGTCCGTTGAACCCCGGACAAGGCTGAAGAAGCCCTCGATGTAGAGCAGCATCGTGCCTGTCGCCAGGGTCTGTGGCTGGTGCCGGTTGACCCAGCGCCGCTGTGATTCCATCGGGTCAGTCTGGCAGGGTGGTGACTGCTTGCCGCCGATCCTGCGCCGCCACCGGAATGTTCAGGCGGTCGGCGCGCAGTTGGCCGCACGCCGCGTCGATCTCGGTTCCCCGGGTACGGCGGACCGTCACGTTGGCGCCGTGGGCCCTCAACTCGTCGGCGAAGTCGGCAACGCGCTGTCTGGGGGAACCACGTGTCGGCCAGTCGGGCGTCGGGTTGAGCGGTATGAGGTTGATGTGTGCACCCAGGGACCTGGCGTAGGAGGCGAAGCGCAGGGCATCCTCGGGACGGTCGTTGGTCTCGTGTATCAGTGCCCATTCCAGCGAGAGGCGGCGGCCGGTGGCGTCGATGTGGCGCCGGCATGCGTCGGCCAGTTCCGCCAGGGGCCAGCGTCGGTTGATCGGCACGAGTTCGTCGCGCAGGTCGTCGTTGGCTGCGTGCAGGGAGACGGCCAGGGTGACGGGCAGCTGTTCCCCTGCAAGGCGCAGGATTCCGGGAACGAGGCCGACGGTGGAGATGGTCAGGTGCCGCGCCGAGAGTCCGAGGGCTCCGTGGATGCGTTCGACTGCGCCCCAGGTGCGCTCGTAGTTGGCAAGCGGCTCTCCCATGCCCATGAACACGACGTTCGAGACGCGGCGCTCGCCGGCTTCCCGCTGGGCCCGGACGACCTGTTCGACGATCTCACCGGTGGTCAGGTGGCGGTCGAAGCCCATCTGTCCGGTGGCGCAGAAGCCGCATCCCATGGCGCAACCCGACTGGGTGCTGACGCAGACCGTGGACCGCTCCCCATGGTGCATGAGCACCGTCTCGACCAGCGCGCCGTCGGTGAGGCGCCACAACCACTTGACGGTCTCACCCCCGTCGCCGACCGATCGCGTCTCCTCTGCCAACCCGGCCGGGAGGCTTTCGGCGAGTCGGTCCCTCAGGGAGGAAGGGAGCGTCGTGATCTCGGTCGGGTCGGACAGGTCCCCGTAGAGACCGTGCCAGAGTTGGTCGATCCGGTAGGAGGGCTGGTCGCCCATCAACGCCTCGAGGGAGGTCCGGTCGTGGTCGTAGCGGGTGACCGGGAACCCGGACGGTCCGGCGCCGCTCACCGGACGATGCGCTGGAAGGCGCGGTTGATGCTGGTGCGCTGGAATCCGAGCTTGTCGTAGAGCAGGTTGGCATACCGGTTGTCGGACTCGACGTAGAGCATCGAGTGGCGCAACCCCTGCCGGGCCAGCCATCCCAGGCCGTCGAGGACGAGTTCGCGACCGAGCCCGCTCCCGTGGAAGTCGGGGTCCACGGCGATGGCGTAGATTTCGCCGATCGGTTGCTTCTCGTCGGTGTGTACCTTCGTCCAGCAGAAGCCGGCGAGGCGGTCCTCGATCTCGAGCAGGCGGAAGCCGTCGGGGTCGAACCAGGGCTCGGCACACTTCTCCGAGAACTCCTCGGGTGTGAGGCCTCCCTGCTCGGGATGCCAGTCGAATGCCCGGTTGTTGACCTCGAGGAAGGCGTCGGTGTCGGCGGGGGTGAAGGCACGTGTGGCGAGGTCGGTGTCTGGGGCCGGCAGCGGACGCTCGAGTCGCCACAGGTCCCGGTAGTGGATGAATCCGGCCGCAATCGGAACCCAGTCGCTGGCAGGCGTGGCGTTTTCGATCCAGAACTCCAGGCGCCCTCCCTCGTTCAGCATTACTGCCTGGGTGGCGGCCTCGAGCAGGCGCTGCCTTCGGACGTCGTCGTCTCCTTCCACCCGGAGTTCGACCAGCCAGCTGTTGCGGGCGTTGGTGAGTACGACGGTGTCGTGGCCGTCGGAGACCTCGAGGCGCTCGGATTCGGTTGCCATCGGCGGCGAGGCTAGCCGGGGGCGCACAAGGACCCGCCTGTACCGCCCAGACGGTACCTTCGACGGGATGGGACGACCGAGATCACCTGCGGGTCGCGCACGGGAGGCCAACCGGCGCCTGACCGACGAGTACCCGGACGCCGAATGCGAACTCACCCACGACAGTCCCTATGAGTTGCTGGCGGCGACGATCCTTTCGGCCCAGTGCACCGACAAGCGCATCAACATGGTCACGCCGGTGCTGTTCGCCCGCTACCCGACACCATGGGACCTCGCCGAGGCCATCCCGTCCGAACTGGAGGAGATCATCCGCTCGACCGGCTTCTATGCCAACAAGGCCCGGAGCCTGCTCGGGATGGCGCAGAGGCTGGTCGAGGCCTACGACGGCGAAGTGCCTGGCGCCATGGCAGACCTGACCTCACTTCCAGGTGTCGGGCGCAAGACGGCGAACGTGGTACGCAGCGTGGCCCTGGGCCTGCCCGGCCTCCCGGTCGACACGCATGTAGGTCGCCTGTCGCGCCGCCTGGGCCTTACCGAGGAGACAGACCCGGTGAAGGTCGAGTATGAGCTCAACCCGATGATCGCGGCGGATGACCGGGGAGACTTCAGCATGCGCCTGATCCTGCACGGTCGGCGTGTCTGCCCCAGTCGGAAGCCCCGCTGCGGCGAGTGTGTCCTCAACGACTTCTGCCCGGCCTCGGAGGTCTGAGCGGTTCCCTGCCGCATGTCGGGAAGGTTCGGCTGGGAGGGAAACTCCTCCATTTCGACTTTCCCACCTGGGATTGATGGGATAACTTGGCCCCGTCAGGTTCCCGCCACCTGACTCGCGAGGATCGGGTTCCCGCCACCCACCTCGCCGCTCGGCGCCTCTCTCGAGAGGCGCCGAGCACTTTTTCGGCACTGGGGCAACGCCTGTCGTGTAGGCACCAGTCGTGGAGTGTTGTTCAGCCGAGTCGCCGACGGGTACGGCCGAGCTCCCTCCGGGCACCCAGGAGGTGGCGCTCGACCTCCAGCAGGCCGGCGGTGTCGTCGGTGCGCTCTCCGTCCGGTCCACCGTCGAGGAGTTCACCGATCCGATCGAGGAGGGCATCCAGCTGGCCCACGACCGACGAGAGCTCAGCGTCGGAGGGAGCGCCCTTCCCTGAGGGCGGGCTGTACTCGGGTGCCACGTACAGAGTCTGGTCCAGAACGAGGCCGTCGGCCACCCGATCCGAAGGCCGCGTGGCGCAAACCCCACCGAGCGGTGGGGGAGCGACCGCTAGCGTGGCGGGGTGCTCCGACGAACAGACCTGCGTGGCTACGAGGGGGACCTCGTCGACGTGCTCCCACGCCCCCTCCTCGACGAGGCCGGGCCGCTCGCCGCCGTCCGAGCCATCATCGACGACGTGCGTGTCCGCGGCGACGAGGCGATCCTCGAACTCGGGGAACGTTTCGACGGAGCCCGTCCCGGATCCCTCGTGGTCGATGCCGACGAGATGCAGGCAGCCCTGTCGGAGATCGACGTCCCGCTCCGAACGGCCCTCGAGGTCGCCGCTGAATCGATTCGCCTCCACCACGAGGCCCAGGTCCGGCCCGGACACGGATGGGAACGGGACGGGCTGTCCGTCCGGTCGATGCCCGTACCCGTCGACCGTGCAGGCTGCTACGCCCCCGGGGGTCGGGCCTCGTATCCGTCGACGGTCCTGATGACGGCCATCCCGGCCCGTGTGGCCGGCGTCGGTGAGGTGGTGGTCTGTGTGCCACCGGGACCAGACGGCCGCATCGCCACCGTGACGCTGGCGGCGGCAGCTGTGGCCGGCGTTGATGCCGTCCACCCGGTGGGTGGTGCCCAGGCGATCGCTGCACTCGCCTTCGGCACCGAGAGCATCCGGCCGGTCGACGTCGTGGTGGGGCCCGGCAACGTCTACGTCGCCCTTGCCAAGCGTGAGGTGGCCGGCCGGGTGGGCGTCCCCTCGGCCTTCGCCGGACCCTCCGAGGTAGTCGTCGTCGCCGATGCGACGGCACCCGTCGGGTTCGCAGCCATCGACGTGGTGGTTCAGGCCGAACACGGGCCGGACGGGTTGGCCTGGCTGGTCACCTTCGACGAGTCCGTGGCCGACTCCGTCGAGGCTGAGATCGCCGCCATCACCGAGGCATCCCGGCGCCGGAGCGAAATCGAGTCGACCCTGGCCGTGTCCGGCCACGTGGTCCTCGTGGAGGGCATGGAACAGGCGGCTGCGGTCGTGAACCACATTGCACCGGAACACCTCCAACTCATGGTCGAGGACCCGCAGGACATGGCGGCACGAGTCCGCCACGCAGGCGCCGTGTTCTGCGGCCCCTGGTCACCGGCGTCGCTGGGCGACTACGTGGCGGGCCCGAGCCACGTGCTGCCGACGGCCGGGACGGCGCGCTTCGCAGGGGCGCTCTCGCTCGCCGACTTCACCAAGGACGTCCACATGGTCACCGCCGACCGGTCGGCGGTAGCGGCCCTCGGATCCCACGTGGTTGTGCTCGCCGAGGCCGAGGGCCTCGACGCACACGCCGAGTCGCTCCGGAGGCGCCTCGCCGCCATCGAAGGGGGCGACGATGTCTGAGATCCCGTCCGCCAGAAGCGAGATCGCCGACCTGGAGGGGTACCACTCGCCCCAGGTCGAGGTCGACGTGCGCCTCAACACGAACGAATCGCCGGTGCCGCCCCCGGTCGGCTTCTTCAGCGCCCTCGCCGACGCAGTACGCACCCTGGGCCTCAACCGCTACCCGGACCGTGCCGCCACAAGCCTCCGGTCTGCATTGGCGCACCGTTACTCCCTCGACGTGGCGCAGGTCTTCTGTGGCAACGGCTCGAACGAGGTCCTCCAGACGGTACTGCTGGCCTATGGGGGCGCCGGCCGTACAGCAGCGGTGTTCGAGCCCACCTATGCCCTGCACGCCCAGATCGCCCGAGCCACCGGTACCCGGGTGGTGACCGGCCGACGGGACGACGACTTCGCTCTCTCGGCCGACGTCGTCAGGTCGCTCGTCGATGCTGAGCGGCCCGACGTCGTGTTCCTCTGCTCGCCGAACAACCCCACCGGAACCATCGACGCCCCCGAGGTCGTACCGGCTGCGCTCGAGTCGCTGGGGGAGTACGGCGGGCTCCTGGTCGTCGATGAGGCCTACGGGCAGTTCTCCACCTCCTCGGCCGTGGACCTGCTCGGCGAGGACCGTGCGCTGGTGGTCAGCCGCACCTTCTCGAAGACCTGGGCGCTGGCAGGCCTGCGCCTCGGCTACCTGTTGGGTCCCTCCTGGTGCCTGTCCGAACTGGACAAGGTGGTGCTCCCGTACCACCTCGATGCCGTCAAGCAGGCGGCCGGGGTCCTGGCGCTCGGGTACGCGCCGGAGATGGAGGAGCGGGTGGCTGCCCTGGTCGCCGAACGCGAGCGGGTCACATCGGCGCTGCGGGAACTGCCGGTGGTGGTATGGCCGTCGGCGGCCAACTTCGTGCTCTTCCGACCCGGGGTTCGTTCCGGCAGCGAGGTGTGGCAGGGGTTGCTGGAACGTTCCATCCTCGTGCGGGACTGCTCCTCCTGGGACGGGTTGGCGGGCTGCCTGCGGGTCACGATCGGAACCGAAGAGGAGGACGACCGCTTCCTGGTCGCCCTCCGGGAACTGCTACGGGAAGGAACACCGGAAGATGGGATCTGACATGGACAGGACGGGTGAGCGACAGCGCACCACCAGGGAGACTCAGATTGCGGTCTCCGTCGACCTCGACGGTGGCGCCAGCGGTGCAGGAGCCTCGGCGGAGACGGGCATACCCTTCTTCGACCACATGCTGGAGCAACTGGGCCGCCACGGTGGCCTCGGGCTCGAGGTCCGCTGCAGCGGCGACCTCGAGATCGACGCCCACCACACGGTCGAGGACGTCGGGATAGCGCTCGGCGAGGCGGTCGGCGACGCCCTGGGGGACAAGGCGGGCGTGCGGCGCTTCGCGTCCGTCAGCGTGCCGCTGGACGAGGTCCTGGTCGACGTCGCCCTGGACCTGTCCGGACGCCCCTACCTGCACTACGAGATCGACTTCCCGGGCGCGAAGATCCTCGGGGATCCACCCTTCGATCCCCAACTGGTAGAGGAGTTCTGGCGGGCCTTCGCCGTGGCGGCGCGCCTGACCCTGCACCTCTCGATGGTCCGCGGCAAGAACACCCACCACATCATCGAGGCCGGGTTCAAGGGCGTGGCGCGCGCCCTGCGTGATGCCGTGCGGGTCGAGGGCACCGGGGTGCCCTCGACCAAGGGGAGCCTGTGACCCGACCGGTCGTCGCCGTCCTCGACTACGGAATCGGCAACCTTCGCTCTGCCCAGAAGGCGCTCGATCGCGTCGGGGCCGACGCACGCCTGACCGCCGACCCCTCGGAGATCGCCTCGGCTGCGGGGGTCGTGCTGCCAGGAGTGGGTGCCTTCGGCCGCTGCACCGAGGCGCTCGACGCGTCGGGCCTCACCGAAACCGCCAGGGCGGCGGCGACGGATGCAATCGCCGGAGGCCGCCCCTTCCTGGGCATCTGCGTCGGCCTGCAACTGTTGTACACGGGTAGCGACGAGTCGCCCGGGGTCGAAGGCCTGGACGTTGTCGAGGGCCGGGTGTGCGCTCTCTCCGATGCCGTCAAGCGGCCACAGATGCAGTGGAACCGCCTCGACCACGTCGTCGGCCATCCCCTCTTCAGCGGTATCGACGAGGAGGCGTGGGTGTACTTCGTGCATGGCTATGCCGCACCGGTCGGTCCCGCCACCGTGGCCACCTGCGAGTACGGCAGCACCGTGTGTGCCGCCGTCGCCTCGGGCAACCTCTGGGCCACGCAGTTTCACCCGGAGAAGTCGGGGGACGCCGGCCTGCAGGTCCTACAGAACTTCGTCGAGGCGGTCGGCGCCTGATGTCAGCGGTAGCACTCTTCCCGGCCATAGACCTGCGGGACGGTCACTGTGTCCGCCTGCTCCGCGGGGACTACGGACAGGAAACCGTCTACGGGGACGATCCCGTGTCGCAGGCCCTCGCCTTCCAGGCGGCAGGGGCACCATGGGTACATGTGGTGGACCTCGATGCCGCACGGAGCGGCGATCCGGTGAATCGGCCCTTCGTCGCCGCGATCGCTGCTGCACTCGACATTCCCGTCCAGGCAGGGGGCGGCATACGGAGCATCGACGCCGCCGCCGAACTGTTCGCGGCGGGCGTGCGCCGCGTCGTCCTCGGGACCGCCGCTGTCGAACGCCCGGGCCTCGTGGGGGAGGTGGCATCCCTGGGCGCCGTCGCGGTCGGACTCGATGTCAGGGGGCGCGAGGTGGCAGTCCACGGCTGGACCGAGTCCAGCGGTCTCCTCCTGGGGCCGGCTCTGCGGCAGTTCGAGGGCCTGGGTGCCGAGGCCCTCGTGGTCACGCAGATCGAACAGGACGGCACCCTCGAGGGCCCCGACATCGGGATGTACCGGGAGGCGCTCGAGGCGACCGGGCTCGACGTGGTGGCGTCAGGCGGTGTCGGGACCCCGGGGCACCTCGACGACCTTGCAGCGCTCGATGTCGATGGTCGTCGGTTGGCAGGCGTCATCGTCGGGCGTGCCCTCTACGAGGGGAACGTGGACGTCGCCGACGCGATTGGGCGACTCTCCGGTCGTGGGGGCACCCCATGAGGTCCGTGCGCGTGATTCCGTGCCTCGACGTCGAGAGCGGCCGTGTCGTCAAGGGCGTCAACTTCGTGGGCCTCCGGGACGCCGGCGATCCGGTCGAGTTGGCGGCCCGCTACGACCGGGAGGGCGCCGACGAGCTGGTGTTCCTCGACATCACGGCCTCCTCCGACGCACGGGACACGATCATCGATGTCGTTCGCAGGACCGCTGAGGAGGTCTTCATACCGTTCACGGTGGGCGGCGGCGTCCGGTCGGTCGAGGACGCCCGTCGGATCCTCCGGGCCGGGGCCGACAAGGTGTCCGTGAACACGGCAGCGGTCGAACGTCCCGCGCTGATCAGGGAACTGGCCGCCGAGTTCGGAAGCCAGTGCGTGGTCGTGGCCATAGACGCCCGTCGGAGCGATGCCGTGCCAAGCGGCTTCGAGGTCTTCACCCACGGCGGCCGTACGCCTGCGGGCATCGACGCAGTCGGGTGGGCAGGCGAGGCGGAGCGCCTGGGTGCCGGCGAGTTCCTGCAGACATCGATGGACCGGGACGGGACGAGGGACGGCTTCGACCTCGAGATGCTGCAGGCCATAGGTGCTGCGGCACGTGTTCCGCTCGTTGCCAGCGGCGGGGTCGGTGGGCTCGACCATCTGGTCGAGGGGGCCCGGGAAGGCGGCGCCGATGCCGTGCTGGCGGCCTCGATCTTCCACTTTGGGGAGCACAGCATCGCCGAGGCCAAGCGCCACATGGCCGCAGCGGGCATCGTGGTGCGGCCGCCGCCCGGCTGACCCCCGGCTCCCGGCCCGCGTCTTGGCATCGGCTGCCCGATACCGTTTCCCCCGTGAGCACCTCCCACCTTGCATCTGTGCCCGGCCCGGAGGATTCCGAGGTCCTGCCGATCAAGATGCTCAACGACCGCATCCTGGTCTGCACCGACTCGCCCGAGGGCGAGCGGCGCTCGTCGGGAGGCATCCTGATCCCGGCCACCGCCCAGATGGCGAGGCGTCTCATCTGGGCCGAGGTCATAGCCACCGGCCCGAATGTGCGGGCAATGGAGGTCGGCGACCAGGTGCTGTTCAACCCGGAGGACCGCTACGAGGTCGAGGTCCGGGGCAGCGACCACATCATCCTCCGGGAACGCGACATCCACGCCGTCGCCGCCAAGCGCCTCGAAGAGGGAAGCACCGGCCTCTACCTCTAGGCGGTGCCGGAAACCACACACGGTGGGCCGAACCCCCGCCCCTAGGCTTTCTGCCATGCCGGAAAGCACACCCATCACCGTCACCGACGACCAACTCGACGCCGTCGCCTACAACGCCGATGGCCTGGTGCCCGCCATCATCCAGGAGGCCGACACCGGCCGGATCCTGATGATGGCCTGGATGAACGACGAGTCGGTGCGTCGCACCCTCGAGACCGGGCGCACCTGGTTCTGGAGCCGCAGCCGGCAGGAGTACTGGTGCAAGGGCGAGACCTCGGGCAACTGCCAGTTCGTCCGGAAGGCCTACCTCGACTGCGACGGCGACACCCTGTTGTTCACCGTCGAACAGGAGGGGAACGGAGCCTGCCACACCGGTGAGTACAGCTGCTTCTTCCGGTCCTTCGGGTCCGGATCTGCGGCGGGCTGAACTGGTGGGAGCGCTCGTCGCCTCCCCCGGGCGCGAAGAGTTCCGAGACCTGGCCCGTTCGCACACGGTCGTCCCCGTGTGGGGCGAACTGCTGGCCGACCTGACGACCCCGGTCAGCCTGTTCGCCCGCTGTGTCGGTGACGGAGAGGGCTTCCTCCTCGAGAGCGTGGATCGTGGCGAGACCTGGGGCCGGTGGTCGTTCATCGGTCGCAACCCGTCCCTGACGTTGCGCCTGACGGCCGGGGACCTCCTCGTCGAGGGAGAGCTCCCCGAGGGGATACCGACCGACCGGGGCATGTTGGTGGCGCTGGAGGCGCTCCTGGGCCACCACAGCACCCCTGCGATCGAGGGGCTGCCCCCCCTGCACAACGGCCTCATGGGCTATCTGGGATACGACGTGGTGCGCGAGGTCGAGCACCTGCCCGATGCCCCACCCGACGACCGGGGGTTTCCCGATGCCGTGATGGCTGTCATCGGGGAGTTGGTCGCCATCGACCACTGGCGGCAGCGAGCCGTCCTGATCGCCAACGTCATCGTTCCCGCCGGTGCGGCCGACGACACCCTCGATGCCCTCTACGACGAGGCGGTCGACCGCATCGGACGGTTGGCCGCCGATGGTGCCTGCCCGCTGGACGAGCCCCTGATGGTGCCTCCACTCCGGGACGACGAGCCGCCCGAGGTGTCCTCGACGATGGGCGCCGAGACCTATGGCGCAGCGGTCGAGGCCGCCCGCGAGCACATCTTCGCCGGCGACATCTTCCAGGTCGTCCTTTCGCAGCGCTTCGACGTGGAACTCGGGGCCGAACCCTTCGACGTGTACCGGGTCCTGCGCCAGGTCAACCCGAGCCCGTACATGTACTTCCTCAGGGACCGGGACATCACCGTCGTAGGCGCATCTCCCGAGCCGATGGTGCAACTCCTCGAGGGTCGGGTCATCTCCCGTCCCATCGCCGGCACCCGGCGTCGAGGCCGCACGGACCTCGAAGAGCGCAGGATGGCCGCCGAGCTGGTCGAGGATCCCAAGGAGCGGGCCGAGCACCTCATGCTCCTGGACCTCGCCCGCAACGACGTGGGGCGGGTGGTCACCTTCGGAACCGAGCAGGTCGAAGAGATGATGACCCTCGAGCGCTACAGCCACGTGATGCACCTGACGAGCCAGGTCTCCGGCGACCTGGCCGAGGGTCGGACACCGATCGACGTCCTGAGGGCCACGTTGCCTGCCGGCACGGTCTCGGGTGCACCGAAGGTCCGGGCCATGGAGATCATCGACCAACTCGAACCGGCTCGCCGGGGTCCCTATGCCGGCGTGGTCGGCTACTTCGACTTCTCGGGGAACATCGACACGGCGATCGCCATCAGGACGATGTTCGTCCGCGACGGGTTGGCGTCGGTGCAGGCCGGCGCCGGCATCGTGGCGGACAGCGATCCGGCCCAGGAGCACCTCGAGTGCCAGAACAAGGCCAGGGCGCTCCTGGTGGCGATCCCCGCTGCCCGCCGCATGACCGCCCAGCGGCTCGCAGGGTCCTGAGCCCGCCGGTGCTGTTCCGCCGAAGCCGCGATGTCGTAGGGGTCCGGGGCCCGGATGCCGAGACGTACCTGCAGGGACAGCTCAGCCAGGATGTCGTCGCCCTGGCCGACGACACCTCGGCGTGGTCCTTCCTGCTCCAGCCCACGGGCAGGGTGGATGCATGGCTGCGCATCACCCGGCGAGGGGAGGGCGACTACCTCCTCGACGTCGACGGTGGATTCGGAGGGGCGGTACAGGAGCGACTGGGACGCTTCCTGCTGCGAACGGACTGTGTGATCGAGCCGCTCGACTGGGACGTTACGACGGTGCTCGGTACCGAAGAAGCGGTGGCCCCCGCGGGCGGGATGGTGGTCGTCCTCGACTTCGCGGGGTTCACGGCGGTCGACCTCCTGGGGCCGGCCGGCTCACACCCAGAGCCCACGGATGGGGTCGGAACATGGGAGGCAGAACGGATCAGGGCAGGGATGCCGGCAATGGGAAGCGAGATCGACGGGAACACCATTCCGAACGCCACCGGACAGGTCGAGCGTTCGGTGAGCTTCACCAAGGGCTGCTACACGGGGCAGGAACTCGTTGCCCGGATCGACAGCCGCACCGCCGGAGCGCCGATGCGCCTGGTCCGGATCTCCGGCACCGGAGCGGCTCCACCCGCGGGCGCCGACCTCAGGGTCGAGGGCGATGTGGTGGGGACCATCACCAGCGTCGTGGGCACGGACAACGGGTTCATGGCGCTCGGCTACCGAAAGCGCTCGGTGCTGGAGGTCACCGCTGCCGAAGCCCACTGGGAGGGCGGGCGGGAGAGCGTCGTCCTCCGGGCCGCCTGAGGGAACAAATGCCGGAGAGTCGACGGCTGGCCGCTGGGTAGCCTCCGCACGTGGCCACCTACCTGGATCGGATCCTCGACACCCACCGTGCGTCGGCGCTTGCAGATCGGCGCAGCCTCGGGGACCTCCTCGACGAGGCCGGTGCCTGCCCGCCTGCCCGGGGCTTCGGTGCGGCGATCGGCGCCCGCCCCGACGGTGAGTTGGCCGTCATAGCCGAGGTCAAGCGTCGTTCGCCCTCCAGGGGCGACCTGATGGTCGACCTGGACCCCGCAGAGGTCGCCACCTCCTATGCGGACGGGGGTGCCTCATGCCTCTCCGTCCTGACCGACTCCGAGTGGTTCGGCGGCTCCGCCGATGACCTCCGGGCGGCCCGGGCAGCCAGCGGCCTGCCGGTCCTCCGCAAGGACTTCACGATCGACGCCCGCGATGTCTGCGATGCCCGCATCATGGGCGCAGACGCCGTGCTGTTGATCGCAGCGGCCCTCGACGACTCCGAACTCGGTGACTTCTCCGCCCTCGCCACCGAACTCGGGTTGGACGCCCTCGTCGAGGTGCACGATGAAGCAGAACTGGAGAGGGCGCTGGCGGTCGGGGCCGGGCTCGTGGGCGTCAACCAACGGGACCTCGTCACCTTCGAGGTCGACACCGCCAGGGCGACGAGGGTGGCCGCTGCAATCCCGCCGGAGGTGCGTTCGGTGGCCGAATCGGGGATCATGGGCCCGGAGGATGCAGCGCTCCTCGCCGCGGCCGGCTACGACGCCGTGCTGGTGGGGGAGTCGGTGGTCGTGTCGGATGACCGACGGGCAGCGGTGACGGCACTGCGCCGTGCGCCCCTGGGGCTTCCGGACCTCAGGGCCGGGGAGTAGCGTCGCGTCGTGTTCGTCAAGATCTGCGGGATCACCAACCAGGAGGACGCACTCCTCGCCACGGCGCTCGGCGCCGATGCCGTCGGCTTCGTCTTCGCCCCGTCCAACCGCCAGGTGGCGGCACCCATCGTCCGGGACATCGTCCGCCAACTGCCACCAGAGGTCATGACCGTCGGGGTCTTCCGCGACCAGGGTCGGGACCGGGTCGTCGAGGTCGTGAACTCGATCGGCCTGCGGGCGGCGCAACTCCACGGCAACGAGTCGACGGAGACCTGCCGTTGGATCGCCGACCGGGTGCCCATAACCATCAGGGCCCTGCCGGCCGGTTCCCCCGACCTGCGGCGCATCGACGACTTCGGAGCCGACCTGCTGCTGCTCGACTCGCCTCTTCCCGGATCCGGCACGGTGTTCGACTGGTCGTTGGCAGAGGGAGCGCCGAGCAACCGGCCGATGATCCTCGCCGGTGGCCTCGATCCGGGAAACGTCGCGCGGGCCATCGCCAAGGTGCGACCGTTCGGTGTCGATGTCGCCAGCGGGGTGGAGGCCGAATCGGGCCGCAAGGACCCCCGGCTCCTCCGGGCCTTCCTCCAGGCCGCACACTCGGTCGAGTTCGAGGACTACGACGGCGGCGAGCGTCGCCCATTCGACTGGGAGGAACACCAGTGGGGTTGAGCGATCCGACGCCGGAGGGTCGGTTCGGCGACTTCGGGGGCCGCTACGTCCCCGAGACCCTTGTGCCGGCGTGTCAGGAACTCGAGGCGGCGTTCCGTGAAGCCTGGGCCGACCAGGGGTATCGGGAGCGCCTCGACGGCCTGCTGGCCGACTACGCAGGGCGGCCGTCGCCGATGACCGAGTGCGAGAACCTTTCCGGAGAACTGGGGTGCCGGCTCCTCCTCAAGCGCGAGGACCTGAACCACACGGGCTCCCACAAGATCAACAACGTGCTGGGACAGGCGCTGTTGGCGCAGCGGATGGGCAAGACGAGGCTCGTCGCTGAGACCGGGGCAGGCCAGCACGGTGTGGCGACCGCAACGGCCGCAGCGTTGCTCGGCATGGAGTGCTGCGTCTACATGGGCGAGGTGGACATCGTGCGCCAGGAACTGAACGTCTTCCGCATGCGGCTTCTCGGGGCCGAGGTGAGGACGGCGATGAGCGGAAGCCGCACGCTCAAGGACGCCATCAACGAGGCCATGCGGGACTGGGTGGCCACCGTCGGCGAGTCGCACTACTGCCTCGGGTCCGTCATGGGCCCGCACCCGTACCCGTGGATGGTGCGCAGGTTCCACGAGGTCCTGGGCCGTGAGGCACGCGAGCAGAGCGAGGCCATTCTCGGTGGCGTACCGGACGTGGTCACCGCCTGTGTGGGCGGTGGTTCGAACGCCATCGGTATCTTCTCCGGGTTCATGGACGCCGACACGGAGTTGGTCGGTGTCGAGCCGGCCGGCGGGGCCGCCGTCGGGCGTGGCATCCCCGGCGTGGTGCACGGCTCGCAGTCGTTTCTCATGCAGGACGAGTTCGGCCAGGTCCTGGAGGCCGAGTCCATCAGCGCCGGCCTCGACTATCCGGGCGTTGGCCCCGAACACAGCCATCTGGCTGCCATCGGCCGTGCCCGCTACGAAAATGTCACCGACGCCGAGGTCGTCGAGGCTTTCCGGCTCCTGAGCCGCACGGAGGGGATCATCCCTGCCCTCGAGCCTGCGCACGCCCTGGCCTGGGTCTTCCGGGACCGTGTGGCGCTTGCAGGTAGGTCCGTGGTCCTCAACCTGTCCGGCCGGGGAGACAAGGACGTCGCCCAGATGATGGACGTTCTCGGTGGAGGAGAGGGGTCCTGATGGCCGGTGCGGTCGAGGGCGCCCTGCGGGATCGCCGCGATGCCGGCGGCAAGGCGCTGGTCGTCTACGTCACGGGCGGCCTGGGCGACGACTGGACGGACACCGTGCGGGCCGTCGCCGACGCTGGTGCAGACGTGATCGAGATCGGGATCCCGTTCTCCGACCCCGTCATGGACGGGCCGACGATCCAGGCGGCAAACGACCGCGCTCTTGCCTCGGGTGCCACTCCGACGAGCATCCTGACTCAGGTGAGCGGTCTCGATGCGGGGGTGCCCCTGGCGGTCATGACCTACTACAACATCCCATTCCGGGCCGGCCTTGAACGCTTCGCGGCTGCGCTGGCCGATGCCGGCGTGTCAGGGTGCATCCTCCCGGACCTGCCGTTGGAGGAAACCGGCCCGTGGGTTGCTGCAGCCGACGAGGCCGGCATCGAGACGATCCTGTTGGCGGCGCCCACCGCTTCCGACGAGCGCCTGTCCAGGGTCTGTGCCCGGTCCCGGGGATTCGTCTACGGCGTGGGACTCCTCGGGGTGACGGGTGTCCGTGCCGAGCTGGCCGCCAGTGCGTCGATCATCGCCACACGCCTCAAGCAGTTGACCGATCTGCCGGTGCTCATCGGCGTCGGAGTGGGGACGCCCGGGCAGGCGGTGGAGGCTTCTGCGGCCGGCGATGGTGTCGTCGTGGGTTCGGCGGTCGTTCAGGGCATGCTCGAGGACGCCGGTCCGACCGGGGTGGGGGACCTGGTTGCGCAATTCCGGGTCGCCCTGGACGCTGCCTGAGGGCTCCGGACGGCCCCTCGGGGGTCCTTGTGATTCGTTTCGACGCTTCGGTGGTACATGAGAAGCCAGTCGTTGTAGGGGTCTGGAAGTCGGAAATGCTTGACATTGGCCCGAAAACGGGTTCGTATGTCATTTGACCACGATTGCCGACGGGACCTCCGGCGGCATCGAGAGTCCCAGGAAGGGAGCAGGTCGATGAATAAGAGCGAACTGATCGCTGCAATCGCCGAGCAGGCGGGGGTTTCGAATAAGGATGCAGGCGCCTGTCTGGACGCCTTCTGCGATGTCGTGGCCTCCGAGGTCGCAGGCGGCGGAGAGGTGAAGGTTCCAGGGTGGGTGTCCTTTTCCCACACGGTCCGTGCGGCCCGCACGGCCCGCAACCCGCAGACCGGCGCCCCGATCGACGTGCCCGCCAAGGCGGCCGTCAAGATCAAGGCCGGCGCCAAGCTCAAGAGCGCCGTCGCCGACGGCAGTGCAGCACCCGGCGGCGCACCTGCCGAACCTGCCGAACCTGCCGCACCTGCCTGGTAGGTCGGCACCCGAACTTCCACTCCCGCCTCGACCGGCTGGTGGCGTCATGCGTCGCTCCGGTCCGAGGCGGTGGGGGATACCCGGCGGCCGGGACAGGTGATGGAGCCCTTGCTCCCTCCGGACCAGGTCATCCCGCACCGGTCACCGTTTCTCTTCCTGACCGAGGTCACCGGCCTCGAGGTCGGTGTTGCTGCCACCGGCTTTTGGCACCTCACGGGCGACGAGGACTTCTTCGTCGGGCACTTTCCCGGGCGTCCGACGCTTCCTGGAGTGCTCCAGTGTGAGTCGATCGCCCAACTCGGTGCATATGCCCTGCTCAGCGATCCTGCCTTCGCCGGTCGCCTGGCCCTGTTCGGGGGGATCGACAGGGTCCGTTTCCGGCGCCAGGTGCTGCCCGGCGAGCGCCTCGACCTGCACATAGACCTGGGTCGTGTCTCGGCACGAGCCGGCAAGGGGTCCGGGCGTGCATCGGTCGGTGGCGAGACCGCCTGCGAATGCGAACTTCTGTTCGTGTTCGCCGACTCGCCGTAGGTTCCTGACCGGGACCTGCGGGGCTTTCGCCTAGGCGGGACCCATCACGATCGTGCCGTTGTGGCCGCCGAACCCGAACGAGTTCGAAAGCGCCGGGGCCGGTTCCCACGGGGTCGCATCGCCGGTCACCAGGTTGACGGGCGGCATCTCCGGGTCGGGGGTGGCGTAGCCGGCGGTCGGGGGGATCAGTGCCTTGTGGAGGCTCAGCGCCAGCGCCACGGCCTCGAGGGCTCCGGCGGCCCCCAGGGCGTGGCCGGTGATCCCCTTCGTGGACGTCACAAGCGGCCCCGGAGTTCCGAAGACCTTCTCCATGGCCCGGGCCTCCGCCATGTCGTTCAGGGGGGTGGAGGTGCCGTGGGCGTTGATGTGGCCGACGTCGGCGGCCGTGACGCCGGCTTCCTCCATGGCCAACTCCATGCAGGCGATGGCGCCCACGCCGCCGGGTGACGGGGCTGTTATGTGGTGGGCGTCGGCGGTGCTGGCTCCGCCCAGCACCTCGGCAATGATCGTGGCCCCCCGTTCGAGGGCGGTCTCCCACTCCTCGAGGATGAGGATTCCGGCTCCTTCTCCCATGACGAAGCCGTCCCGTTCGGCATCGAAGGGCCTGGAGAGGCCATCCGAGGAGAAGGCAGTCATGTTGCGGAAGCCGGCGAGGGCGGTCGGCACGAAGGCGGCCTCGCTGCCGCCGGCGACCATCACGTCGCAGCGGCCTGAGGCCACCAGGCGGGCGGCATTGGCAACGGCGTGCGTACCTGCGGCGCACGCCGTACAGGAGTTCTCGGCCGGACCCTGGAAGCCGTGGCGCATTGACACAGCAGCGCTGGGCGCATTGGCCATCATCATGGGGACCAGGAAGGGGGAGACCCTGCGGTCGCCCTTGTCCAGCCGGGTTGTGATCTGGTCCTCGAGGGTCTGGATGCCGCCGATGCCCGTGCCGATCCAGACACCACGGCGACCGGGGTCGGCGGTCAGGGTGCCGGCCTGCTTCAGGGCCATGTCGGCAGCAGCGATGGCGAACTGGGTGCAGCGGTCGGCTCGCCGTGCCTCCTTGGGGTTGTCGAACCAGGGGCTGGGATCGAAGTCGTGGACGCGTCGGTCGCCCTCCGGGGCGGGCCCGCAGAGGCCCTCCCAGAAGGCGTCGACACCGATTCCGCAGGGTGCGACGACCCCCAGGCCGGTTACGGCAACGCGTCGACCCTGCATCAGGCTTCCCGGATCAGCTTCTCTGGGTCAGAGCTTGGCGATGATGATGTCGAAGGCGCCACCAACGGTCTCGATGCCCTCGAGTTCGGACTCCTCGACGGTCACGTCGAATTCTTCTTCGAGGGCCATGACCAGTTCGACCAGGTCGAGGCTGTCCGCATCGAGGTCGTCGCCGAAGCGAGCTTCGGGGGTGACCTGGGAGGCGTCGACCGAGAGCACCTCGACGGCACACTTGGTGAATCGTTCGAAGTTGGCGTCACTCACCGGGGACTCCGTTCTCTGCTGTCGACATGGGGCGACAGGTGGGCTGTTGGACGGCACCACCCTAGGGCGGCGGAAGACCACGTGTGGCGAATTCCGGCGTGCCACATGGCTCACCCGACTGCAGATGCCAGTTCTTGGATCCGCTCAGCCCATGAAGAGCCCGCCGTCGACGGGCAGCACGGCTCCGGTGATGTATGCGGCCTCTTCGGAGGCGAGGAAGCAGACGGCTGCGGCAATCTCCTCAGGGCGACCGAGTCGACCCAGCGGAACGGCCTCGGCGTAGGCGTCCTGCTGTTCTTCCGGGAGGGCGCTGAGCATGTCGGTGGCGATCGGACCGGGGGCAACCACGTTGACGGTCACCCCCCGGCTGGCGAACTCCTTGGCAAATGACCGGGAAAGGCCCACCAGGCCGGCCTTCGAGGCGGCGTAGTTGGCCTGCCCGGCCTGGCCGATGCGTCCGGCGATGGACGAGATGAAAACGATGCGGCCCCATCGGGAGCGCATCATTCCCTTGACCGCCCGTCGGGCGACCCGGAAGCCACCGGTCAGGTTGGCCTCGAGCACATCGGCGAAGTCGTCGTCGGACATGCGCAGGATGAGGCCGTCCCGGGTGATGCCGGCATTCGAGACCAGCACTTCGACGGGTCCGAGTTCCCCTTCGATGTGGGTGAATGCGGCGTCGACCTGTTCGGTGTCGGTGATGTCGCATGCCACCGGGAGGAGGCCCGCCTCGAGGACCTCGGGGGGTGTATCGCCCCGACAGGTCACGGCGACCCGGTCGCCCTGTTCGGCGAAGGCCTGGGCGCACGCCAGGCCGATGCCGCGGTTGCCGCCGGTCACCAGCACGGTTCGTTGGCTCATCGGGAACCTCGTTCTCCTGGTCGGAATGGTCGGAGTGGGTCCATTATGCGACCTGCAGCCAGGCGATGGGTTGGCTGGAGGTCACCCGTTCGGTGTCGAGTGCCAGCCACCCCATGAGGGTTCCGGCGAAAGATGATCGGACATCTTCGCCCCCGATGGTGCCGAGGAGTTGCCCGGCGGCCACCGTTCCGCCGACACCGAGGCCTTCTACGGGGGTGAACACCCCGGCGCAGGGGCTTACGACCAGGCGCTCGGTGGCAAAGAGGTGTTCCCCTTCGTGGTGCTCGGGTGGTGTGGCCTCCGGGGCGGTCGCCAGCTCCTCGAGGAGTCGGTCGAGGTCATCCGGGGAGTTGACGGTGAGGCGTCTGGCCGCCCTGAGGGTGCGCTTGACGAGTCCGGTGAGGACGCTGCCAGGCCCGAGTTCGACGAACGTGGTGAAACCCAGGGCGGCGAGCCTCTGGAGGGACTGGTGCCAGCGAACCGGCCTGGTCAACTGGGCGTTGAGGAGGCTGCGCCAGGCCTCTGGATCGTCGTGTTCGAGGGCGTCGACGTTGGCGACGACGAATCCCTCGGGGGGGCGGATGTCGGCTGCGTCGAGGGCGGCCCTTAGTCGATCGCCGGCGGCTTCCATGAAGGGAGTGTGGAAGGCTCCGGAGACATCGAGCTCCGTCACCCGCTTGGCGCCCGCCGCCCTGGCTGCCTCCCCGGCAGCGGCGATGGCGTCGGGATCGCCGGCGATCACCACCTGTCCGGGGGCGTTGAAGTTGGCCACCCACACGTCGCCGGCCGTGGCCCCACACGCTGCCTCGACGCCCTCGTCGTCGAGTCCGAGGACGGCTGACATCGTGCCGACCCGCTTGCCTGCCGCTTCCTGCATCGCTTCGCCACGCTCGACGACGAGGTCGATGGCCCCGCCGAAGTCGAGGGCGCCGGCTGCGGTCAGGGCGCTGTACTCGCCGAGGCTGTGGCCGGCGTGGCCGGCGGCGTCGACGCCGACCCGTTCGACGGCGTCGAGGACCACCATGCTCGTCAGGAAGGTCGCCAACTGCGCATTGTGGGTCTGGCGCAGTTCGTCTGCGTCGGCGTCCAGCAGGAGATGGGCCAGGTCCCGGCCGGCTGCGTCCGAACCCTCCTCGACGAGTTCCCAGGAAGGGTGCTCCTGCCAGGCTGCGCCCATGCCGGGCTGCTGGCTGCCCTGTCCCGAGTAGGTGAAGACGATCATCGAAGGGTTCCTCCTGCGGCGTACCGGCCATCCCGACCGGACGCCATTGTGGCCCACGGACGGGCGTTTCGTGGTTGGAGGCGCCAGCGATCCCGTCCGCCGTGGCGGCTGGAGCGTTTCTGTAGGCTGCCGGCCGCGCCCGGGTGGCGAAACTGGCAGACGCGGAGGACTCAAAATCCTCTGGCCGCAAGGCCTTGCGGGTTCGATTCCCGCCCCGGGCACGCGTCCTTCCCGCGCTCTACCCGGTGCTTGCCTACAGTTTCCGCACAGGTCCGCCTGTCGCGTTCGCATGCGTAGACTGCCCGGCCCATGGCACGCCCCCTGATCGAACGACGCCTGAGCGAGATCGGCGAACGACTCCGCCGCCTGCGTGCCGACGTGGCTGTCACCGAGGAACAGATCAGCCAGCTGGCCGACGAGGCCGACGAGGCCAGGGTGCGCCACCTGGTCTCCGAGACCCCGCTGTCCGAACGCGGGCGTCGCGAAGCGGACGGCCAGGTGCACGCCATGTCCAGGCACCGCGAGGACCTCCTTGCCGAGGTGCTTCGCCTCGAGATCACCCAGGACGAACTCCTCGACCGCATGACAGTCGAGCGCTGACGTGGTCGACGAGGTCCGCGTCGCCCTCGCCGAGGACGAGGCGATCATCCGCCTCGACCTGCGGGAGACCCTCGAGGAGGAGGGCTACACCGTCGTTGGTGATACCGGTCGGGGTGATGAGATGCTCGAGTTGGTCGCCGCCACCGACCCCGATGTGGTCATCCTCGACATCAAGATGCCGGGCATGGACGGCATCGAGGTTGCCCGCCGGATCGCCAGGTCGCACGATGCTGCGGTGGTGATCCTCACGGCGTTCAGCCAGCGTGACCTCATCGACCAGGCCATCGAGGCCGGGGCGCTGGCCTACCTCGTAAAGCCCTTCCAGCGCAGCGAGCTGGTCCCCGCCGTCGAGATCGCCCGTGCCAGGCACCGGGAGATGCGGGCGCTGACCGACCAGGCACAGACGCTCGCCGACCGGCTCGAGGCCCGCAAGACCATCGACCGGGCGAGGGGAGTGCTGATGGACGAGGCCGGCCTCACCGAGGCCGACGCCTTCCGATTCATCCAGCAGGTGGCCATGAACGAGCGGGCCAGCATGGTCGACGTGGCATGCCAGGTGCTCGACGGGGGACGGCGACCTGCTTCCTGATCCGGTCCTAATCCGGGCTGTCGGCGCCCCGGAGTAGGGTCGGCTTCGTGCCCCGACCGCTGCTCCTCATTGACGGCAACTCGCTGACGTATCGGGCCTTCTTCGCCCTCCCCACCGACCTCATGACAGCGTCGGGGCAGGTCACCAATGCCGTGACCGGCTTCTGCGCCATGCTCGTGACCCTGCTCCGCGAGCACGAGCCGGACGGGATAGCCGTGGCCTTCGACCTTCCGGGCGGCACCTTCCGCCACGTTCGCCTTCCCTCGTACAAGGCCAACCGGGACAAGCAGCCCGACATCCTGTACGAGCAGCTGGTCCTGGTGCGGGAACTGGTCGAGGCGCTGGGTCTGAAGGTGGTCGATGCGGAGGGCTTCGAGGCCGATGACGTGCTTGCCACGCTCGCCACCACGGCCAGGGACGCCGGCCGGGATGCGATAGTCGTCACCGGTGATCGGGACAGCTACCAACTGGTCGAGGACCCGTTCGTGCGGGTTCTGTACAACAAGCGGGGGGTCTCCGACTACGCCCTGTACGACGAGGCGGGGATCGAGGAGCGCACCGGCGTCCGGCCGGACGACTACGTGCTCTACGCCGCCCTACGTGGTGACCCGTCCGACAACCTGCCGGGCGTCCCCGGAGTGGGTGAGAAGACGGCGGCGAAGTTGGTGAACGCGTACGAAGGGCTGGATGGCATCTTCGGGGCTGCAGCCGAACAGACGCCGAAACTCCGCCAGAACCTCGAGGAGAACGAGGACCTGGTGCGACTCAACGCCGAGATGATGGTTCTGGTACGTGATGTGCCGCTCGGGCTGGAGGCCGACGACCTGCAGCGGGGTTCGGTCGACGTCGATGCCGCAGTCGAACTCTTCGACCGGCTGGAGCTTCGCACGGCACGGGTGCGCCTGGGCGAACTGCTCGGTGTCGACTTCTCCTCGGACGGGTCCGATGGTGCCGCTGACCGCAGCGACGGGGGAGAGGTCCAGGTCGTCGTCCAACGGCCGAAGGATGTGTCCTCGGCATGCGAGGCCATCGCCGGGCTGCCTGCAGGCCCGGTCGGCATGGATGGTGGTGATCCGGATGGCGACGGGGAGATCCTGGGCGACGGGCTGGCGTTGGCGGCCGGCGACGGTGCGGTCGTCTGGCTCGAGCGGAGCCTCCTCGGTTCACCGGAGGTTGTCGTGGCGCTTGCAGAACTCATGGGTGATGGAGTACCCGGCGTGGCCTTCCACGACGGCAAGCCGCTGGTAAAGGCGCTCCGGGGAATCGGTGTGGATGTCGTCGCCCCGGTGCTCGACACGCGTCTGGCCGCCTACCTCCTGGACCCGGCCGATCCCCGCTTCGGCCTCGAGCAACTCCTCGAACGCCACTCCGGGCATCGGATTCCATCGAGCAGTGCCTCGGATGGCCAACTCGACCTCGGCGGCGATGAGACCGACAGCGCCGGCAGCGCTGCCCTACGGGCGCGGGCGGTCGAGCTCCTGGTCGAGCCGATGCTGGCCGCCATCGACGCACAGGGCATAGCCGAACTCAACACGGAGATCGAGTTGCCCCTGCTCCGGGTGCTGGCCCGAATGGAGGAGGTAGGGGTGGGCGTCGACGTGGCCGAGTTGACCTGCCTACGCGACCAGCTCACCGCCGACTGCGAACGCCTGCGGGCCGCCGTACACGAGGCCGCCGGGGAGGAGTTCAATGTCAACTCCACCAAGCAGCTCCGGGTGATCCTGTTCGAAAAGCTGGGGCTGACGCCCGGCAAGAAGACCAAGACCGGTTATTCCACGAACGCCGCCACCCTCGAGAGGCTCCGGGGCGACCATCCCGTAGTCGAGTACCTGCTGGCGTACCGGGAGGTCGAGAAGTTGCGATCGACCTACGGGGAGGGCCTCCTCGCCGAGGTGGGGGACGGTGACCGGATCCGGGCCACGTTCAACCAGACCGTTGCCCGCACGGGCCGTCTCAGCTCCGATGCACCCAACCTCCACAACATCCCGGTGCGTACCGAGGCCGGCCGGGCCTTCCGAAGGGCGTTCGTGCCGGCAGAGGGCCACACGCTCCTCGTCGCCGACTACAACCAGATCGAGTTGCGGTGCATCGCCCACCTGGCGGAGGACCCCGGGCTGATCGCCGCCTTCGAGGCGGGCGACGACGTCCACACGGCGGTCGCCGCACGGACATGGGAGGTCGAGCCGGCCGACGTGACGCCCGAGTTGCGGTCCCGGGCGAAGATGGTCGCATACGGCCTGGCCTACGGCATGGAGGCGTACGGGCTCTCGCAGCGCCTCGGCATACCGGTAGACGAGGCCACCGAGATCCTGGACGGCTACTTCGCCGCCTTCCCGGCCGTGCGCGAGTACATGGACCGGACGGTGGCCGAGGCCCGCGACCGCGGCTATACGGAGACGCTGTTCGGCCGTCGCCGCAGGATCCCCGAGCTCTCGTCACCCAGCTTCAACATCCGTCAGGCGGGCGAGCGGCAGGCGATGAACGCCGGCATCCAGGGCCTTGCGGCCGACATCTTCAAGGTTGCGTTGGTCCGCCTCGACCGCCATCTCGAGGAGACCGGCATGGCGAGCCGGCTGATCCTCCAGGTCCACGACGAGGTCATCCTCGAGGTCGTTCCCGGTGAGCGCGACGAAGCTCTTGGCGTCGTACCGGAGATCCTGTCCGGAGCATTCGACCTCCGCGTCGAGCTGGCTGTCGACGTGGCCACCGGCGACACCTGGGCCGACGCCAAGGCATGAGGGGAGAGCGTGACGGGGAAGGCAACCCCGGACACTGGTTCGAGGAGGTGGCCGACCACCTGGGTGCGGCCTACCTCCGCTACTCGTTCACCTACGGAACGGTGCAGGAGGTCGACTTCCTCGTCGAGGCGCTCGAGCTCGGTGAGGGCGCCCGGATTCTGGACGTCGGGTGCGGTCCCGGTCGACATGCCCACGAATTCGCGAGGAGGGGCTTCGATGTGGTGGGCATAGACGTCTCGCAGGCCTTCATCGACCTGGCTTCCGCCGGTGCACCACCGGGAGCGACTTTCGTCTGTGCCGATGCCCGGGGGTTGTCCTACGAGGACGAGTTCGACGCCGCCATCTCTCTCTGCCAGGGGGCCTTCGGCCTGGCTACCGGCCCCGGAGCGGATCCCGTCCCGCTCGATCCCGACGGGGCGATCCTGGAACGGATCGCCGCCGCGGTGCGACCCGGTGGCCGCCTGGCCCTGAGCGCATTCTCGGCCTACTTCCAGGTGCGGTTCCTCGGCGAACTCGACGACTTCGATGCCGGTTCCGGGGTCAACCATGAGCGCACAGAGATCCGGGACATCGATGGGAACGTTTCGGAGGCGGACCTCTGGACCAGTTGTTTCACGCCACGGGAGCTCCGACTCCTGGCAGACCGGGCCGGTCTGGTCGTCGAGGGGCTCTGGTCGGTCACCCCGGGCGACTACGGACGCCGCCCTCCGGACATCGAGAGCCCGGAATTCCTGCTCCTGGCGTCCCGCTCCGCCTGATCGGGGTTCCCGAAGGGGTTTCCCGGCCTTGGGGATAGGCTTTTCTGGTCCGTGCCCCCGGGTGTCGGACCTTCATACCCCAATCGTTCCTGATTCTTTCCTGTCCCCGATCCCTGTCCCCGAGATAAGCCACCGTGACCAACCTGACTGCCCCCGATTCCGCCCTCGACTCGCCTCCCATGGGCACATTCGACGCAAGCGGCGAGTACATCCCCCGCGAGATCGTCCTCGACGACCTCGGAACCCTTTCCCTCGACGAGGCCTACTCGGCCACGATGGTCGATGTCGCCGACGGGCAGATCGTCGAGGGCACCGTCGTGCGGGTCGACCGGGACGAGGTTCTCCTGGACATCGGGTACAAGTCGGAGGGCGTCATCCCGCCTCGCGAGCTGTCGATCCGCAACGGCGTGCACCCCGGTGAGATCGTTGCCATCGGTGAGCGCATCGAGGCCATGGTGGTCCACCGCGAGGACAACGAGGGCCGCCTCGTCCTCTCCAAGAAGCGTGCCCAGTACGAACGCGCCTGGGGTCGCATCGAGGAGATCAAGGAAGGCGACGGCATGGTCGACGGCACGGTGATCGAGGTCGTCAAGGGTGGCCTGATCGTCGACATCGGACTCCGTGGCTTCCTCCCCGCCTCCCTGGTCGAGTTGCGCCGCGTGCGCGACCTGCAGCCCTACATGGACACCACCATTCAGGCCAAGATCATCGAGCTCGACAAGAACCGCAACAACGTCGTCCTGTCCCGGCGAGCCTGGCTGGAAGAGACCCAGAAGGAGCAACGCGAGGACTTCCTCGACAACCTGCGTCCGGGCGAGGTCCGGTCGGGCGTGGTATCCAGCGTCGTCAACTTCGGTGCATTCGTGGACCTGGGCGGCATGGACGGGCTGATCCACGTGTCGGAGCTCTCGTGGAAGCATGTCGACCACCCGGGCGCTGTGGTCACCGTCGGCGACGAGATCGAGGTGCAGGTGCTCGACATCGACCGTGGCCGTGAGCGCATCAGCCTGTCGCTGAAGGCCACCCAGCAGGATCCCTGGCAGGAGTTCGCCGAGGGCCATCAGGTCGGCGAGTTGGTCTACGGCCGGATCACCAAGTTGGTCCCGTTCGGCTCGTTCGTCCAGGTCGGAGACGGCATCGAGGGCCTGGTCCACATCTCGGAGATGTCGGCCCACCACGTCGAGCTCCCCGAGCAGGTGGTCACCCCGGATGAGGAGCTCTGGGTGAAGATCATCGACCTCGACCTGCAGCGTCGGCGCATCAGCCTCTCGATCAAGCAGGCCGCCGAGGGCGGTGTCGTGGCCACCGAGTGGCGTGACCACTTCGGTGAGGAGGCATTCGACTCGGAGGGCAACTACGTCGGTAGCGGCGAGTACACCTCCGAGGATGCGCCTG
>DCXR01000075.1:0-2369 GCA_002329075.1 Candidatus Neomicrothrix sp. UBA2131
CCTCGAGGGCACCAGGGACGACCAGGGAGTGCCTGACGATGACACCGCCTGGGATGACGTAACCACCGTCGACGTCGACGACCCGACCGAGCCCGGCACGCTGGCACTGCCGACCCCCCAGGCGGACGGAATCACCGCCTGGCGCATCCACGGGACCAACGAACACGGCGACGGGCCGCCATCCGACCCGGCTTCCCGCCCCACCGCCGAAAGCACTTCGGGTGATCGGGCTACCGAGATTTGAACTCCCTACCTTCGGCCCCCCAGATCGCTCAGCCCCGAACCCCTGACCTGCACAAACGCGTTGCGCGCTCGGAGGGACTCGAACCCCCAACCTTCTGATCCGTAAGAAGAATCATGCGGATCTCCAGATGGGGTTTTTGTACTCTGACCAGCCCTTTCTACCACCCATCTGTGTCAGGGGATGTCAGGGTGTGTCACCCCCGTGGCTGCCTGCGTGGCTGCCTGGAAGCGTCAGTCGCCCGGAAGCACCTCGCGGTCGACGACCAGGCACTGCGTGAGTCCGGCGCACCGTTCCTCGCGGTAGACCTCGGTGCCGTCGGTGTCCACCAGGACGACATTGCCGAGCCCGGCGGGCGGCCGTGGATGGTGCTTCGATGTGGGGTTCAGCAGCTCCGGCCGCCGGCAAAGGCGAGTGTGGCAAGGTCGGTGGTGGTGGTCTCGGCGTGGGAACCGAGTTCGGCGTGCATGAACGAGTCACCGTCGACGGAGTGGCCGATTCCGACGGCGTGGGCGAGTTCGTGGAGGATCGCGGTCTCGACGTTGACGCCGCCACCAGCCGGGCCGAAGGAGTAGTCGGCGAGGATCTCGGCCGAGAGGAAGACCCGGGCACGCACGATCGTTGGAATGCCTCGGGCGTCTGCGATGTGCCAGACCTCGGCGGCGCCGAGTTCGTCGTCCTCGAGGTGGGAGGAGCCCTCGGGGACCCAGGCGATCTGGATGGTGTCACGCTCAGGGGTGATGAGGTCGGTGGTGTCGCCTCTGGAGTCGCCGCCGGTGACGAGATTCAGTCCGGTGAGTTCGCTGAGGCGGGAGATGGCCTCGTCGATGGCGCTAAGGGCGCTTGTCGGGTCGACGATGGCATCGTCGACGTGGCGGGCGATGCGGATCTCGGTGCAGTTCGACCAGAGAGCTGCGCCAAGTTCCGTGTGAATCATCGGAGAACTGCCTGCGGCGGTGAGGCCGGCGGCAGGGTTGTTGTCGACCAGGTCGGCCCGACGAGTTGTACCGGCACCGGTGAGCGTCAGGAGGCTGCGGACCTCGGCTGAGAGGGACACCTGCCAGTCACCGTCGCTAAGACTGCTCGTCCAGCTCTCGGCGGTGATGCGGTCGTTCCCGGCTGCTTCGCTGCCCGGCTCAGGTGCCTTATTGAGGATGTGGCTGCCGAGCACCCCACCAACGAGGAGGCCAATGGTGAGGGCGGCGGTGAAGGCAACGGCCTTGTGCGGCTTGCGTTGACGGTAACTCATAACGGTTACTTTATACCGCTAATCTCTATTGTCAATACTTTTTCGGAAATTCTTTTACGGTTTTATATTGCTTGAACCCTCTCAAGGTGCTAAGTTCCGGGTTGACCATGGCCAGACCACGCGACACCGAACTTGACACGAAGATCATCGAGGGCGCCACCGACGAGTTCCACGCCGTCGGCTACGGAGCGATGACCCTGGCGTCGATAGCCACCCGGGCCGGCGTCCGTCCCGGTGCCGTCTACACCAGGTTCCGGGACAAGCCCGAGGTCCTCGACGCCATCCTCCAGCACGTGGCCTTGCTGCGCGCCGGACGGGAGACCGAACCCCCGGGCGACGACCCCTACGAGAACCTGCTCCACGCTGTGCGCAACCTCCACGATGCGGTGTCCTGGGAGCATGCTTGGACCATCCCCGGCCTGGCGATCATGGGCACCACCGAGGCCGACGAGGTGCGTGACCTGATACGCGAGGACCTCCGGACGAACCGCCAGTCCGGACTCCTCAGACCGGCAATCGAGGCCGCGATCGACGCCGGCGTCCTTCCCGGGCACGTCAGCGTCGACTACGCCACCTCGATGCTCTTGGGCGCCTACTTCACCTTCCGCCTTGCCGTCGACGCCGAGCACTGGCCGGCCGACATGCCCGAGAAGCTCCTCGCGACCCTCGGAGCGCAACCCTCCTCGTCCGCCGGAGCCTGACCGCTCCCCCACTCGAGCGCCCGGCCCTGAGCGGCCTCAGGGGCTCGAATCGATGACGAGGGCCACGGACACCTGCTGGGCTCCCAAGTCGCCCCTGGGGCGATCTGTCACAACGAGGCCCGTCGGGAGCTTTGGGTCCCGCTGAAGGCCCACAACCAAGGGCCCAGGTGGCTGCCGC
>DCXR01000075.1:2729-9848 GCA_002329075.1 Candidatus Neomicrothrix sp. UBA2131
CCTTGTGCATTGGCTGATCAGTCCAGTTGGGGGTTCTGACCTGCGTAAACGCCTAGCGCGCTCGGAGGGACTCGAACCCCCAACCTTCTGATCCGTAATCAGATGCTCTATCCAATTGAGCTACGAGCGCAGGCGCCCGAGTCTACGAGCGACCCATCGGCACCCACCGGTGGTGGGTGCCGTTGGCGGAGAGGGTGGGATTCGAACCCACGATGAGCTTTTGGGCCCATACTCCCTTAGCAGGGGAGCGCCTTCAACCGGACTCGGCCACCTCTCCTCGGCGGCAGAGGCTACCGGCGCAACCGATTCAGCGACTCCCGCCTACGCTCGTCGGTGGAGGGATGACAGAGCGGACGATTGTGACGGTCTTGAAAACCGTTGAGCCTCACGGCTCCGGGGGTTCGAATCCCCCTCCCTCCGCCAGATCGAACACCGGGTCGCCCGACGCCTCGGCGGCGGCCGGTCAGCCGATGCTGTCGCGCAGGTCGGCAAGCCAGGCGTCTGCTGCCTGCGAGGCGGCCGATGCCTGGCTACGGGTCTCGTCGCCGGTGCTGCCCGCCGCCGGATACGAGCCGAGGAACTTCACCCGGCCGTGCTTCATGTGCAGGTTGCGCAGGCAGTCGGCGACCACGTCGTCGGCTACATGGCCCTCAAGGTCCACCAGGAAGCAGTAGTCGCCCAGGCCCTGCTTGGTGGGGCGCGACTCGAGGCGGGTCAGGTTGATCGAACGCGCCGCGAACTCCTGGAGGATGCCGAGGAGGCTGCCGGGACGGTCCGCCCGCTGGAAGACGACCAGCGAGGTCTTGTCGTGGCCGGTCGGGGTCGGGATGCCATCGGCCGCCACCAGGACGAACCGGGTCTCGTTCTCGGGATGGTCCTCGATGTCCTCGGCCAGGACCTCGAGTCCGTAGACCTCGGCTGACCGTCCCGGCGCGATCGCAGCAGTGTGCCCGTCGCCGTCCTCGGCGATGCCGCGTGCGGCGTCGGCCGTGGAATTCGAGGCGTTGATAGCGACATCAGGGAGGTGCTCGCGAAGCCAGCCGCGGCACTGGGCGATGGCGTGGGGGAACGACACGACCTGCTGGACGTCGGATATCGAGGTACCCGCCCGGGCGAGAAGGTTCAACTGGACCGAGATGACCACCTCGCGCTGGATCAGCAGGTCGGCTTCAAAGGTGAGCGTGTCCTGGGTGACGTTGACGCTGCCCTCGATCGAGTTCTCGATTGCGGCGAATCCCAGGGTCACCCCACCGGCCGATACCTGCAACAGGACATCCGAGATCGACGGAGCCAGGACGTGTTCCAGGGCAGCGAGGTCGGGCTGGGTGAACAGCGCCTGCTCGGTGAAGGTCCCCGCCGGACCCAGGTACGCGATCGACGAGGGGTTCGAGGGTGTGTCTGTGGCCACGACAGGGGAGGATAGTGACATGGACGCCGTGGACCTGTGCCGTTTGATCGACGGCATTATCGCCGGCGAGGTCGATTCCGACGAGGCCGTGCGACTTCTCCGTGCCCTTCCATTCGCCGATGTGGGCAACGCCCGGGTCGACCACCACCGGACCATTCGGCAGGGATTGCCCGAAGCGGCCTACGGGCCAAGGTCGAACACGACGACGCAGCCAGGGCCGCACGATGACCCGGCCTGCCGCTCAGGGAGGTCGTCTCTCCCGCCGAAGAGGCCTGGCGCCGACAAGGCGTCGAACCCATCGTGCCGTCGCCCGACGGCGAACCGGCCTGAGTCGCTCCCTACGATGCGCCGATGAGCGACACACCAGACGACCGGCTCTACTTCCGCCAACTGCTGTCCGGTCGCGACTTCGGCACCACAGACCGTGTGGCGAAGCAGATGGTCAACTTCGTGTACCTCATCGGCGACCAGCAATCCGGCGAGGCCGTAGTCGTCGACCCCGCCTATGACGTGGCCGCCCTGCTGCAGGTCCTCGAAGCCGATGGCATGCGCTGCACCGGTGTGCTCGCCACCCACTACCACCCGGACCATGTCGGCGGCTCGATGATGGGGTTCGACATCGCCGGGGTGAGAGAGTTGCTCGACGAGGTGTCCGTGCCCGTCCACGCCCAACACGAGGAAGCCGAGTTCATCCGCAAGGTCACCGGCCTCGAAGTGGGCGATGTGGTCGAACACACCAGCGGTGACCGGATCCGTGTCGGCGAGGTCGACATCGAGTTGATCCACACCCCGGGCCACACCCCGGGCAGCCAGTGCTTCCTCGTCGACAACCGCCTGGTCGCAGGCGACACGTTGTTCCTCGAGGGCTGTGGCCGCACCGACCTGCCCGGCGGCGACCCGGCGGCGCTGTACCAGAGCATCACCCAGAAGCTGCTGAAGGTCCCCGACGAAGCGGTCCTGTATCCCGGCCACCTGTACTCGCCGCAGCCGTCGGCCACGATGGGCCACACCCGGACAAACAACTTCGTGTTCCAGCCACGCTCCGAGGAGCAGTGGCTAGCCATGTTCGGCCGGTAGGCGCCGGCCCGATCCCGACCCACCCGAGGAGACCCCGTGTTCCGAGCCCTGCTGGCCGACAAGTCCGACGACCACTTCTCCGTCGGGATCACCGACCTCGACGACGACGCCCTCCCCGATGGCGACGTGCTGGTCGAAGTCGCCCACTCGACCGTCAACTTCAAGGACGGCCTGGCGGTCACCAACTCCTCGCCGATCGTGCGCTCATGGCCCATGGTGCCCGGCATCGACCTGGCCGGCACCGTGGCCGCCTCCGACCACCCCGACATCGTCGCCGGCGATCGGGTGGTGGTCAACGGATGGGGCATCGGCGAGGAGACCTGGGGCGGTTTCGCCCAGCGGGCCCGTGTCCAGGGTGGCTGGACCGTGCCCGTACCCGACGCCTTCACCACCGAGCAGGCCATGGCCATCGGCACAGCCGGCTACACGGCCATGCTCTGCGTGCTCGCCCTCGAGGAACACCACGTGACCCCCGACAGCGGACCCGTCCTGGTGACCGGTGCCGCCGGCGGTGTGGGCAGTACCGCGATCGCCCTGCTGGCCGCACGCGGCTACGAGGTCCACGCCTCGACAGGACGACCCGACGAGGCCGACTACCTGACCGGACTCGGAGCGACGACGATCGTCGATCGCAGCGAACTGTCCGAACCCTCGACCCGTCCGCTGGTACGGGGACGCTGGGCCGGAGCCGTCGATGCCGTCGGGAGCCACACGCTCGCCAACGTGCTCGCCGCCATCGAACCCGAGGGTTGCGTCGCCGCCTGCGGCCTGGCCCAGGGAATGGACCTGTCGACCTCGGTGGCGCCGTTCATCCTGCGGGGTGTCACGTTGCGAGGCGTGCACTCGGTGACCGTTCCCCGTCCTCGCCGCCTGGTGGCCTGGGAGCGTCTCGCCACCGACCTCGACCAGGGACTCCTGGCCGGAATGACACGGGTCGTCGGCCTCGAAGACGTCATCGGAGTATCCGAGGAACTGCTCGCCGGCCGGATCCGCGGACGCGTCGTCGTCGACGTCAACGCCTGAGCGGAGGCTCGGTGAAGTTCGGCCTTCGACGTCTGGTCGTCGGCACGGCTCGAGCCGCCGCTCGAACGGGTCGTGCCGGTCGAACGCCTCGGCTCCGACTCGGTGTGGAACGTCGAGATCCACGGCACCCGGTGCGCGAGGAGGGACTTGAACCCTCACGTCCTTGCGGACACAGGAACCTGAATCCTGCGCGTCTGCCAATTCCGCCACTCGCGCGAGTAGCGGCGGAAAGCGTAACGGCATATGGCCCCGGACAACCGCGCCGCCCGGCAGACGAGTACGTGACCCGATCGGACCCGGGAGCGTCGGTACGATCCTTGGCGTCGTGCTCGACCTGTTCCCACTCGCCGCCCTGATCGCCGCCCTCGCCGTGGTCGCAACCGGCTCGGTCCTGCTCGTCCGGCCCTCGAACCGGAGCCGGGGTGGGCCACGCCACCTGATGGTGGTCGCCCCGGAATCGCTCGAGGGCCTGACCGTCGACGTCGAAGAAGAGATCACGCTCGGTCGGGCAGCCGGATGCGGGATCACGGTCGACGACGGGCACGTCTCGCCGATACACGCACGGCTGTTCCGGACCGGCGGACACCTCGTCGTCGAAGACCTGGGCTCGACGAACGGGACCTACGTGAACCGTGAGAGGGTCGAATCACCGACCGCCCTGGGTACGGGCGACCACCTGCAGGTGGGCGACACCGTCCTGGAACTGTGGTGACCGTGGACCGCCGTCGAATGGTGAACCGGTGAGCCGTCGCCGTCGACGGATTCGTCTCCTGCACGGTGGAGCCTCGGCAGTGGGTCGTGTCCGGGCAACCAACCAGGACGACTTCGGAGCCGGTGACGACATCTTCGTCCTGGCGGACGGAATGGGGGGCCACCGTGGGGGCGAGGTCGCCTCGGCGGAGGCGGTGGCCGGTGTCCTGAGTTCGTTCGACGACCGGACCCGGGCCGGTCTCGCCCGGGCGGTCGACCGTGCCAACCAGGCGGTGTTCGGACGTGCGGCCGGCGACGTGGACCTCTTCGGCATGGGCACGACGCTGTGTGCCCTGGCCCTGGTCCGCGGTGAGGGCGTCGACGCCCTGGCAGTCGCCAACGTGGGCGACAGCCGGGTGTACCGGTACGGCGACGGTCGGCTAACCCAGATCAGCGACGACCACAGCCTCGTCGCCGACCTGGTCCGGGCCGGCGACCTGACCGAGGAAGAGGCCGCCCGGCACCCCCAGCGCAACATCCTGACCCGGGCACTCGGCATCGAACCGGCGTTGTCCGTCGACACCTGGGAGTTGCCGGCCCTGGCCGGGGACCGCTACCTGCTGTGCAGCGACGGCCTGTTCAACGAACTCTCCGACGACCGGATCGCCGGCCTGCTGGAAGGAGACAACAACCCCGAACTGACTGCAGCGGCCCTGGTGCGCGCAGCCGTGGACGCCGGGGGGCACGACAACGTCACAGCGCTGGTGGTTGACGTCGACGTCGCCCCATCGGCCGAAGGACCATGGCAACGCCCGGAGGTGAAGGTCGAGCAGCCGTCCAATGGCGGGACACGTTCCACCCGCCAGCGGGTGGGCTCGCTTCGGCAACCGTTCCAGTCGATGCGCACCCGGTTGGCCGGGAAACGACGATGACCATTCGCGCTCAACGTAGGGGGAGGGCCGCGGTGAGCGCGACCCGACCTCAGGGATAGAATCCGTCCCTATGTCCGCGCAGGGCCCGACGGTTTTCAGCGGGCGTTACGAACTCCATCGCCAGATCGCCCGAGGCGGCATGGCCGACGTATACCTGGCCCGCGACCAGTTGCTCGATCGCCCGGTTGCCGTCAAGGTGCTCTTCAACGAGTTCGCCGACGATCCGAGCTTCGTGGAGCGGTTCCGCCGCGAGGCGCAGGCGGCCGCCAACCTCAACCACCCCAACATCGTGGGCGTCTACGACTGGGGCGAGGAGGAGGGCACCTATTTCATTGTCATGGAGTACGTCGAGGGTCGCAGCCTCGCCGAGATCCTCCGCACCCAGGGGGCACTACATCCCGACCGTGCCGCAGAGATCGCCACCGACATCGCCGCAGCACTGGGATTCGCCCACCGCAACGGACTCGTCCACCGTGACGTCAAGCCCGGCAACGTCCTCGTAACCGCCAACGGGCACGTCAAGGTCGCAGACTTCGGCATCGCCACGGCGATGGTCGGCGACCAGACCGAGCTGACCCAGGTGGGCACGGTGATGGGCACCGCCACGTACTTCTCCCCCGAGCAGGCCCAGGGCCGGCCCGTCGACCCCCGCAGCGACCTCTACGCGCTCGGGATCGTCCTCTACGAGATGCTCCTCGGACGACCGCCGTTCACGGGTGACTCACCCCTTGCGGTCGCCTACCAGCACGTCCAGGAGAGTCCGCCACCCCTACGGGCATCCGGGGCAGCAGTGTCCGAGTCCCTCGAGGCGATCACCCTCAAGTTGCTCGCCAAGAACCCGGTCAACCGCTATCCGACCGCCGAGGACCTCCGCAGCGACCTGCGCCGCTACAGGGAGGGGGCCCACGACCTTCGGCCGCCGAGCTCCACCGGCGCCGATGCACGTGCGGCAGCACCCGGCGGGGCGCCGCCGGTCAACTACGGCAGGGGTTCCCGAAACCGACGGGACGACGGCTGGCGCCGCACACTGCTCTTCTTCGTCGGGCTGGGGGCCCTTGTCATCGCCCTCGGCTACCTCGTCGTCGAATTCTTCGACACGCTCGGTGGCAACGAGGACCCGACACCCACCTCGTCCGTTTCGGACCGGGTCGAGGTCCCGTCCCTGATCGGAGTGCCGATGGACGAGGCCCATTCGATTCTGCGTGGGATCGCGCTCTCCGTCCAGATCGACTACGAGGCCAACAACGAGTTTCCCGAGAACACGGTCTTCGAACAGGAGCCGGCAGCGGGAACCAAGGCCAAGGAGGGCGACACGGTCCGACTCTGGGTGAGTCAGGGCACCGGGCCCATGGTGCTCCTTGACGTGGTCGGCGATGCGCAGGCCGACGCCGAGCGGGACCTCAAGGCAATGGGCCTGGTCGTCCACGTCTACCCACAGGAGGACCCTGTCGTGCCTGCCGGTCAGGTCATCAAGCAGAACCCGCTGGCCGGAAGTTCCGTGGAGGCGGCGGAACAGGTTGTCATCTTCGTATCGTCGGGGCCACCGAAGGAGCAACTTCCCGACCTCGTCAACCGGCCCGTGCTCGACGCCATGAACATCATCGTCCAGTTGGGTTGGCGGGCGGTCACGATCGAGGAATACAGCGAGGACGTCGCCGAGGGGATCGTGCTGCGGACCGAGCCGATTTCGAGGACCGAGTTGGAACCCGACGAGGAGGTCACGATCGTCGTTTCGTCCGGTCCGGCACCGGTGCCGGTGCCACCCGTGGTGAGCCTCACCCAGGAGTCCGCCACCATCGCCCTGCAGGATGTCGGCTTCGAGGTCAACGTCCGGTTCCAGGCACTTCCGGGCGACAGCCCCAACGCCGGCCGGGTCATCTCCCAGAGTCCGCTGCCGGACGAGGAGGTTCCCGCGGGCACTGCGGTGACCATCGTGGTCGGTGAGGCGGAGGTGCCCGAGGAGACCACGACGACTGTGGCGCCGGAGAC
>DCXR01000032.1:0-5798 GCA_002329075.1 Candidatus Neomicrothrix sp. UBA2131
TCGTAGTCGGCGCCACCGTCGTCGGTGCCGTGGACGCCTCGTTCGAAGCGCACGCAACGAGGAGCAGGGTCAGGAGGCCCCCGGCAAGAAGCGAACGCAGAGAAGCCATCCGTCCATTCGAACCGATGGCATGTCAGCGCGACAACCCCACCCGAGGTGCTAGGAAACAGTCCAGGCGACCATCGACAGGAGGAGCCGGGTCGTGCCACGAGCGGTGATCACCGGCTGGGGCAGGTGTGTCCCACCGGTGCGTCTGACGAACGCCAACCTCGAGCGACTCTGCGACACCGATGACGACTGGATCGTCGAGCGCACCGGTATCCGTGAGCGCAGGATCTCCCATGTCGAGTCCACCGACCTGGCGGAGTTGGCAGCCCGACGGGCGCTCGCAAGCGCAGGCATCGAAGCCACCGACCTCGACCTGATCATCGTCGCCACCTGTACGCCGGAGATCCTGTGCCCCACCACGGCGGCGATGCTCGAAGAGCGCCTGGGTGCCGACAATGCCGCCGCCTTCGACCTCAATGCCGCCTGTTCAGGGTTCGCCTACTCCGCCTCGGTCGTGACCGGGATGATCCAGTCCGGCTTCGTGGAGCGGGTGCTCGTGGTCGGCGCCGAGAAGCTCCGCTACATCCTGGACTACCGCGATCGTTCGACGTGCATCCTGTTCGGAGACGGGGCCGGCGGTGCCGTGTTCGAGGCGCGGGACACCCCTGACGGCGCCGGAGTGCTCTCCGTGGACCTGGGTTCGGACGGCGAGTTGGGCCGGACGATGGTCTGGGGACACATGGGCTCGAAGGGCGACCCCAGCCGGACCGTGGACCCCGAGGAGGCCCGCCTCCAGTTCGAGGGACAGGCGGTGTTCAAGATCGCCGTGCAGGGAATTGCCGCCTCGGCCACCCGGGCACTCGAACGTGCCGGCCTGGGCACCGACGAGGTCGACGTGGTCATCCCCCACCAGGCCAACGCCCGGATCATCGATGCGGCCACCCGACGACTCGGCATCGATCCCGAGCGGGTGTTCCAGAACATCGAGCACTTCGGCAACACCGCCGCGGCGTCGATCCCCATCGCCCTCCACGACGCACTCGAGGCCGGTTGCATCGCACCGGGCGACATCGTCGTGCTGACCGCCTTCGGCGGGGGCGTCACCTGGGGCTCGGTAGTAATGCGCTGGGGCGACCGGGTCGAGTCGTTGGGCACCCACCACGGTGAACTGCCCTCCACCGAAGCCACCGTCTTCGACCTGCTCCAGCCGAACCTCGACTTCTTCGCCCCTGACGCCGACTGAATTCCGGCCCTGGTCGACCTCAGGGGATCTCGATGACCAGGGCGCCGACGTGGCGCTTGGCGACGAACTCCTCCTGGGCGGCGTGTATCTCGGCCAGGGGGAACGTCCCTCCCACGGTGGGCGTGAGGACGCCGGACTCGATCCGTGACACCAGCGAGGCGAACACCTCGGGTGGGTACACGGTGCAGCCGTGGAACTCGAGGTCGTTGAGGTACAGGGTGCGCACGTCCAGGTCGACGATCGGTCCGGCGATCGCCCCGGCCGTCGTGTAGCGACCGCCCCGGCGGAGCAGTTCGAGGAGCGGGGCGAACATCGGGCCGGCCACCACGTCGGCCAACACGTCGATCGGTCCACCTGCCGCCTCGGCGACGGCGCCGGCCAGGTTCCCGGCACTTCGGTCGACAACGGCGTCCGCGCCGTACCGGGCGACCTCACCGAGCTTCGCCGCACCGGCGACCGCCACCACCCGGGCCCCCCGGACCCGGGCCAGCTGCACCAGCGCAGAGCCCACGCCGCCGGAGGCCCCGGTGACCACGACCGTCTCCCCGTCGCCGAGGCGGGCCCTGCTCAGCATGTGCTCGGCGGTCGACCAGGAGCACGGGAACGACGCCAGTTCGACATCGGTGAACGGCGAATCGACGGCGTGCACGTTGCGCACCGGCAGGACGCAGTACTGGGCGAACCCCCCGTCGCACTCCGATCCGACATAGCCGGCGCGGTCACGGTCACCCGGGTCGTCGGCGGCCCGGAGGCACGGATCGTTCAGCACCCGCCGATCGACGAGGCCCGCCTCGACACCGGCGCCGACAGCCACCACCCGACCACAGATGTCGGCACCCTGGATGCGGGGAAAGCCGATGCCGCTGCCTCCCCAGGAGGCGTCCCCGTCGGAGACGTCGAGCGCCTCGCCCGTGGTCTCGCCGGTCACCGCCTTCGAGTACCAACCCACGCGCGTGTTGACATCGGTGTTGTTCATCCCGCAGGCACCCACGCGGACGAGGACCTCCCCCGCCCCGGGGACGGGGACGGGCACGTCGTCGCGGAGGACCAGCATGTCGGGCCCACCGTGGCCGACCAGTTGGACGGCCGTCATCGTCTCGGGAACCGAACTCATTCCCCCACCTCGAACACCGCCATTGGGTCGCCCGGTGCCTGCTCGTCGGGCACGGCGCCGATCCCCGGATCGGCCGGGGCGACGGCGAACCCCCCGTCGTTGGCCACCCCACCGTCGACCGGGACCACCTCGTAGCCGGGCTCCTCGGGCTCGTCGTCGAGGATCTCGGCCGGGAATCCGGCCGCCCGGATGTCGAGTCCGGTGGCCTCCTCCAGGCGGCGGATGATGTTCGGCGACCACTCCCGCCCGCCATAGCGCTGCTGGCCGTCCTCGAAGATCGCCAGCAGTTGTGGCGACACCTCGAGCGGCACGCCGAGCTTCCGTGCCAGCCCGTCGAACAGGCCCACGTCCTTGACCACGAGGTCCATCGTGAAGTTGATGTCCCGGCTGCCGTTGAGGATGACCTGGCTCTCGGTCTCGTGGACGAACGAGTTGCCCGACGACACCCGGATCGCCTCATAGGCAGTGGCGAGGTCCATCCCCGCCGCCGCCGAGGTGGTGAGTGCCTCGCAGAGGGTGACCAGGTTGGCGGTCGCCAGGTAGTTGGTCACCACCTTGAGGACCGACGCCGAGCCGAGCGGGCCCGTGTGCAGGATCCGCCGCCCCATGGTGGTGAGCACGGGCAGGACGCGTTCGAAGGCCTCCCGCTCGCAGCCTGCGAAGATGGCGATGTTGCCCGTCGCCGCACGGTGGCAACCTCCCGACACCGGACAGTCCACCGGCAGCGCACCGACGGCCTCGACGAGGGCGCCCATCCGACGTACCTCCGACTCGTCGGTGGTGCTCATCTCCATCCAGACCTTGCCGGCGGAGAGCCCGGCGATGACCCCGTCCTCGGCCTCCATGACCGCCGAGCAGGCAGTCGGTGACGGCAGGCAGGTGATCACGACGTCGCACCGCTCGGCCATCTCCCTCGGCGAGTCGGCCCACCCGGCTCCGCCATCGAGGAACGCCTGGGCCGCATCCCGGTCGAGGTCGCGGACCATCAGGTCGTATCCGTTGCGCGTCAGGCTGCCCGCCAACTTTCCACCGACGTTGCCGAGCCCGATGAACCCGATCCGCATGGCGAGACTCCCACTCCTCGATGGCGGCGCACCGACATGGCGACACGTGCCGCCGGTCGGCGACGCCGCGGAGAATACCGGTAGCCACACCACCTCCCCGCGATCGTGCCTACCCTGCCCGAATACTGCGTTTCCGGCTTCCCAGCACGAGGAACCACCGGCTGGCAGACCAGGTCACCTGCTGATCCGCTGCTCCTGATCCCCGTCACCTAACCTCCACCCATGGTCGAACCCGACGTCCACCGCTTCGACACCCGTGCACTCCACGCCGGCCAGCAGCCGGATCCCACCACCGGGTCGCGGGCGGTGCCCATCCACCAGACCACCTCCTACGTCTTCGACTCGGTCGACCACGCCGCCGGTCTGTTCAACCTCGAGGTGAGCGGACACATCTACAGCCGCATCTCGAACCCGACCGTCGCCGTACTCGAGGAGCGCATCGCCGCCCTCGAGGGCGGTGTGGGGGCAGTCTGCACCGCCAGCGGACAGGCGGCGATGCACCTGGCCGTCGCCACCCTCCTGAGCGCAGGCGACCACATCGTCTCGAGTCACAACATCTACGGCGGCACCCACAACGTCCTGAACCTCACGATGCCGCGCTTCGGGATCACCACGACCTTCGTCGACCCCCGCGACCCCCAGGCCTTCGCAGACGCCATCCGACCCGAGACCCGACTGGTGTTCGCTGAGACACTCGGCAACCCCGGCATCGAGGTGCTCGACGTCTCGGCCGTCGCCGAGGCTGCCCATGCCCACGGGTTGCCGCTGGCGGTGGACTCCACCTTCGCCACGCCCTACCTGCTGCGACCCATTGAACATGGGGCCGACATCGTCATCCACTCGGCAACGAAGTTCCTGGGCGGCCACGGCGTCGCCATCGGTGGCGTGCTCGTCGACGGGGGGCGCTTCGACTGGGAGGACTCCGGGAAGTTCCCGACCCTGACCGAGCCCTACGTCGGCTACCACGGCATCACGTTCACGGAGGAGTTCGGCCCACAGGCCCTGTCGATGCGTGCAAGGGCAGAGGGACTGCGTGACTTCGGCGCCTGTATGAGCCCCGCAAACGCCTTCTACCTGCTCCAGGGGGTCGAGACCCTGTCGCTGCGCATGGACCGCCATGTCGCCAACACCCGCTGCGTGCTCGACCTGCTCGACGGCCACGATGCCGTCGAATGGATCCGGCATCCCGAGCATCCCAGCCACCCCGACCACGAGTTGGCCGCCCGCCTCTACCCCAACGGTGCGGGAGCCATCCTGTCGTTCGGCGTAGCCGGCGGGCGTGAAGCAGGCCGACGGTTCATCGAGGCGGTCCGACTCGCCTCGCACCTGGCCAACGTCGGGGATGCCAAGACACTGGTGATCCACCCTGCCTCGACCACCCACCAGCAGATGAGCGCCGACGACCTCGAAGCCGCAGGGGTCGGCGAGAACCTGATCCGCCTGTCGGTCGGCCTCGAGGATTCCGACGACATCTGCCGGGACCTCGACCAGGCCCTGCGGGCCTCGCAACGCTGAGGCGGCAATGCAACTCGTCGTCGACGATCGCTCCGTCCACGCCGCCACCGGCGCCGTTCCCCTCGAGGGCAGGGACGATCCGCTCGTCGTGCTCCTCCACGGCTCCGGCATGAACCGCTCGGTCTGGTCCCACCAGACCCGCTTCCTCGCCCACCACGGCTTTCGCGCCATGGCCGTCGACCTGCCCGGCCACGGGGGTTCCGAGGGCCCTGCTCTGGGCTCGGTCGAGGAGATCGCCGACTGGGTCGCCCACCTCGCCGCGGCGCTCGGCGGTCCGGTCCACCTCGTCGGACATTCGATGGGTGCCCTCGTCGCACTCGACGCCGCCGCCCGGCACCACGACGCCGTCGCCTCGGCGATGCTCCTCGGCATCGCCACCGCCATGCCCGTCCACCCGGACCTCCAGGCGGCCGCCGACATCGACGATCCGAAGGCGGCGGCCCTCATCACCGCCTGGGCGCACGGCCCCCGGCAGCACATAGGCCTCAACCCGACGCCGGGCCTCTGGATGATGGGCGGCGTCACGGCGATGCTCGAGACGAGCCCACCCGGTGTGCTCGCAGCGGACCTTTCGGCCTGCGCCGCCTACGGCGAGGCGACCGCTGCCGCTGCTGCCGTGTCCTGTCCGGTCACGCTGGTCCTCGGATCACAGGACCGCATGACCCCCCGAAAGGCGGCACGGGCACTCGAGGAGGCCTTCACCCGGCCTCCCTCCATCGTCGAGGTGGCCACTTCGGGACACATGCTGATGCTGGAGGAACCAGCGGCGGTCAGACAGGCGATCCTCGACCACCTCGCCGCCTGCTGAAACGGT
>DCXR01000032.1:6205-18134 GCA_002329075.1 Candidatus Neomicrothrix sp. UBA2131
TCACCGATGATGTTTCTCTGAACCTGGTCGGTGCCCCCGTAGATGGACGGCGCCGGCGAAAAGAGCGTCATCTCCTGGACAATGCCGCCGGTGGAGCTGTCGGTGTGGTCGAGCATGCCGTCGGCGCCATTGACGAGGTTTCCGACCTCGCGGCTCTGACGGACCAACTCGCTCATGGCCAACTTTGCCATGTTGCCCTCACCGCCCGTACGACCAGCACCGGCTCGGGCCCGCAGCATGTTCCAGCGGTTCACCTCGCCCAGGATGTGCAGGCGCATCATCGCCTGCCGGACGACCGGATCACCCAGCATTCCCCGATTCTTGGCCAGGTCGACCAACAGGTCGGTGGTGATCCCCCGACCGCCAGAGCCGTCGGGTCCCCTGGGCAGCCTCTCGAGCAGGTCCCCGACCCGGTCTTCGAGTCGGCCGGCCTTGGGCCCACCTGTGACCGCAACAGGCCGCCTGCCGCCTCCACCCAGGCTGGCGCGCTCGACGGCAAGCGTGGTGTTGGCCACGGCCCAGCCATTGCCGAGCCCGCCGATGACGTCATCGTTCGACACCCGGGCCTCGTCCAGGAACACCTCGTTGAACAGCGCCTCACCGGTCATCTCGCGGAGGGGACGGACCTCTATACCCGCCTGGTCGATGTCGATGGCGAAGTAGGTGATGCCCTGGTGCTTTGGTTGGTCGGGATCGGTTCGGGCGATGAGCATTCCCTTGTCGGCGATCTGTCCACCCGAGGTCCACACCTTCTGGCCGGTGACGATCCATTCGTCGCCGTCACGCACGGCCCGCGCCTGCAGGCCGGCAAGGTCGGAGCCGGCCCCCGGCTCGGAGAACAGCTGACACCATCCGACCGAACCGTCGAGGATCGGTGCGACCAGCCGGTCGACCTGTTCCTGGGTGCCGTGCATGGCGATGGTCGGTGCCGCCAGCATGTAGCCGAGGCCCATCGGCGGACCCAGCACTCCGGCGTCGGCCATCGTGGCATTGAAGGCGGACATCTGCGCGCTTCCGTAGCCCCGTCCGCCGGCAGCCTCTGGGAGGGCGGGATGTGCCCAGGCATCGGCGGCGAGACGGATCCACCAGTCGTGAACCGTCAGGTCCGGATCCCAGTTCTCGTCCAGCCAGTTGGAGAGTTCTTCTCGGACCTGTTCGGCGGTGATGTCGCTCATGACGCAAGTCTCGCGCGGACCGGTCCGCCGCGGTGTAGTGGGGGCCGATCGCTAAGGTGGCGCGTCCGTATCCGACGAGGAGGCACGGCCCGTGCGTTGGTCGACCCTGTTCATCCCGACACTGCGCGACGCCCCGGCAGACGCCGAGGCGGCCAGCCACCGCCTGCTGGTGCGCGGTGGCTTCATCCGACAGCTCCAGTCGGGTCACTACTCCATGCTGCCGCTGGGCTGGCGCGTCCATCGCAAGGTCGCCGAGGTGATTCGTCAGGAGATGGATGCCATCGGCGCCCAGGAGTTGCTGCTGCCCGCCATGCACCCGGCATCGGTCTGGCAGCAGTCGGGGCGCTGGGAGTCGATGGGTGACGAGATGTTCCGCCTGCTCGACCGCAAGGGCGCCGACCTTGTCCTCGGCATGACCCACGAGGAGGTCATCGCCCTCATCGGGCTCGAGCTCTCCTCCTACCGGGACCTGCCCCAGATGTGGTACCAGATCCAGACCAAGTTCCGCGATGAACCCCGCCCCAAGTCGGGCCTCCTGCGCGTTCGTGAGTTCGCAATGAAGGATTCGTATTCCATCGACATCGATGACGCCGGCCTCGACCGCTCGTTCGACCTGCACCACCTCGCCTACACCCGGATCTTCGCCAGGCTCGACCTCGATGCCCTGCCGGTGGAGGCCTCCTCGGGCGCCATGGGAGGAAGTGCGTCCGTCGAGTTCATGGTCGAATCGCCCGCCGGCGAAGACGACGTCGCCCACTGCACCGACTGTGGCTACGCCGCAAACGTCGAGCGCGCCTCGGCGGTCACCACACCGGTCGAGAACCGGCCCGGCGGTGCCGAACCGGTGCGCTTCCCGACACCGGGCATCCGCACGATCACCGCCCTTGCCGAAGTCGGCCACCCGCCCGAGCACCAGGTCAAGACGCTCGTCTACGAGGCCGACGGCGACCTTGTGCTCGTCCTGCTGCGCGGCGACCACCCCTTCCTCGAACAGAAGTTCACCGACGCCACCGGGGTGGGCGACCTGCGCCCCGCCGAGCCCGACCGCATCCTCGACGCCCTCGGCGCCTCACCCGGGAGCCTCGGAGCGGTCGGCGTCGACGGGCCAACCGTCTATGCCGACCACGCCCTCCGGGGACGTTCCGGCATGACGACGGGCGCCAACGACGACGACTTCCACCTCGAGGGCGTCGACGTCGAGCGGGACATCACGGTCGACCACTGGCTGGACCTCCGGGGGATCCTCGATGGTGAACCATGTGTCAACTGTGGCGAACCCCTCCAGGTCGTCCGCTGCATCGAAGCCGGGCACATCTTCAAGCTCGGTCGCAGGTATGCCGAGGCCATGGACATGTCAGTCCTCGACGCCGACGGCAACTCCCGCATTCCGACGATGGGTTCCTACGGCATCGGCGTAGGCCGTGCGATGGCGGCGGTCGCCGAGGTCCACCACGACGATTCCGGGCTCATCTGGCCGGTTGCCATCGCCCCATACGAAGTCGTGCTGACGGTTGTCAAGACCGACCACGAACCCTCGATGGAACTAGCCGAGCGTTGGGCCGACGAACTCACGGCGGCAGGCATCGACGTCCTGCTCGACGACCGCGACGCCAGGCCGGGCGTGAAGTTCGCCGATGCCGAACTGATCGGCATCCCACTGCGGGTCACGATCGGTCCGAGGGGCCTCGACCAGGGCAGCGTCGAGTTCACCCGTCGCTCGACAGGTCACAACGAAGACGTCGCCATCGACGACCTGGTACAGGTGGTGCTCGACGCCGTGGCGACCGGACGCCGACCGGGTGCCTGAAGCGCCTGCTGCAGGCACCCCACCACTAGATTCCACACGACCGCCGCATCCAGGGAGACCCCATGCCCCGAACCATCGACCGCACCCAACCCATCCGACGCTTTGCCAGGGTCGTCGCCGCCGTCGACCTTCCGGGGGTTCCTGAGGGAACGGGCGGAAAGGTGCGGGTGGCCAACGGTGTCTCCTGGTACCGGTACTGGGTGTCGTTCGACAATGGGATCGACCTCGGTGGTGTCGGCCATGAGCAGTTGGCGCAGCGACGGGACTGGCCACAGTTCCGCATCGACCGCGAAGCGGCAGCACTTGGAACTGACCTGGCCGACGGTACGGACAGCGCCGATGCCGACGACGGCGCCGACGGACCTGCAACGGGCAACAGCCACGGTGTTCCCGAGCACCTCCTCGAGCGCAGCCGCCTGGCCCGCGAGCGCCTCGGGGCCTGACACCCCGACCGAGGCCACCCGCTGCCCGGTATCCTCAAGGGTCCCCCTTCCCCCTGTAGCCCAGACCGCCCCCACGGAGACTCCTGTGTCCTTCAAGCCCGGCGACAAGGTCGTCTACCCGCACCATGGTGCCGCCATCATCAAGAAGAAGGAGAAGCGCGAGGCCTTCGGCGAGAAGCGCGAATACCTCGTACTCCAGATGGCGCACGGCGAGATGACCCTCTCGGTCCCGGTCGACATGGTCGAGGAGGTCGGCATGCGCTGGCCCATCGCCAAGGCCGACGTCGAGGACCTCTTCGAAGTGCTTCGCAAGCGCGACGTCCGTGAACCGGCGAACTGGTCGCGACGATTCAAGAACCACCAGGAGAAGCTCAAGAGCGGCGACGTCTACCAGGTCGCGGAGGTCGTCCGGAACCTCGCCCTCCGGGAGGCCGCCAAGGGCCTGTCCGCCGGCGAGAAGACCCTCTACACGAAGGCCCACAATGTCCTCGTGTCCGAGTTGGCCTTCGCCCTGAACATCTCCGAGGACAAGGCGGCCGACAAGGTCGCCGGTGCGCTCACCTGAACATCAGGATCAGCGTCTCGGATACCATCGTCACAGGCGTCCCGAATTGACGCCGGCTTCGAGACACCAGGGAGGCACCAATGCCTGAGCGACGCATCGTCGTCGGGGTCGAAGGATCCGGATATGCCCGAGCTGCCCTCATCTGGGCCCTCGAAGAGGCGGCATTCCGGGACACGGTCGTCGAGGTCGCTACGGCCTACTCCCCCACCTACGTGCCTGCAGCCCCCGACCTCGGCTACGTCCCGCTCGACTCCTTCGACCTGATCACCGAGATCGAGCGCATGCAGGGCGACGTCATCGAGTCGGCTGTCGAGGCCGCTGGCCATCCCGACGTGGAGGTCCGCCGTACCCTGGTCAAGGGTCGCGCCGCCGACACCCTGATGCGGATCGCTGAGGGAGCCGAAATGCTCGTCGTCGGCAACCGCGGCCGGGGTGGATTCGCCGGCCTGCGGCTCGGTTCGGTCAGCCAGGCCATCGCCCACCACAGCCCCTGCCCGCTTGTGATCGTCCGCACCGGCCTCGCCGACGACGCAGGCGACGACGCAGGCGACGACGCCGACTGACCGCTTCTACGGGACGAAAAAAATCTTCGCCAAGGCTCGCACTCGTCGCAAATCTGCGCGAACCTACGGTCAATCCGTCGGACCCGCCGGAGAGCAACCGAAGGGGGACACATGACCGGGACCTTGGAGGCCACCGAAGCAGGAGAAGACGGCGGAGGAGGCGGTTCGGGAACGAGCTTCGGGCCGGTCGATGAGATCGCCCAGGTAGCGGGACCGGTAGGGGGGCTGTGGGTCGCTCACAATGATCGCGGAATCTGCGGTAGCGCCTTCGCCAACCTCATCACCTTCGCCCGGTTCCGCGAAGAACTCCACGACCGCACCGGGCGACCCGCTGCCCGGGGCGACGACCTGCCCGACGACCTCTACGACGCCATAGAGCTTGCGTTCGCCACCGGGCACCGCGACGAGTTGGCGTTCGACTTCACGGGCGCCACGCCGTTCCAGCAATCCGTCTGGGAGGCATGCCTGGGGGTTCCACCCGGAGAGACCCGCACCTACGCCGAGATCGCCAAGGTGGTCCACCGACCCAACGCCGTGCGTGCGGTCGGAACGGCTCTTGGCAGCAATCCGATCCCGGTGCTGGTCCCCTGCCACCGTGTCCTTCGGACCGACGGCAGCCTGGGCGGCTACGCATTCGGCGAGTTGGTCAAGCAGAAGTTGCTCGACCGCGAGGCCGAGAGGGCCGCAGCCGCCTGAACCCGGGGGTCTGCCACACCCGCTCAGGCGTGTACAACCTGTGGGGTGACCTATCCAGAAAGGGCACGCACCGATGAGTCAGAACCCCGACCCCGGTGAGGGCCGGATCACGACAGAGGACCGGGGCCGGATCCTCCTGATGGGCATAGACCGGCCGGCCAAGTTGAACGGCTTCACGCCGGAGATGAGTCGGCAGTTGGCCGTCGCCTACACACGCCTTGACGAGGACGACGGTCTCTGGTGCGGCGTGCTCTTCGCCCACGGTGACCACTTCACCGCAGGCCTCGACCTGCCGATGTGGACCGAGCGCATGAAGTCCGGTGAGCGCGGCAGGGAATCCGACGTCGTCGATCCCACCGGCCTCGGTCGCCGGTGCCGGAAGCCCATCGTCACGGCGGTCAAGGGCTACACCTACACGCTCGGCATCGAGATGATGCTGGCAGGAGACATGGTGGTGGCCGCCGACGACTGCCGCTTCCGCCAGCATGAACCACTGCGCGGCATCCATGCCGCAGGCGGTGCGACCATCCGATTCGTCCAGCGGGGCGGCTGGGGCAACGCCATGTACCACCTGCTCACCTCCGACGAGTTCGATGCCGCCGAGGCCCACCGGATCGGCCTCGTGCAGGAGGTCGTTCCCGCCGGCACGGAACTCGACCGGGCGATCGAACTCGCCGAGGTCATCTGCCAGGGTGCTCCGCTGGCCGTCCAGGCCACCAGGGCCTCATCGCTGCGCTACGTCCAGGACGGCGAGGCGGCATGCATCGCCGCACTGGGGAAGGTCCAGGCCGACCTGGCTGCCACCGATGACGCCGCCGAGGGCGTGGCCGCCTTCCGGGAGCGCCGTGATCCCGTCTTCGGAGGCCGCTGAACCCCTCCCCGACCGTATTCTCGGCTACGGCCAGGGAACCTCGGCCAGCTCGTCGCGCAGTTCGTACTTGAGGATCTTGAACGTGGCGTTCCGGGGCAGGGCGCCCTCGTAGGCGACCAGTTGCTCGGGCACCTTCTGACGCATCAGCCCGGCCGACTCGCAGGCACCCACCATGTCGTCGAAGGTGATCGGCTCGGCGCCCTCAGTGGTCTCGACGACGGCACACACCCGCTCCCCCCTCTCGGCGTCCGGGAGCCCGATCACGGCGACGGCGTTGACGGACGGGTGGGCGAACAGGACGTCCTCGACCTCCTTGGCCGAGATGTTCTCGCCCTTCCGGATGATGATGTCCTTGACGCGCCCGGTGAGGGTGAGGTGGCCGTCGTCGTGCATGACGCCGAGGTCGCCACTCCTGAAGCGGTCCTGGTCGTCGAAGGCCGTCGCATCGAGCGACGGGTCCCGGTAGCCCTTGAAGAGTTGCGGCCCGGAGATTGCGACCTCTCCCTCCTCCCCCGGATCGCAGTCGGAGCCGTCCGGCCGCACCACGCTGACCTCGGCGCCGAAGACGGGTGCCCCGTCGGTGTGGGCGAGTTGGTCGTCGGTGTCGTGGGGCGAACCCTGGCAGATCATCGGGCTCTCGGTCATCCCGTAGCCGTGGGCCACGGGAATACCCATCTCCGCCTGCACCTCGAAGTAGACCTCGGGCGGCTTCGGTGCTCCGCCGCCGGAGAGCAGCCGCAGGGTCGGGATGATGGGCTCGTCCGGCGTCTGGCGCTGGACGTTGAGGAACATCGTGTAGAAGGCGGTGCTGCCACCGGCCATGGTGACACCGAGCCGCCGGTACGCCTCGATCGTGGGTAGCAGGTCGAACCGCTCGACGAGCACGGCCGGAAAGCCGCTCGCCAGCAGGCAGACCAGGTAGTCGGGTCCGCCGATGTGTGAGTAGGGGAAGGCGATGGACCCGACGTCGTCGGCCTGCATGTCGAGTGCCCTGGCGAGGCCGACGCCTCCTGCCATCAGGCTGGCGTCGCTGTGCATGGCCCCCTTCGGATCGGAGGTCGTCCCGGACGTGTAGTAGATCCAGCGGATCGGGTCGTCCTCGGAATCCGGAACGGGCGGCAGGTTCGACGGGTCGCCCTCGGGGAGCGACTCGTAGGCGACCAGGACGCCGGGCGGCGAATCGAGGTCGGCGGTCGCACGTTCGACCATCGCCGTATAGTCGAAGCCACCCCATTCGCCCGGCACGAGCACCAACTCGGCCCCGGTCTGGCGGATGCAGAAGCCCACCTCCCGGTCCCGGTAGATGTGGAGTATCGGGTTCTGGACGGCACCCAGTCGGGAGAGTGCCAACGAGGCCACGACCGTCTCGATCCGGGTGGGCAGCACCCAGGTGACCGGGGTGCCCTCTCCGACGCCCATCGCGCCGAAGCCCGCAGCGGCCCGCTCCGCCCGTTCCTTCACATCGGCGAACGTGAGGGTCCGCCCCTCGGTGTCGAGCAGCATGCTGCGTTCGGGCGTGGCTGCCACCCGCCGTTCGAGCAGTTCCCAGAAGGTGCGGGCGTCGTAGATGGGGTCGTTCATGGATGTCCTCCGCTGCTCTGCCGACAGGATCGCACAGCCGACACAGGCCGACTCAGTTGAGGGCGGCACCTCTCCGGTGCCGGCGATGACCGCTTCGGGCCCGGTCAGTCCTCGCCGCCCCCCTGGCAACTGTCGTTGCGGAGGGTTCCGTTGCTGCCGATGGTGCTGCACCAGAAGGAGCGCCGGTCGATGAGGCCGTCTGTCTGTGCACCCGTCATGTTGGCCGACTTGAGGTCGACCTCGACCATCATCGCCGCCGTAAGGTCGGTACGGGTCAGGTCGGTGTGCGACAGGTCCGTGTGGAAGAACATCGCAGCAGGCGCACGGACATCGGCGAGGGTGGCACCCGCCAGGTTGGTGTTGGACATGGAGGCTCCTGCCAGGTTGGCACCCGTCAGGTCGGCGCCGACCATCAGCGCTCCGTCGAGGACCGCTCCCTCGAGGTTGGCGCCCGTCAGGTCGATGCCGGGGATGACGGCACCGGCAAGGTCCTGGCCGGAGAAGTCGCTGCCGCTGCACGTGCCGTTCGGAACCAGGACGCACTCTTCATCGTCGACGTCCTGTTCCTCTACGGCCTCGGTTGTCGTGGTCGTCGCCGTAGTGGCCGTCGTCGTCTCGTCGCCCGAGCCGGTCGTCGACGTGGTCGTCGGCGGCAACGTGACGTTTTTCGTCGGTGCAGTAGTTGTGGTTGTCGGTTCGGTGACATCGTCACCGCCACCGCCGCACGCCCCAAGCACCACCAGGGTCACCGCCAACAGGATCCACCTGCTCCGAACTCTCCATGCCCCTCTCTCGCCCATGGCTGCTTCTCCTCTGGTTGCCCGCTTGCACGCCGTCATTTCGTCATCCGGATCCCTCATCGGGTGATTCCGCCGTCTCACTGGCGAAGTCGTAGGTGTAGGTGACGCCATCGACCTCGACCGTGACCCCGTTGCTGGTCTTCGTGGACACCGCGCTCGTGCCGTCGGAGGACTCGACCGTCATGGTCAGGCCGTCGGACGAGATGCTGGACGTGGCACCGCTTTCGGAGGTGACCTCGGTGGAACCTTCGGTAGTCGTCCGGGTCGAGACGGCGCCCATCACCGCTCCTGCGGAGTCGAATGTGCGGGTACCGAAGGGTGACTCGACGGTCATGGAGCCGTCTGCGCCCATGGTGACGACGAGTTCTTCGCCGTTGGCCATCACCACGTCGATCGTGCCGTCCTCCGGGCTTGTGATCAGAGACGCAATGCCGCCGGCACCCTCCACGTAGTCGTAGGCAACCTGGAGCTCGCCGGCGTCGCCTGTGGACAACCTGGTCGTCGAGCCGTCCTGCGACTCGATCAACTTCCCGTCCGTCGTGATGGCGACAGAGGTGCCTGTTCCATCCGGATGCGTGACCGACTGCGCACCGTTCGGGGCGGTGACGATCTCGGTACCGTCCAGCAGAACGGTCCGGGTGGAGCCGTCGGACAGGCGGGTCGTGCCCTGTTCGCCTCCGTCGCCCTCGACGTGGGTCGTGACCTTGGTCTTCGGGTTGAATTCCGTGACGCCGCCGTCGGCATCACTGCTTACGATCGTGCCGTCGGCCTGCTCACGCGTCTTGTAGACAGCCCCGCTCGCATCGGTGAACGTCGTACGGCCGGTCTCCGGGTCGAACCTCTCCTCGGACCCGTCGGAGTACACGATGAGCTCCGTGCCGTCGGCCAGCGTCGTCTCCGTCTCGGTGTCGCCCGAGGGGCTGGTCCGGACGATGACCGACCCGTCGGCCGACTCCGTCTCCTCCCAGCCGTCGCTGTGGATGGTGAATCGGCTGCCGTCTTCTTCTATGACGGTCGTGTAGGTGTTGCCCCACTCGTCGGACCAGGTACTGGTTCCGTCGGCACGGACCAACTCGGTGGAACCGTCGGCATTGCGGATCACGAGGTCGCCGCCCTCGTTGAGGCTGCCGACGTCGACGGTGCCGTCCGGATGGTGGAACTCGAAGCTTCCGTCGGGCCGCTCGATGTGGACGGAACCGTCGGACTCTGTGGTGGTCGTGATCCCGGTGGCCGGGTCGACGACGGTCTCGTAGGTGTAGCCGGAGGCCTCCGTCCAGACCTCGCGACCGTCCATGTACGAGGTCCATGTCGAACCATCCTCGTAACTGGTCACCTCGGCGGCCTGGTCGCCCGACCCGATCGTGGAGGTGGAGGACGTTTCGCCGAACGGGTCTGTGTACTGCGCCCGTCCGTCCGAGAACAGGGTCCACTGCGAACCGTCGGAGTAGGTCCAGACCTCAGCGCCATCGCCCCGTGTCCGGAATTCCTCCCAGGAACCGTCTGGATAGGCAATCCTCATCGAGCCGTCGAGTTGGACCGTCTCGACCGTGCCGTCCGACCAGGTCATGGTGGTCGACCCATCGCTGTTGACCACCTCGGTCGGTGGGATCCACTCTTCGGAGTTCCCATCGACGTCGGTCCAGACCGTGCTTCCGTCGTCACACCACGTGAAGCTGCTGCCATCATCGTAGGAGTCGGTGGAACAGCCCGTCACCTCGTCGTAGCTGTAGACGGGCGGAGCCCAGGACTCCTGCACACCATCGGCGTCCTGCCACCAACCGGTGCCATCCTCGCACCAGCCGCTCTTCGAGCCGTCGTCGTGCTCGTCGACCTGGCAACCCGTCTCCTCGTCGTAGAAGGACCGGTGCTCCGAGCCGTCGGGCCCAATCCAGGTGCTGCTGCCGTCCTCACACCAGACGTTCATCGAGCCGTCGGTGCGCTCCTCGGTCGTACAGCCGCTCTCCTCGTCGTAGGTGCTCGTCCATTCCTCGTGATAGCCGTCGGCACTCGTCCAGGATCCGGTCCCGTCCTCGCACCAGGTGTTGCTGGAGCCGTCGGCGTTGAACGTCTCGGAGCATCCGGTTGCCTGGTCCCAGGTCGAGGTGGAACCGTCCGCATTGGTCCAGAAGTTGGAGCCGTCGTCGCACCAGGTGTTGGTCGAGCCGTCCGAGCGCTCCTCTGTCGTGCAGCCGGTCTCCTCGTCGTACACGGACGCCGACCAGGAAATGGTCTCGCCCGAATGCGGATCGGTCCAGGAACCTGAACCGTCCTCGCACCAGACGTTGGTGGAGTTGTCGGAATAGGTCTGGGTGGTGCAACCGGTTTCGTCGTCGCGGACCTCGTTCCAGAACTGCTCATTGCCATTGACATCGGTCCAGGAACCGGACCCGTCCTCACACCAGGTGTTGCTCGAGCCATCCCAGTTGGTGGTGACCGAACAGCCGGTCTCGTGGTTGTAGAGGCTCACCGAGGTGTTGCCGAACTCATCGGTCCACTCATTGGTCCCGTCGTCGCACCACTTCGACGAACTGCCGTCGGAGCGGGTCTCGACGCTGCAGCCGGTGGCCTGGTCGTAGGTCGAGTTGCCCGTGTTGCCGAACTCGTCGGCCCAGGTGTTGGTGCCGTCGTCGCACCAGGTATTGGAAGAACCGTTCTCGCGGGTCTCGGTGGTGCAGCCGGTCTCCTCGTCCCAGACCTGGGTCCAGGACTCCGTCCGACCGAACTCGTCGGTCCGCGAGCCGGAGCCGTCCTCGCACCAGGTGTCGGACATGCCGCTGTCGTAGGTGTTCGTCCGACAACCCGTCTCCTCGTCATAGACCTCGGACCATGACTGGGTGTTGCCGTTGGCGTCCGTCCAGGAGCCGCTGCCGTCTTCGCACCAGGAGTTTGTGGAGCCGTCCCAGTTGGTGGTGAAGCTGCAGCCGGTCTCCTCGTCGTAGCTCGTCTCCGAGGTGTTGCCGAACTCGTCGGTCCACATGTTTGAACCGTCGTCGCACCACATGTTCTGGGTTCCGTCGGACCTCTCTTCGGTCGTGCAACCGGTCGATTCGTCGTAGCTGCTCATCCATGACTCGGTTCGGCCGTATTCGTCCGTGTAGGAGCCGGAGCCGTCCTCGCACCAGGTGTCCTCCGAACCGTCCGACCTGGTGGTGGTGCTGCACCCGGTCTCCTCGTCGTACTGCTGGTTCCAGTTCTCCTCGTTGCCGAACTGGTCGATCCGGGAACCCGTGCCGTCGTCGCACCACACGTCGGTACTGCCATCCGAGTTCTTTGTCGTGCTACAGCCGGTCTCCTCGTCGTAGGCCGTCTCCGAGGTGTTGCCGAACTCGTCGGTCCACGAGTTGTAGCCGTCCTCACACCAGACGCTGCTGCTGCCGTTGCTGTAGGTGGAGGTGCTACAGCCGGTGGCCTCGTCGTAGGACTCGCAA
>DCXR01000016.1 GCA_002329075.1 Candidatus Neomicrothrix sp. UBA2131
ACGGCCACTGCAACGGCGGAAAGCGCCGGGATCGGCTTGAGCGGCCGGTCCACCAGCGGCACCCTGCGCCTGACCACCGGTTGCTCGACCAGGTAGAAACTGGCGGTCGACACGGCGAAGGTGATCGCCAGGTGCAGCCATATCAGGTTGTTGCCTTCGATCACATCGATGCCGGGAACCAGGCGGGCAGCCCGGGTGGGCGTGACCAGCAGGTAGATCGGCCAGTGGTACAGGTAGAGGCCGTAGCTGATCTTTCCGACCCAGCGGATGATCGGTGACTCGAGGAACCAGTGCAGCGGACCCTTGGTGGCGCCGGCACAGCCGTACCAGAACCATCCGATGCCGACCCCGAGCAGGTACGGCCAGTGGTCGAATGGGGCGTTGCCGCGCACCACGCTCACGACCACCCATCCAGCGGTGAACATCGCGGCATACAGGGCGCCCAACTGGACCCGGTTACGGATCGGGGTGTCCGGCGCCGACAGGGAGGTCGGCAGCCACGCATGCCAGGCCGGCTCGGCCGGTTGTGCGACGCCGTAGACCATCACGCACGAAAGGGCGGCCACCAGCAGGAAGCCGCCGTGCTCGAACATCCAGGCGCTCCGCTCCGAGATCTCGAAAATGGCCCAGGCGAAGAAGAACGTGGATGCATAGGCACCGGCCACCCACCAGAGTTGCGCCCGGCGTGTGCGGACCGGGCCCCGCTGTCGCACGATGACGGCGAGGATGATGCCGGCAAACAGGGAATGCGCCCGGGTGTCCGTGCCGTAGTAGACGCGTGACGGGTCGCCACCGCCCGGGTACAGGTGTCCCATCCACCAGGTCGAGGCGATTGTGCCGGCGACCATCGTCCAGAGGATCACCGAGTAGGCGTGCTTCCTGAAGAAGTGGAGGACGAAGATCAGGTACAGCGGGGCGAAGATGTAGAACTGCTCCTCGATCGAGAACGACCAGACGTGCCGAAGCGGTGAATACTGGAAGTCCTCGAAGTACGAGACGCCCGAGAAGATCTCGAACCAGTTGGCGCAGTAGGCCAGCGCCGAGACGATCGCCCCGGTCCAGCGTGGGTACTGGTCGACGGAGACGAACAGCATCAGGTAGAGGGTCAGGCCGCCGAGTGCCACGAACAGGGCAGGGAGCAGTCGACGTGCACGACGGCCGGCGTAGGCCTTGAGGTCGATGCGGCCGGTCTTCTCGAACTCGTTGAGGGCGATCGAGATGATCAGGAAGCTCGACAGGGTGAAGAAGAGGTCGATGCCGAGGATGCCGCCCGAGACGGTGTCCGTGGCGGCGTGGTACAGCAGCGGGCCGATGACGACCCAGATGCCGCGGATCCCGTCGATCCCCGGTATGTAGGTGAAGGTGGGGCGCCCCTGTTCGGCCATGACTTGCAAACGCTACCGCCGGGTGTTCGGGCTCAGGAGGAGCGTTCCCCGCAAGGAACCAGCAGCACGTGGAATGGCGACGACCACACCTCGCAGAAGCGGTCGGCGGCGACCCGGGCCGGTTCGGGCGCGCCCGGCTCGACCGAGGTGTTGGGCTCCGACCAGCCGTCGAACCGGTCCGTGAGGATCAGCAGGTCGGCGTTGGCCAACTCGCCGGCCAGCGTGCCGCCGGGACGGTTTGCAAGCCCGGGGTTCATCTCCAGGTGGCGGCTGGCCGGCACCAGGTCGGGGAGCAGGAAGTAGAGGAAGGTCTCGGAATAGTTGGTGCGGGTCAGGTCGACGGGACCGACGAACACCGAGTCGCCGGGTTCGGTCCGGGCGTCGACCTCGGCCAGAAGCGCATCGAGTTCGGCGGCGAACGCCTCGTCGCCCACGGGCAGCGTCCGGCCGGCATGGGTGACCGAAGGCGTCGACCATGTGGCCGCCCGCTCGGTGAAGGCGTCGACAGTGAAGCGCCCCAGATGGTGTGGCGCCACGGCGAACAGCAGCCCCACTACTGCGAGTAGGGAGAGTGGCGCCGCCAGGTGGCGACGGGACAGCGGCAGGCGGCGCCCGAACGCCACGGCCAGGGCGACCGTTGCGATGGCGAAGACGTAGCCGCCGACGAACTTGAGGTGGTTTGGACTGGGCCGCTGCATCACCATCGGGACGATCGCGATGCCGACCAGCGCCAGGGTCGTGAACCGACGTCGGTGCGGGATCCGCCAGAGTCTGGGCAGCAGGACCATGCCCACCGCCACGAGGAGTAGCAGCCAGAACACAGCGGCGACCTGTGCCGGCCGGGACAGCCCGGGCCACGGGTCCGGACCACGGAGCATGTCGTCCAGGCGGGCGAACATGTCGGCGCTCTCCGACGGGTCCGGCGGAAGTGGGAGCCGACGGCCGGAGCGGAGTCGGAACACCGGATCGACGACCACCCCCTCGAACAACGCCACCGGGCCCACCAGCACGAGGTGCAACAGGAACGGCGACAGTCCGCTGACCAGGCCGGTGGCTAGACGGCGGCGGCGTGCCCGGGTGGTGTGCCATGCCTCGGTGGCCAGCACCAGCAGGACCGCCGGGGCGAGCACGACCTGGTGGAACACGGCCAGGCCGAGCAGCCCGGCACCGACCGCAGACGACCGACGTGCTCCACCGTCGAGCACCAGGGCGGTTCCGGCGACCAGAAGCGCCAGGCCGCACAGCCACGAGTAGGCGAACAGGCCGAAGGGAGCCACCAGCACCCAGGTGGTGAGCGCCGCAGCGGTCGCCGTGCCCCGACCCCAGGGTCGGGCCATGCGGTACAGGCCCCAGAGCAGCACCACCCGGTAGGCGAGGCCGACCAGTCGTTCGACGAGCACGGATGGACCCAGCGACCAGAAGGCGGCGCCGACCACCCACACGTTGCCCGGCGGGTACAGGTATTCGAAGTCGCCGTTCGGCCAGCGACCGTCGAGGAGCAGGTCGGCGACGACGAGGACATTGCCCTCTTCCATGGCTGTGGCACCCATGGCCAGCATCCCCGGGAGGGGGATGAGGACGGCGGCAGCGGTGACCAGGAAGGGCAGCGCACGTACGAGTCTCGCCCCCACGGGGTGCAAGTCTAGGCGTGGTACCCGGATCGACCCGGGCGGCCTGGTCCGGCCCGGCTCTGGCGATCGGGACGCGTCGAGGCTACGGTCACGCACCCACGGACGACGAGGCCGACGACACCCGGGGGGACCCCGACGAGGGGGCTCGACCGGCCGCCGGCGGAGGAGGTGCCACATGAAGGCGTTCACGCCTGACCGGATCCGGAACGTAGCGCTGGTGGGTCCGCCCGGATCGGGCAAGACCTCGCTGGCAGAGGCGATGCTGTTCCGGGCCGGTGCCCTGCCACGGGTCGGAACCGTCGAGGACGGCACGACCGTCTGCGATCACGAGCCCGAGGAGAAGTCCTCCGGCCACTCGCTGACCACGGCGCTCGCCGTCCTGGAATGGAAGGACCACAAGATAAACCTGCTCGACACGCCGGGCACCTTCGACTTCGCCGGTGAGGCCGTTGGAGCCGTGCACGCTGCCGACCTCGCCGTATTCGTGATCGATGCATCCAGCGGCCTCGACCACGCCACCGTGGTGCTCTGGCGCCAGGCCGCCGAACGGGGCACCCCCCGCCTCGTGTTCGTCAACAAGCTCGACCGTGAGCACACCAGTTTCGAGTCGGTGCTCGCAGAACTCCAGGCTGCCTTCGGCTCGGGCGTGGCACCGCTCGAGATCCCGATAGGCGAGGCGGGGTCGTTCCACGGCATCGCCGACCTGCTCACCGACAAGGCCTGGATCTACGACAGTGGCCATGCCGAATTGGGTGAGATCCCCGAGGAGATGAAGGCCCGCGAGGCCCAGATCCACGAATCGCTGGTCGAGAACATCGTCGTCGCCGACGACGACCTCCTCGAGCACTACCTGGGCGGCGGTGTACCCGCCTTGGAGGAACTCGAGAGGGTGTTCGGCAACGGCGTCGCCTCGGGAAATGTGTTCCCGGTGGTGTGCGGGTCGGCAACCATTCCGATCGCCGTCGACCGATTGTGCAACTACATCGTCGAGGTCGGACCCTCCCCGCAGGACCGCCCGGCAGTACCCGTCGCCATCGGTGGGATGTCGGTCGACGTCACGCCGGATCCGGACGCCGACACGCTGGTCCAGGTGTTCAAGACGTCCGTCGATCCCTACCTGGGACACATGTCGTACTTCCGTGTCCTGGCAGGCACCGTCACGAAGGACGCAACGTTGGTCAACGGGCGCACCGGTGACTCCGAGCGCTTCCGGGGGATCATGACAGTGCAGGGTGGTGAGTCGGTCGACGTGACGGTGCTGCAGGCCGGCGACATCGGCGTCGTCACCAAGCTCCATGCCACGCTCACCGGCGACACGCTCTCCTCGGCCGGCCGGGCAGCGGCCCCCGCCATCGAGTTCCCGCCGGCCGTGCTCTCGTGGGCCGTGTCACCCCGGAGCCGCAACGACGAGGACAAGATGGCCGAGGCGCTTCACCGGATCCTCGATGAGGACCCGGTACTCGAGATGCGCCGTGACGACGAGACGCGCCAGACGCTCCTCGCCGGGCTCGGCGAGACCCACCTGCGGTCGGTGCTGTCGCGCATGGAGCGCAAGTTCGGGGTCCACGTCGACACCGAAGACGTACGCGTCGCCTACCGGGAGACCATCCAGACGACCGCCGAGGCCGATGGCCGCTACAAGAAGCAGTCGGGTGGCCACGGCCAGTTCGGGGTGGCGTCCGTTCGGATCGAGCCGCTCGGTAGTGGCACCGGCTTCGAGTTCGTCAACGAGGTGACCGGCGGGGTGATCCCGCGCCAGTACATCACAGCCGTCGAGGCCGGGATCGTCGAGGGCATGGCCCAGGGTGGCGGATCGGGCTATCCGGTCGTCGACGTGCTCGCTGCCGTGTACGACGGCAAGGCCCACTCAGTCGACTCGTCGGAGATGAGCTTCAAGATGGCCGGGAAGTTGGCCTTCCAGGAGGCACTCGTCAAGGCCAGGTCCGTGGTGCTCGAGCCGGTTGCCGCCGTGGAGGTCACCGCCCCGGGGGAATGTCTCGGCGACGTCATGGGCGACCTCTCCTCCCGCCGTGCCACGGTGCAGGGTTCGGAGATCGACCGGTGGGGCGACCAGGTGGTCAGCGCCCTGGTTCCCGAGGCCGAGCTGGTGCGCTACGCCATCGACCTGCGGTCGCTGACCGGTGGCCGGGGTAGGTTCACGGCCGTTCACGACCACTACGCACGTGTTCCCCCCGGGACCAGTGTCCCAGAGCCCCCCGGGCGTTAGAAGGGCGGGCGTCGGCCCGGGGTCGGGGGGCGCCGATCAGGCATCGGCGGGGATGGGCACCGTGTCGGTGTGGGTGCCCGAGCGCAGCACGGTGCCGGCGAGTGCCTCGGTGTGGGCACCGTCAACGACGGCCAGCGTGCCGTTTACGTAGACCCGTTCGATGCCGACGGGTGCCGCCATGAGCCGCGGGCTGTCGCCGGGAAGGTCGAACTCGAGGTGGAGTTCGCCGGCGCCGATGACCTCAGGATCGAACACGACGAGGTCGGCGTGCCAGCCCTCTGCCACCCTGCCGCGCTCGCGAAGGCCGAAGAAGCGGGCAGGTACGTCGGTCATGTGGGCGATGGCCGACTCGACGCTGGCCAGTTGCCGACCCCGAATACAGTCGGCCAGCCACTCTGTGGTGTAGGAGGCGCCGGCCATGCGGTCGAGGTGGGCGCCGGCGTCCGAGCCGCCGATCATTACGTGGTCGTGGTCCCAGACTGCCTGGCGCATCAGCCAGCTGGCCGGGTCGTCGTCGGTGGGGCCGGGCCACAGCACGGTGCGCAGGTCGTCGGCGAGAACGATGTCGAGCAGGGCGTAGAAGTCGCGGACGCCGCGTTCGCGGGCGATGTCGCCGATCAGGCGACCCTTGAGGCCCTCGTTCTCGGGCGAGTAGGTGTCGCCGATGCGATAGAGGCCCCATCCGGTGAGTCGTGAGAAGACGCCGGCGTCGGGAGAGGCGGCCCGTGTCTCGAGGTGGCGACGGGTATCGGGGTCGGTCAGGGCCGCCACCTTCTCATCGTGGGGGAGGTCCATGACCTCGCCCCAGTCGGGGAGCAGGTTGAGGGCGCAGAAGGTGTGGAAGTGCATGTTCATGCCGACGAGGATCGGCATGGTCAGGGCCATTGCCCTGCCGCCCCGCTCGGCAACCTGTTCGCAGGCTGCAACTTGGTTGCGGTAGTCATCGGGTCGTGCGGAGTCGACGGTGAGGACGTTCCAGTTGAGGGGTCGGCGGCCGGCGAGCGACATGCGGGCCATCAGGTCGACCTCGTCGTCGCGGAAGCCGTCCATGCATCCGTCGGCGACCCATTCGAGCGAGGTGCCTGGATGGTCGGCGACGACCGACGACAGTGCGACGACCTCGTCGGCTGCGGCGACACGTGACGGTATGGGTGCGCCTTCACCGTCGCTGTGCGTGTAGGAGCGGCTGGTCGAGAAGCCCAGGGCGCCGGCCTCCAGTCCCTGGTGGAGGAGATGTTGCATCTCGGAGATCTCGACGTCGGTGGCCTCGCGGCCGACGGCGTCGTCCTTCATGACCGTGCGGCGCAGGGCGCAGTGGCCGACCATGGCGGCGATGTTGACCCCGATGTTCCTGTCGAGGCGGGCGAGATAGTCGGCCGTCGAACGCCAGTTCCAGTCGACGCCGACCGTCAGGGCGGCCGGTGACATGCCCTCGACCTTGACCATCATGGCGCCGATGTACGCGGCGTCCGAATCGTCACCGATCGGGGCCAGCGAGAAGCCGCAGTTTCCCATGACCATGCTCGTGACGCCGTGCAGGCTCGACGGCGTGGCCCAGGGGTCCCAGAGGATCTGGGCGTCGTAGTGGGTGTGGGGATCGACGAAGCCGGGGCAGACGACCTTCCCGGTGGCGTCGAGGGTTTCGGTGGCCGGGGCGCCGGCGAGGTCGCCGATGGCGGCGATGCGCCCGCTGGTTACCCCCACGTCGGCACGCATGCCGGGTGTGCCCGTGCCGTCGATCATCGTGCCGCCGGTGATGAGCAGGTCGAACATGGCCGTGAGGGTACTCGTCGCACCCGGTTGACACCTGACGGGGTGTCAGGTTTCCCGGATGGCAGTTCCTGCCTGTCGATGCGGGAGTATCGGTGGATGGGAGAACCAGCGACCAACTGCATCGACGCCCTCCTGGCGGACCTGACCGTGGAGGAGAAGGCCTCCCTCATGACCGGCCGCGGCATCTGGGACACCAACCCCGTCGAGCGCCTCGGCATCCCGGCCCTGAGGGTCACCGACGGCCCCAACGGCGCACGAGGCGCCGGTCTGGTCGGCACCGGCACGCCGGCGCTGTGCATCCCCTGCGGTTCGGCCCTCGGCGCCACCTGGGACCGGAACCTGGTCGAGGAACTCGGGGCAGCCCTGGCAGCCGAGACCCGTGCCCGTGCCTGCCACGTGCTGCTCGCCCCGACCGTAAACATCCACCGCACCCCCCTCGGTGGTCGCAACTTCGAGTGCTATTCGGAGGACCCGGTACTCACGGGCAGGACCGCAGCGGCGTTCATCCGGGGTGTCCAGGGGGGCGGCGTCGGCACCACCATCAAGCACTTCGTCGCCAACGACTCGGAGTTCGAGCGCAACAGCATCGACTCGGTCGTTCCGGACCGGGCGCTACGTGAGGTCTACCTGCGGCCCTTCGAGATCGCCGTGTCCGAAGCCGAGCCGTGGGGACTCATGGGCTCCTACAACCGGGTGAACGGCACGTTCGCCTGTGAGAACCGGTGGTTGCTCACCGAGGTGCTGCGCGACGACTGGGGGTTCGACGGCATCGTCGTCACCGATTGGTTCGGCGCCAAGTCCACGGCCGCCATGGCCGGGTCCGGGCTGGACCTCGAGATGCCCGGCGCCGGCCGCTTCTACGGTCCGGCGCTGGTGGCGGCGGTCGAGGCCGGTGAGGTCGACGGGGCGCTGCTGGACGCCGCGGCCCGTCGGTTGCTCACCCTGCTCGAACGGACCGGGGCCTTCGACGATCCGCTGGATCGGCCCGAGGTCGAACTCGACGAACCGGCGCACCGTGCGCTCGCCCGGCGGGCCTCGGCCGGATCGATGGTCCTCTACCGAAATGAGGGCGTGCTGCCGTTCGACGCGGAATCGATCGCAACGCTGGCGGTGATCGGACCCAACGCTGCCGACGCCATGCTCATGGGAGGCGGCTCGTCGGCGCTCGTGCCACAGCACGCCACTTCTCCGCTCGAGGCGATCACGGCCCGGCTCGGCGGGGACCGCCAGGTGCGCTACGAGCCGGGGGCATTCACCGAGCGCACCACCCGTCCGGTCCGGCTCCGGCAGTTGACGGGAGCGGACGGATCGCCGGGCTTCACGGTCGAGTACTTCGACGGCCCGGCCTGGGAGGGCGAGCCCCGACGGGTCGCCACCGGTCGCGATGGGCGCCTGTTCACCACCGGTGGGGCACCGTTTTCGTTCCGGGCCGTCGCCCGACTGACACCGGAGGAGACCGGCGAGCACACGCTCACGCTCGTGCAGGCCGGACGGGCCCGGGTCCTGGTCGACGGTGGGGTGCTGCTGGACGGGTTCACCGACCCGCCCCCGCTGGGTGAGGCGTTCTTCGGGATGGGGAGCGTCGAGGTCGAGGCTGGCATGACGCTGGTCGCCGGCGAGACGGTGGAGGTCGTGGTCGAGTACTCGAGCGACGACAGTGCCTTCCTCCACGGCGCCCAGGTCGGCTTGCGCCCACCGGTGATAGACGACCTCATGGACCGTGCCGTGGAGGTGGCCGCCGAGGCCGATGCGGTGGTCCTCGTGGTCGGCACCAACGACGACTGGGAGACCGAGGGCCGTGACCGTGAGTCCATGGACCTGCCGGGCTCACAGCCCGAGCTGATCCGTCGGGTGTGCGCCGCCAACCCCCGCACTGTCGTGGTCGTGAACGCCGGCTCGGTCGTCACCATGGACTGGGCCGAAGAGGCGCCGGCCGTGCTGCAGTCCTGGTTCGGCGGCCAGGAGATGGGCGACGCCCTCGTCGACGTCCTGTTCGGCGACGCCGAGCCGGGGGGTCGCCTGCCGACGACCGTCCCGCACCGCCTGGAAGACACGCCGGCGTTCACCAGCTACCCGGGTGAGGCAGGTCTGGTGCACTACGCCGAGGGGGTCTTCGTCGGCTACCGCTGGTACGAGGCCCGCGACATCGAGGTGGCCTACCCGTTCGGCCACGGCCTCGGCTATACGACGTTCTCCTGGGGAGATGCCCGGCTGGGCGAGGTGCCGAGCGCTGCCGAGTTGGCCGACGGTGCGACCGTGACTGCCACCGTCGCCGTCGCCAACGTCGGCGACCGCCCGGGCAGCGAGGTCGTGCAGTGCTACGTGGCCCATCTGGATCCGGTGTTCGCCCGACCACCCCAGGAACTCCGGGGCTTCGCCAAGGTGCACCTCGAACCCGGCGAGACCATCGATGTGTCGATTGAGTTGGACCACCGTGCCTTCGCCTACTGGGACCCGGCCGACCCCGGCTACACCGACCGCAACCACCGTGTCCCCGTGGCCGCCGGCGGTGGACACGTCGGGCACCGTGAGGAGGCGGGCTGGTATGCGGACCCGGGCACCTATGAGGTCCGGCTGGGCACCTCGTCCGCCGACATCCGGGCGGTGCTGGAACTCACGCTCGAGGGCTAGCCTCCGTATCGACAACCGACCGGGGAGCTCGGACCTGATGCCGGGCTGAGAGGGCAGCGACGGTCGCGTGTGCGACCGGGGTGCTGTCGACCCGAATCAACCTGAACCGGGTAATGCCGGCGGAGGGAGTTTCGATGCACCGGATCCTGGCCAGAGCCCTTTCCCTGGTCGCGGCTGCGTGCCTGCCTGTCGCCTGCGGCAGTGGTCCGGCGACTGCGCCCGACCCCGAACCCATTGCGGACCAGGCCATCACGCTGGTCACTCACGACTCCTTCCGGGTCTCGCAGGGCATCCTCGAGGCCTTCACCGCCGAGACCGGCGTGACGGTCACGGTCGAGAACGCCGGCGACACCGGACAGATGGTCGCCACGTCGATCCTCACGGCGGACAACCCGATCGGCGACGTCATGTACGGCGTCGACAACACCTTTCTCCAGCGTGCGCTCGATGCTGAACTGTTCGAAGCCTATGAGTCGCCGGCGCTGGCGAACGTGCCGATGTCGCTCCAGTTGGACCCCGGGCACCGGGTCACGCCGATCGACTTTGGCGACGTGTGTGCCAACTACTGGATCGACCGGTTCGGCGACGACCTTCCGGTGCCCGTCACCCTCGCCGACCTGGTCGACCCGGTGTACAGGGGCCTGCTCGTCGTCGAGAACCCCGAGACCTCCTCACCGGGCCTCGCCTTCCTGCTCGCCACGATCGCCGAGTTCGGCGACGGTTGGGAGGAGTTCTGGAAGTCGCTGCGCATCAACGACGTGGTCGTCACCGCCAGTTGGGACGACGCCTACTACGGCGAGTTCGTGTCGGGTGGGGGCGATCGGCCGATCGTCATCTCGTATGCCTCGAGCCCGCCCGCCGAGGTCATCTATGCGGACCCGCCCGTCGACACGGCGCCCACTGGCGTCATAACCGACACCTGCTTCAGGCAGGTCGAGTTCGCCGGGATACTCGCCGGTACGACCCACCGCTCCGCCGCCGAGGCGCTGGTCGACTTCCTGCTCTCGGACACGTTCCAGGAGGACATCCCGCTGAACATGTTCGTGTTCCCTGCGTCGACGACCGCCGCTCTCCCCCGGGCGTTCGTCGACCACGTGGTGCTGCCGGAGGATCCGTACACGCTCCCACCGGCCGAGATCGGGGCGAACCGCAACGCATGGACCGAGCGGTGGACCCAGATAGTGCTGCGGTAGGGCACGTGTCCACACCATGACCGCCCGTCACCTTGGTCGGGTGGCTGCGGTCGCTCTGCCGGCCGTGTTCCTCGGTGTCTTCTTCCTGTACCCGGTGGCGGCCATCGTCGGCCGGGGGCTCACGGGGGAAGGCCTCGACCGTCTGACGGGGCTTCCCGGTTCGGCCTCATTCCGCAGCGTCGCCTGGTTCACCCTGTGGCAGGCGCTGGTGTCGACGGTGCTGACGGTTGTGGTCGCCCTGCCCGGTGCGCACCTGCTGGCCCGCCACCGGTTCCGGGGCCGGGCTGCCCTGCGGGCACTGACAACCGTCCCGTTCGTGCTGCCTACGGTCGTGGTCGGCAGCGCCTTTGTCGCGCTGTTCGACCGCTTCGGCCTCGATGACGGTGCCTTCCGGATGCGGCACACTGTCTGGGCGATCCTGGCGTCCCACGTTTTCTTCAACGTGGCGGTGGTGCTTCGGACCGTCGGTGCGTTCTGGGAGGGCCTGGACCCTGCGGTCGAGGAACAGGCCCGGGTGCTCGGGGCGGGTCCCTGGCGGACCTTTCTGTCGGTGACACTGCCGAGGCTCTGGCCCGCTGTCGCAGCTGCGGCTTCGATCGTGTTCCTGTTCTGCACGACCTCGTTCGGTGTGATCCTGATCCTGGGCGGTCCTACGAGGGCGACGCTCGAGACGGAGATCTGGCGCCACGCCGTTTGGCGCGGCGACCTGGCCTCGGCGACCGCACTCGCCGTGGTGCAGTTCGTGGCCGTCGTGGCGATGGTCGTGGTGGCCAACCGGCTCCAGCGGCGACGTTCCGTGGACGAGCGGTCAACTTTCCGTCTCCCGCCGCATCCGACGAGGCGGCTCCTCGGCGCCAACCTGGCACTGCTCGCCACGGTGCTCCTGCTCCCGGTGGCGGTGCTGGTGGAGCGGTCGCTCTCGGTCGGTGACGGTTACTCGCTGCGCCACTACGGCGCCCTTGCCAATCGGGTGAACCTGCTGCCGGTCTCGGCCCTGGTGGCCCTGCGCAACTCGTTGCTGTTCGCCCTGGTGGCGACGGCGCTCGCCCTGGTCGTCGGCGGGTTGGCCTCGTTGGTTGTCGTGCACGGCCGGGGTTGGGTGTCGCGGATCCTCGACCTGGGGTTCATGCTGCCCCTGGGGGTGTCGGCGGTGACCCTCGGCTTCGGCATGCTGATCGCCCTCGACGATCCGCCGCTCGACCTGCGTTCCTCCCGCTGGCTGGTTCCGGTTGCCCATGCGCTGGTGGGGATTCCGTTTGTCATGCGCACGCTCGTGCCGACACTGCGCAGCATCGACGACCGCCTCCGCGAGGCGGCTGCAGTTCTGGGGGCCTCGCCCACACGGGTACTGCGCGAGATCGACCTGCCGATCGCCGGTCGGGCCGTCGCGGTCGGTGCCGCCTTCGCCTTCGCCATCTCCCTGGGGGAGTTCGGTGCCACCTCGTTCCTGCCCCGCCAACCGGACCGGCTGACCGCCCCGCTGGCGCTGTTTCGCCTGCTGGGCACGCCTGGCGAGCTCCTGCGGGGTCAGGCCATGGCGCTGGCCGTGGTGCTCATGGTGCTGACGGCGGCCTGTGTGCTGGTGATCGAGTCCCGCGGCCGGTTCGGATCGGGCGTGGTCCGGGGGGACCTGTGAACGGCCTGACCGTCGTCGCCGTGTCGGTCGGCTTCGGTGGGGCACCGGTGCTCGACGGCATCGACCTGGCGGTCGCTCCGGGCGAGATCCTGGTGCTGCTCGGCCCCAGCGGTTGCGGCAAGACGACCCTGCTGCGGGCCGTGGCGGGGCTCGAGCCCATGGTGGCCGGGTCGATCTCATGGGACGGCGTCGACCTGGCCGGTGTTCCACCCCACGAGCGGGGGTTCGGACTCATGTTCCAGGACCATGCCCTGTTCCCGCACCGGGACGTGGCGGGCAACGTCGGGTTCGGACTGCGCATGGCGGGGATGCCAGAGTCGCAACAGGATGAAAGGGTCCGTCGGGTGCTCGAGTTGGTCGGACTGGAGGGCTTCGGGCCACGATCCGTGTCGACGCTGTCGGGAGGCGAGGCCCAGCGGGTGGCCCTGGCCCGGTCGCTGGCGCCGGGACCACGGCTCCTCATGTTGGACGAACCGTTGGGCTCGTTGGATCGGGCGTTGCGGGACCGACTGGTCGACGAGTTGGGCGTCCTGTTGCGTCGGTTGGGCCAGGCGGCGATCCACGTCACCCACGACCACGACGAGGCCTTCACCCTCGCCGACCGGATCGCCGTGATGGCCGACGGACAGATAGCCAGGACCGGGACGCCGTCAGAGGTCTGGGCCGATCCCCGCTCCGTCGCCGTGGCCCGCAGCGTCGGGCACCGCAACCTGTTGGACCTGAACCCGGACGGCTCGTGTGCCCTGGGACGGCTGGGGACCGGTCCCGGCACGGTGTTGGTGCGCGGCGACCGACTGACGTTGCAAGAGGGCGCCCAGCCGGCCCGGGTGATCGGCGTGACCTTCCGGAACGGTCGCACCGAGGTGACGGTCTCGGTCGACGGCCTTGAGTTGTCCCTGTTCACCGACCGACCGGTCGCCCGTGGCGAAACAGTCGGCCTGCACCTCGCCGATGAAGCGGTCGTCGGGTTGGACGGCGCCTGAGTGCTCAGTCGGTGAACCGGGGGAGCAGGTCCCGGGGAACCACCTTGCCCATGGCGTTGCGGGGCAGTTCGTCGACGACGAGGAAACGGTCCGGGACCTTGTAGCGGGCCAGGTCGACGGCGCAGTGGGCGGAGAGGCCGGCAGGGTCGGGGCTGCACCCGACCATCGGGACCACGGCGGCGACGACCCGCTCGCCGAGTCTTTCGTCGGGGAGGCCGACCACCGCGGCTTCGGCCACTTCCGGGTGCATCAGGAGCACCCGCTCCACCTCGGCCGGGTACACGTTGGCGCCGCCGCGCAGGATCAGTTGGCTCCGTCGGCCCCGGACCAGCAACCGGCCGTCGGCGTGTAGCAGGCCGAGGTCACTGGTGTGTAGCAGGCCGCCCCGCAGCGCCTCGCTGGTCGCCTCCGGCTGGTTCCAGTAGCCGAGCATCGGGGTCCAGACGCCGGCCCAGCGGCCCTCGCTGCGTGCCCGGAAGCACACCTCGCCAACCTCGCCGTAGGGCACCTCGATGCCGGCGGCATCGACGACGACCACCTCGACGGGATCGAGTGCGTAGCCGGCGGCTCCGTCGTTTCCCCGATCGTCGGCACGGTCGCGCACCATGCCGGACGGTGCCTCGGTGAGCCCGTAGCCGACCAGCGGCCAGGATCCGAACTTCTCGTACCAGCGCTGCCGGAGTTCCGGCGGCGTGTGTGCGGCGCCGATGACGATGCGGGTGAGTCCCGCCAGGTCCTCCCGGCGCACCTCGGGGTGCTCGACGAGGTCGTGGGCGAGCGTGGGTACCAGCGTGATGCGGCTGACGCCCTCGGCCCGGATCGCAGCGGTCAGGCCGACGGGGTCGGTTCGGTCGATGAGCACCGCCGTGGTGCCCCGTACGAACGACCACACCGGCCCCAGGAGCAGGAGGTTGAGGATGGTGCAGGACAGGGCGGTGCCGTGGCGTTCACCGGGGATGGCCGGGTAGGAGGTTCGGCTGGAGATGCCCGACCAGATGATGTTGTGCTGGCTGTGGACGGCGCCCTTGGGACGGCCGGTGGTGCCGCTGGTGTAGGCGATCGCCGCCGGGGCGTGTGGGTCGACCTCGATCGTCGGCTGAGGGTGGTCGGCTGCCACCAGTTCGGCCCACGAGCCGTCACCGGTTTCCGGATCGACGGTCAGGATCGGGTCGTTTTCGATCTCCCGTGTCCGGTCCGGCGTGGTCAGGAGCAGCGATGCATCGGTGTCGTCGAGCATCCAGCGGGCCTCCGGGGTCGTCAGGTCGGCGTTGATCCCGACCCAGATGGCGCCGAGCCGCTGGGTGGCCAGGAAGGCCTCGATGAGGGTCGTGCGGTTCGGGAGGCTGGCGGCCACCCGGTCACCGGGGCCGATGCCGAGTTCGGCGAGTCCGCCGGCGGCAGATGTGACCCGCTCGTCGAGTTCCCGGTAGGTCATCCGGTCAGTGCCATGGACGAGCGCCTCCCGGTCCGGGTGCCGGTGTACGCCGTCTACGAGGATTTCGGCCACGGTGTGGGGTCCCTCGGGCAGCGACGCTGGGTCTGGTCTGACCTGTAGGCCCCGTGTGTCGAGGGTCGTTTCATCAAGACGATGCTCGTCGGGCACGATCGCAGAGATT
>DCXR01000012.1 GCA_002329075.1 Candidatus Neomicrothrix sp. UBA2131
CTTACAAGGAGGGGGTCGGCGGTTCAAGTCCGTCCGCGCCCACCCAATAACCGCAGGCCAGAGGCCTTAGCCAGGAGCAGACCAGGATGCGTACGCCAATAACCGAGATGTTCGGTATCGAGTTCCCGATTCTGGCCTTCAGCCACTGCCGGGACGTGGTGGTGGCCGTGTCGCAGGCCGGTGGCATGGGTGTTCTCGGTGCAGTGGCCCTCAGCGACGACCAACTGGAAGTCGACCTGGCCTGGATCGAAGAAGAGATCGGCGATCGGCCCTATGGAGTGGATCTCGTCGTGCCCACCAAGTACACCGGCGATGGTGAGGGCGGGCTGCGGGCCTCGGACATCTCGACGATGATCCCCGACGGGCACCGGGAGTTCGTAACCGAACTGCTCGAACGCTACGAGGTTCCCGAGGCCACCGACGACCAGTCGCAGGCCGGATGGACTTCGAAGAACGCCGACGCACCGTTCTCGGCGAGCCGTGCCTCCAAGCAACTCGACATCTCCCTTGCCTTCAACCCCGTACTGGTGGCCAACGCCCTCGGTTCACCGCCGAGTGACCTGATCGACCGGTGCCACGAGGCCGACATCATGGTTGCGGCCCTTGCCGGTGCGCGGGCCCACGCCGAACGGCACGTCAACGCGGGGGTCGACCTGGTCATCGCACAGGGCTACGAGGCCGGCGGCCATACCGGTGAGGTGGCCTCCATGGTGCTGGTGCCCGAGATCGTCGACGCTGTAGATCCCGTCCCGGTGCTGGGAGCAGGCGGCATCGGCCGAGGACGGCAGATGGCCGCGGCGATGGCCCTGGGGGCGGCCGGTGTGTGGTGCGGGTCGGTCTGGCTAACCACCGAAGAGGCTGAGACCCCCCCGGTGGCCAAGGCCAAACTGCTCGAAGCCGGGTCGGGGGACACCCTCCGCTCCCGGTCGTACACCGGCAAGCCGGCCCGACTGTTGCGCAGCGCCTGGACCGACGAGTGGAACCGGGAGGACACCCCGGACCCCCTGGGCATGCCGTTGCAGCCGATGCTGATCGACGGCGCGATGGCCCGCATCAACCGGGCCGCCCACCATTCGGGCTCCGGCGCCGAGAAGTTGGTGACCTACCCGGTCGGCCAGATCGTGGGTTCGATGAACAAGTCCCGTCCCGCCGGTCGGGTAGTGATGGACATGGTCGAGGAGTTCATCGAGTCCACCGAGTCGTTGGCCGGACAACTGGAGACCTGACCCGGCAGGGGAACCTCCAGGCGGCCGCTGCCCCAGGGGCACACCCTGGAAGCCATGGCTGGCTGCTGAGTACGAAACTCCCTTCTCAGCGGTGCCCGGGCGCCATGTAGAACCAGAACGGGAATGGTGCTTCCTGATCCCGCAAGGCCCCCCGAGCCGCCATGAGCGTCCGGCCGCCCTCGGTCTCCTCATAGAACCACGTTTCGACCTGGCGCCCACCCGGCGGCGGGCCATCGACCAACTCCAGCGCGGCTTCTTCGTAGTAGGTACGGATGTCGAGGCACACCGCGATGGTGTTCTTGCCTGGTAGCGGATCCTCGGTCCAGGCTGAACCCCTGCCCCAACGGTGAAGGACCTCCAGGGCGGCCGGCACCCCGTCGGCGTCTATCACCCGACCCACAGAGGTGACTCCCCGCCGGGCCAGGGCCCGGTCGTATGCGGCCCGCAACCCCTGAGCCTCCTCGACGCAGGGCGGCAGATCACCGTCGAGAAGAGCGGGCACCGGGCAGGCCATCGGCACCTCCTCAGCGACGATCACCTCCGGGTAGTCGGCAATGACAGGCGCTTCGGCTTCAAGGAGGGCCAGGGCATGCATCAGAACGTCCCGCTGGAAGTCCGGGTCAGCCGGCTTCCCCAGTGGCCGACCCAGGGGAAATTCGCAATACAACGCCCGGGGCGGGTGCATTCTCTCAACGACGTCGCGCATGGAGGCCAACACCACCGTGGACAGCCCCGCTGCCTCGAGAACGTGGGCGAGCGTACTCACGGTACGCGTGCAGAGAGGTCAGACCGGGGTGAGGAGGACCACGTCCACCCCATCGGCGACCAGTTCGGCGGCACAAGCCGGACCACTGTCCAGGCGAATCTCAGCAACCGTGTCAGGCTGGTTGCCGGCAAACGAGAAGTGCCGGGGGGCCACCTCACCGACAACCCCCTCGTCGGCCAGTTCCTGGAGGCGGTCGATCGGGTAGGCCACGTTCAGGTCGATGGCGAGCCCCGCCCTGTCGAAGTTGGGGCTCCAATGGCCCAGCATGAGATCCCGGTCGCCGGCCGCCAGGGTGCGAAAAGACGTGTCGGTGGCCGTAAAGGGGTCGTCTGAAGGACGGTGCAGGGCTGCCGAGGTGACGATGGCCACCCGGGCTTCGCCCAACGGCACCGAGGGAGTCGTGAAGGCCGTCGTTTCGAACTCGGGGACCGGCATGCCCGCTGCCAGATCCCGCATCGCCTGGTCACCCGACATTGCGTACCTCCGTTCGCCTACCTGGCTGATTCCAGCAGATTCCCCGGGTGCCTACCTCACCGGGGTCCCCCTCGTTCGTCCGTCACGCCACACTCCGACGGCAGCCCCCGATGCCACACGCTGGCCTGACCGGTCTGGCCGCAAGGGCCGACGTCAGCAGTCCCATGGAAGGGATGCTCCTGCAATGCGCCGGCATGGCAGACGTTTCGCTTCGAGGTATACGCCCCCCTGGCCCACACCAACAGCACAGCCACCCCCACACCGCTAGTCAGCCTCGATACCAAGGGGCGACTTCCGGGGGTGCCGCACTGCTGATGGGGCAATGCACCCCGGTGTTTTTTCGTGTTCTCCCGGTCGGCTTCAGGTGGCCCCAGAGGGCACGTCCATGATCAGGGAAGCAGGTTGGCCTCGGCGCAGGAACTCGGCCATCTGTCGCATGTAGGGATCCACGTGGTGGAAGAACTTCTTGTAACTCGGGCACAGGTAGTTGAGTCCTGGTTCGCCGTCGGGAGTTTCAATGAACCGATGCTTGGGACACTCACCGTTGCAGGCGAACCGCACGTCACATTCGCGGCAATACCCGGGGAGGGCCTTCGACTTGTCGGTGCCGAATTCGACCTGCCGGGTGGAGTTCGCCATCTCTGCGACGGTCACGTCGAGAATGTTGCCCAGGTTGTATTCCGGGTAAACGTAGTGATCGCACGAGTAGAGGCTTCCGTCGTGTTCGAGGGCCATCGCGCCTCCACACACCGGTGCGAAAGTGCACAGTCCCGGTGGCTCGCCGAGCCAGCTGCCGAGAGCGACGTCGAAGGCCTGCACGAAGAACGAACCCACATCGCTTCGCACCCACTCGTCGAAGATCCCCACCAGGAACGTCCCGTACCGTTCGCTTCCGACGCTCCAGGAGGTGACTGGCGGGTTGGGGTGGGCGGTGCCTCGGGGGTCTGGTGGCAAGGCCAGGTCCACGCCCAATGCGTTGGCCGCAGCATCGGCCTCGCGTTCAACAAGGGGGATGAACTGCATGAATCGAGAGCCGACCTCCTTGAGGAACCGGTAGACGGTGATCGGCTCCCGGGAATTCTTGCGACCCACCACGGTGAGCGTGTTGAACTCGGTTCCATGTTTCCTCAGGAGGTCCAGGCCCCGCATCACGGAATGGAATGTCGGCCGCCGGTGACGGTCAACCCTGTGTCGGTCGTGGAGACGGGCTGGACCGTCGATGCTGATCCCGACCAGGAACCTGTTCTCAGAAAAGAACTCACACCATTCATCGCTCAAGAGGGTTCCGTTGGTCTGTATGGCGTTGGTGACCTTCTTTCCGTTGGCGTAGGTGGCCTGGAGGTCCACCACCTTCTGGAAAAAGTCCACTCCCAACAGGGTCGGCTCTCCTCCCTGCCAAGCGAATTCGACAGTTGGGACGTCCTGGCCCCCGATGTGTTGCCTGATGTAGGCCTCGAGCACATCGTCAGACATCCGGAACTGCTCACCCTTGGCGAACAGGCTCTTCTTGTCCAGGTAGTAGCAGTAGGTGCAGTCCAGGTTGCACATAGGCCCGGTGGGCTTGGTCATGACGTGGAAAGCACGGGCTTTCGAGGAGGCTGGTGGCTTGGAAGTCACTGCCGGAACACCTGTCGTGTCTTTGGGTCCAATGGAGCGCCTAGGCCAATTCCGGATCCACAGTAGAACCCTGGAGGACTGTACCTTTCATCACCAGCGGTGGTCCAAGACATGGCCCTCCCGGCTGTCCTGCTGGTCGGGACGGGCGGTCACGGATCGATGAGGACACCCGGGTTGAGGATGCCGTTTGGATCGAGTCGCTTCTTTACCGCTCGGATCGACTCGGCAAACAGTTCCGGTCGCTGAACGTCGTAGGCGCCCGGCCGGTGCATTCGTCCAACAGCGTGATGGTGGGTCGAAGTGCCTCCGGCTGAAACGACCGCTTCGTTCGCGGCTTCCTTGATGGTCTGCCACTGTGCGATCTCGCTGCCCTGGGTGCCCATCCCGAACCACGTGTAGTAGGGGGCGGGACCGTCGGGGTAGACGTGTGTGAAGCGACAGGACAGCGAGTGGTGTTCACCGAATGTCTCTGCAAGTGCCGCGCCGACGCTTTCTCTGACCGCCGCGTCGAACGCCGGCCAGCGGTCCCAGGTGATCGCCGTTTCGAACGTGTCATTGATCAGTCCGAGTGATGTTTCCACCCCGTTGCCGACTCCGATGAACGAGTCGCGCCACGCGCCGACCGCGCCACCGCGCCCGGTCGGGTTTCCGGTGCCGTCGTCGACCTGGATCTCGTCGTCGGGAATCTCCCCGGCGGCGTCCCGGGCGATCTCTACAGCCTGGGCGATGTTGTGGCGCTGGGTGAGTTCGGCACTTTCGAACGCCACGATCACCAGTGGGTTCTCCCCATCGAGTCCCGCAGCGCGGCCGGCTTCGTCCGGGTCGAGAATCCGGAGGTTCGCCGGCCACAACTTGGCTTGCACGATCTGGCGAACCGCCTCGCAGCCGGCTGCCCAGGTCGGGAAGGTGATTCCCGCTGTCGCCCGAAAGGTCGGTCGCTTCTGGATCCGCATCCAGGCTTCCGTGATGATTCCGTAGATGCCTTCGGAACCGATCACCATCCGGTCGGGGCTCGGACCGGCACCTGACCCGGGGAGGCGACGTGACTCCCACCAGCCGGCTGGGGTGATCATCCTGGTGGACTCGACGAACTCATCGATGTGGGTGTGGTTGGTGGCGTAGTGGCCGCCCGAACGGGTGGCGATCCACCCGCCAAGCGTCGAGAATCGGAATGACTGCGGGAAGTGACGAAGCGTGTAACCGTGTGGCCGGAGTTGGTCTTCAAGGTGGGGGCCGAACACCCCGGCCTGGATCCGGGCGGCGCGTGAAACCTCGTCGATCTCCAGCACCTGGTCGAGCCGGCCGAGCGAGATGACGACGGTCGGTCCTCGATCTTCAGAGGGGGCAAGGCCCCAGACGACCGAGGACCCGCCCCCATAGGGGACGGTGACATACCCGTTCTGATCGCACCACTCGAGTGTGGAGACGACCTCTTCTTCGGTCCGAGGGTGGGCCACGACGTCCGGAGGGTTCGGAAAATCGAGGTTGAAGGCGCGAACCCGCTCGGTGAAATGCGCACCGTAGGCGTAACTCGCCCGGTCGTACGTGGAGGTCGAACACCAGCCGGCAACCGAGTCGGGAACCTGGATGCGAGGGGGTCGCAGTTCCGCGTCCTCGGCCCTTGGCACAGGCTTTGCGGTAACCGAGGTCCCGAACCGCTCCGAGAGGTGTTTGGCGAACTCCGCGCGTTCAGCGTCGGTCGGCTCCTCCGATTCCATACACCACGCCCAGAACGACTTGCGGTCAGCGGCGGCCACGGCAAGATCCTAGAAAGCACAGTGACGGAATGCCCAACCGACCACTACCTCCCGGATTCCCGACCCGATCGGGCCAGAACGCTCCCTCTGGGGCCAGAGCGACCTCCTGCCGGCCTGCCCCTGTCGTCCGGCAAATGAGCGGGTTCTAGGACCTGGTACCGAACAGGCGCTTCAGGAATCCCAAGGGCCCCGGCGTCGAGTCGGCAGACACCCGGTACACGCTGTCCTTGACCCGTACCCGGCCGTCGATCCCGACAGCGACCTCGTCGCCGGGACCGGCCGAGTCGACCGGTTCGTGGTCGATCTGCATCGACCGGACAGTCTGGGTGAAGTCCGTGGTGTGGCCCTTGACGCGGATGGTGTCACCGACGCTCAAACCACCTCCGGAGAGTGCCAACAGGGCCGCACCGGCCTTCTGCCACTGGTGGACCACGGTTCCGATCAACGACTCAGCCACGGTTCGTCCTCCTCGCTCGGGTGCCAGCAGTCGTGCACACGGCTTGCTGCCACGGTGGGATGACCCTACTCCCTGACCGTGCTCCAGTCTTGTGGGACCCTCCCGATGCCGGGAGGACAGCCGGGATGCCGTCAGGGCAGGGGTTTCGGATCGAACCCGCGCGAGGCCCGGAGTTTCTGGCAGGCTTTCAGGCCCTGACTCCGACAACCTGACCCTCCACCCCTCGAACCTTCCGACATGGTGATCCCCGAAGAACTCATGCGGCGCCTGGCGGCGGCCGACTTCCGCACCACCGTCGAGTACACGGGGCCGCTCGAGCACCAGTACGTCATGACCCACTTCCGGGAGGACTATCCCTCCCTGTGGTTCGACATGCGGGAACTCATCGCCACCACCGGGGTCGTCCGACCGTTCCTCGGGAGCACGCGGGTCTGGAAGTACGTCGACCTGCCCGACGGCTACACCTACTGGGTCATGCCCGAATGGGTCGAGGACGGGTGGGAGGAGGGCTTCGACCCGGAGGACTCCTACGTGCTCAACCGCCAGGAAACGCAGAAGCACCTCCGGGCCGGGACCCGTTAGGGGCCCGCCGAGCCGGGCTCAGAGGCCGTAGGCCTCCGTGGCGGTGCCGGCGAACATGCGGGCGCGTTCGTCGGAGGAGAAGTCGGCCACCATCTTCTTGAGGGCGTTGTAGAGCACCCGGTACGACACCGACAACTTGTCGACCGGGAAGTTGCTCTCGAACATGCATCGCTCGGGGCCGAAGCAGTCGATGGTGTGCAGGTAGTGGTCCCGGTGGGCGGCGACAACCTCGTCGGAGGTGGGCGGACGGTCGGCCATGTGCCAGTCGAAGCCGTTGTCGGGCATCGCCAGGCCACCCAACTTGGCGAGCACGTTGGGACACCGGGCCAGTTCGGCGATGTCTTCCCTCCATGCGGCGAAGATCTCGTCCCGTTGCGACGCGTACGGCCCTACGCCGAGGGGCGTGCCGAAGTGGTCGAGGATGATGGCCGTGTCCGGTGCGGCCCGGGCCAACGCGGTGAACTCCGTGATCTGGTTGTGGTAGTGCCAACTCTCGTACGTGTAGCCCAGGCTGCCCAGGTGGCGCACGCCGCTCCGGAAGGCCTCGTCGGCGAAGAGGCCCAGCGGTGCTCCACCGGGGATCATCAGGACCTCGGGGTGTTCGGCGTGTGCACCGGCATGGCGGATGCCCCGGAACAGACCTCGGCCGGCCTCCTCGTGGGCTGCGAGCACCTCCTCGACGGCGTCTCCGAGGGTCAGGTCGGCATGGGCCACGATGCCGGCGATCCGTGACCCCGGTCCGACCTCGCTGTCGGCGGCGATGGCGGCCACGAACTCCGTCTCACCGACCGGACGCAACTCCTCGGGTCCGTCCGTCCGGTACTGGGCTCCGCACTCCACGAAGACCGTGGCCTCGACCCTGTGTCCCGACCCGGTATCGGCCCACAGGTCGTCGAGGAGGTATTCGGACCCGTGGTCGTCGCTTCGCCACAGGTGGTGGTGCGGGTCGACGATCACAAGGTCCGGGTCGACGACCTCCTCGTCGAGGGGCGCATGCCGGTCGGCCAGGCTCGGAGTGCTCAGGAGCCCAGTCCCAGCCGGGGTCGGAGCCAGGTGCCGATCTGGGCTACGGCCTCGTCGGCCTCGGGCATGTTGCCGGTGAACAACTGGAACACGTGCTGCATCTCGGGGAACACGTCGAGGCGTACTTCGACTCCGGCCTTCTCGGCCACATCGGCCAGGCGGGTCGAGTCGTCGAGCAGGGTCTCCTCGTCGCCGACCTGGATGAGCAGCGGGGGGATGCCGGTGAAGTCGCCGTAGAGGGGTGCAGCCAGCGGGTCGCGGGCGTCCTGTCCGGCGAGGAACATGTCGGCCATGCCCTTGAGGCCGACCTCGTCGACCAGCATGTCCACGTCGGCCCTCGTCGTCATCGACTCGCCGATGCCCTCCATGTCGACCCACGGCGAGATCGGAACGCCGGCCACCGGCAGGGGGGTGCCATCGTCGCGCAACTTGAGGAGCGTCGACACGGTGAGCCCTCCACCGGCGGAGTCGCCACTGACGGCAAGCCTGTCGGCGTCGAATCCCTGGTCTAGTAACCAGCGGTAGGCGGTGGTGCTGTCGTCGACCGCAGCCGGATGCGGGTGCTCGGGAGCGAGGCGGTAGTCGACGTTGAGGACCCGGCAGCCAACGGCCTTCGCCAACTGACCGGTGAAGTTGCGGTAGCCGGTGGCCGAGCCGATCACATAGCCACCACCGTGCACGTACATCACGACATGGTCGCCCGAGCCTTCCTCTGGTTCGGTCCAGATCGCCGGCACGCCACCGGCATCCACCTCGGTCCAGGCCACCCCGTCGGGAGCGACCGTCATCATGCTGGCCGCCATCTCGTACTGGGCCCGCTGCTCCTCGACCGATTGGGCCCCACCAACGGTTTCGCCGAGGAGTCTCAACTGCTCCTTGATTGCCAGTGCCTCTGGACTCGCCATCGTGCTACCACCTTTGTCTCTTCGATCTGCCTGTCGTGACAGTCGGTCTACCATCCGAGGTGCTGGCGGTCCACGGGAAGGGCCTCCGACAACGGCCCTCCGGACGCCTCAGACAGGACGTTTCCGCGGGAGGTGGCCGGCGATCCAGAGGGCGGCGGCGATGAGCAGCACCTGGACGCCTGCCCGGATCAGGTGGCCGGTGGTCGACAGGCCGGTCTCGCCGATCGTGATGTCGTTGACCCACATGTTGAGGTTGCCGACGTAGAGGACCACGAGGAGTACGGCGAGGGCGGTGCCCGCTTGGCGGCGGTGCCCCCGGTCCACCAGCAGGGCGATTCCGATGCCGATCTCGGCGACGCCGCTCACGTGGACCCAGGCGGTGGCGTTTCCCAACCGGTCGGGAACCAGTGGCTCGAACCAGTCGGGGTCGACGAAGTGCATGACGCCCGAGGCGGCCATCCCCAGTCCCAGGAGGACGGCGAGCGACCCCTTGACGCGTGTCGACATGCACCGAGTCTCGCGCCGGAACGTGTGTTCCGTGGATGATCGGCGACCTGCCGTCACTACGCTGCGGCGCGTTCGGCGACGACACGAGAGGAACCCGCAGTGGAACTCCAGGATCCGACCCTCCTGAGGACCCGGGCGTACATCGGCGGCGAGTGGATCGATGCCGACTCGGGAGCCACCTTCGACGTCACCGACCCCGCCACCGGCGACGTCGTGGCGACCGTCGCCGACCTCGGCGTCGACGAGACCCGTCGGGCCGTCGACCTCGCCGACGAGGCCCAGAAGGCATGGGCGGCACGCACCGCAAAGGACCGCGGGGCCGTCCTACGACGCTGGTACGAACTCTTCCTCGAGCACAAGGAGGACCTCGCCCTGATCATGACCTGCGAGATGGGCAAGCCCATCGGCGAGTCCCGGGGCGAGGTCGTCTACGCCGCCAACTTCATCGACTGGTTCGCCGAGGAGGGCAAGCGGGCCTATGGCGAGGTCATCCCCACCCATGATCCGACCAAGCGGCTGCTCGTCCTCAAGCAGCCCATCGGCGTGGTCTCAGCCATCACGCCCTGGAACTTCCCGCAGGCCATGATCACCCGCAAGGTCGCCCCGGCCCTCGCCGCCGGCTGCGCCAGCCTCGTGCGTCCGGCCAGCGAGACCCCGCTCAGCGCCCTCGCCGCCGCCGAACTGGCGGACCGGGCCGGCCTGCCCCCCGGGGTGCTCAACGTCATCCCCGCAACGGACAGCCCCGCCGTCGGTCGGGAGCTCACCACCAACCCGACGATCCGCAAGATCTCCTTCACCGGCTCCACACCGATCGGCAAGCTGCTCCTCGGCCAGGCCGCCGGCACCGTCAAGAAGGCGTCCATGGAACTGGGCGGCAACGCCCCCTTCATCGTGTTCGACGACGCAGACGTCGACTCAGCCGTCGAGGGGGCCATCGTGTCGAAGTACCGCAACAGCGGCCAGACATGCGTGTGCGCCAACCGCTTCCTCGTCCAGGAAGGCGTCTACGACGAGTTCGCCAAGAAGTTCGCCGAGGCCGTCGCCGACCTCAAGGTCGGACCCGGCATCGACGAGAGCAGCGAGATCGGCCCCCTCGTCAACGAGGACGCCATCGACAAGGTCGAGGAACTCGTGCAGGGCGCACTCGCCGAGGGTGCCGGAGTGCTCACCGGCGGCCGACGCCACGCCCTCGGGCGCACCTACTACGAGGTCACTGTCCTCACCGATGTCACACCCGACATGGCGATCCACGGCGAGGAGATCTTCGGTCCGGTGGCTCCCCTGTTCCGCTTCTCGACGGAGGACGAGGCCGTCGCCATGGCCAACGACACGGAGTACGGCCTGGCCGCCTACTTCTACGCCGCCGACATGGGGCGCACCTGGCGGGTCAGCGAGGGCCTCGAGTACGGCATGGTCGGCGTGAACACCGGCCTCATCTCCACCGAGGTGGCGCCGTTCGGCGGCTTCAAGGAGTCGGGCATCGGGCGGGAGGGCTCCCACCACGGCCTCGACGAGTACCTCGAAACCAAGTACGTCGCCATCGGTGGCATCTGAGCCGTCCGCCTACGGCAGGCCGGCCCTCGGGCTCGCGACAAGCGTCGACCAGATGGCACCCCCTGCGGTGTCGACCATGTCCGCACCGAACCCGGGTGAAGTGAGGACGAACAACGTCCGGCCGTCCTCGCCGCCGAGCATGCAGGCGTAGGCGTTCTGAGGGGTGCCGTGGCGTTCGAGGATCTCGCCACCTTCGGCGACCCGTACAACCTCCGGGGTTGCCGCGTTGGCGAACCAGACGGTTCCCTCCGCATCGAGGGTGCAGCCGTCCGGCGCCGTACCCGGCACCTCGGCCCAGGTTCGCCGCTCGGAAAGGGCACCGTCGTCACCGATCGTGAACGCCGTGTAGCGCTGCCCCATGGTCTCGCCGACGATCAGGGTCGAGCCATCGGGGGTGATGACCGACCCGTTGGGGAACCCGAGGCCCCCGGCGGCGACCGCGACGCTGCCGTCGGGCCTGACCAGCGCCAGGTCGGCGTCGCTGGGCTGCCCACGCTTCTCGAGGTCGAACCCGAAGTTGCCCACGTAGGCGTTGCCGCGAGCATCGACGACCATGTCGTTGCAGTGCCAGGCGGCGATCTCGGACAGGTCGGCATGGAGCGACACGTCGCCATCGGCGTCCATCCGCAGCACCTGACGTCGGGTCATTCCGACGATCAGGAGCGTTCCGTCCGGTAGCCATCCCAGTCCGGACGGCTGCTCGTCGCCCAGGTCCAGGATCGTCTCGCGTGTTCCGTCAGCCGACACGGCGTAGACCCGGTGCTGGTAGAAGTCGGAGTACCAGAGGCGACCGTCGTGCCAGCGGGGACCCTCGCCGAAGTCGAGGCCATCCGTGAACCGAGCGAATTCCAGCATCGAGGATTCTCGTTTCAAGGAGTTGGGGAAAGGGGCCAGGTTCAGGGTCAGAGCGTAGACAGCGCTTCCGAGCCGGGACGATGCGAGCCGGCAGGGAACGCGGGTACCCTTCAGCGGTGCCTGCCGATACTGTCGGGCGGTACCACTCAACGGCCACGATCTGAAAGACTGCGGCGATGCGACGACACATGGTGACTGCGGCGGCCCTCGCGGCGATACTGGCCCTGGGGGCCTCGGGCTGCGGCCTGCTCGAGACGAACGACGACGAGATCGAACAGCTGCGGTCCGAGATCATCCAACTCCGCGAGGACATGATCGACCTCCAACTCGAAGTTTCCGTGCTGGCCTCGGCACCACCGCAGACGACCGCTCCTTCCTCCGCCACCACGACCACTACAACGGTCGCTGGAACCTCCGACACCACAACTACCACCGAGGCAGCCGGGTCCTCCGACACCACCACGACAACCGCGCCAACGGCTATCGAGGATCCCATCCCGGTCGCCGACGAGGAAGCCGTTCTGACCTCCGTCTACGAGTGGGGTCCGAGCGACGAGGCCGCTTCGCTCCAGACGCTGCTCGGCATCACCGCCGACGGCTGGTACGGCCCCGGCACGCAGGCGGCCCACATCGCCGAACTCGAGGCCCGAGGCCTGTCCACCGACAGCGTCCCGAACCAGCCACCGGAGACCACGGTTGCACCGG
>DCXR01000045.1:0-44460 GCA_002329075.1 Candidatus Neomicrothrix sp. UBA2131
GGACGAGTGGTACATCCACCTCTACCGCACCTCCTACGCCTACCACGGCGTCCACCCCTTCTACATGTGGTACTGGGGGGCGCACGCCCTGCAGCACCTCGGGCGGGTGATCGTGGTCGGCGGCGACGTCGCTGCCGTACGGCGTATGGGGTTCCAGCCGGCATCGACCCTGCAGGACGCCCTCGAGATGGCGACCGACGTGGTCGGCCCACAGCCGACCATCACCCACGTCAAGAACCCTCCGATCTTCATGGCGGACGTGAGTTGATCGCCGTGAGTGTCGTGACGCGGGTGGTGCGGAAGCGCCGATGAACCAGGTACGACTGCAGGTGGCGAAGGCCCGTTCACGGGTGGCCCGACTGGGCTTCCCGCTGCGCGCCGCTCCGGTGCCCAACGGCGTCGAGCCGCCACCGCCCGTTCGGCGCACCGGCACCGACTTCGACACCGACTGGGCCCGATCGCAACCGGCCCGGGTCGCCCGCCTGGCTCTGGTCGAGGGCGTGATGCGGCCGGTCATGGCGGCCTTCGCCTCACCGGCGGTCAAGGGACTCGACCGGCTCGAACGGCTGGACGGGCCGGTGATCTTCGCCGCCAACCACCACAGCCACGCAGACACCCCGCTCCTGCTTACGACCGTGCCCGAGCCGTGGCGACACCGCCTCGTGGTGGGGGCTGCCGCCGACTACTTCTTCCGCACCCGGATAGGCGGCTCGATCGCCGCTCTGGCCATGGGCGCCATCCCGATCGAGCGCACCAAGGTGGGACGCCGGTCGGCGTCGCTGGCCACCGACCTCATCGGCGACGGCTGGAGCCTCCTGATCTTCCCCGAGGGGGGCCGCAGCCCCGACGGGTGGGGGCAGCCGTTCCGGGGCGGTGCCGCCTACCTGGCGAACCGTTGCGACGTGCCGGTCGTGCCGGTACACCTGCAGGGCACTGGACGGATCCTGCGCAAGGGGAAGAAGTTGCCTCAGCCGTCGCGCACCACGGTCACGTTCGGCGACCCCCTGCTGCCCGACGAGGACGAGAGCTCACGGGCGTTCGCCGCCCGCCTCGAGGCAGCGGTCGCATCGCTGGCCGACGAGGCCACCTCCGACTGGTGGCAGGCCCGCGTGCGTGCCCACGCCGGCACGTCGCCGGACCTCACCGGCCCCGACATCGGTGCCTGGCGCCGCGTCTGGGCACTGGGCGACCGCGATCGGCGCTCCCGCCGCAGCAGACGCCACTGGCCGGAGTTGTGACCCCTTCGGGCCCCGGTCCCCGCCGGTAGCCTCAGGGGAGAGACCTCGGCGTCCCAGACCCGGCCTCCTGGCCCCGGCCATCAGTCCCACAGAGGAGTTCATTCCCCCATGTCCGTTGCCGCCTCCACGCCGATCGAACTCATCCAGGGCGTCTACTCCACGCTCGACGAACGCATCGCCGCCGGTCGGGCCCACTTCGGGCGTGCGCTGACGCTGGCCGAGAAGATCCTCGTCAACCACCTCGACGACCCGACCAGCACCGACCTCGAGCGCGGTGGGTCGTACGTCGACATGCGGCCCGACCGGGTCGCCATGCAGGACGCCACCGCCCAGATGGCGTGGCTGCAGTTCATGACCGCCGGCCTCGACGAGGTGCAGGTCCCCACCACCACGCACTGTGACCACCTCATCCAGGCCCGCGACGACGCCAAGCTCGACCTCCAGGCGGCCGTCGACGGCAACGCCGAGGTCTACGACTTCCTCGAGTCCGTATGCGCCCGGTACGGAGCCGGCTTCTGGAAGCCCGGCTCGGGCATCATCCACCAGGTCATACTCGAGCAGTACGCCTTCCCCGGCGGGATGATGATCGGCACCGACAGCCACACCCCGAACGCCGGAGGCCTCGGCATGGTTGCCATCGGCGTGGGCGGCGCCGACGCCGTCGACGTCATGACCGGCTTCCCGTGGAACTTCAAGTGGCCGAACCTCATCGGCGTCCACCTCACCGGCGAACTCGACGGCTGGGCCGCACCGAAGGACGTCATCCTCAAGGTCGCCGACATCCTCACCGTCAGGGGCGGCACCGGTGCCATCGTCGAGTACTTCGGGCCCGGCGCCCGCAGCCTGTCCGCCACCGGCAAGGGCACCATCTGCAACATGGGTGCCGAGATCGGCGCCACCACGTCGCTGTTCGCCTACGACGACGCCGTCGGTCGCTACCTCGGGGCCACCGGCCGCGAGGCCGTCGCCGATGCCGCCGACGCCGTCGCCCACCACCTGCGGGCCGACGACGAGGTCGAGGCGGACCCCGGCACCTATTTCGACCAGGTCATCGAGATCGACCTCTCGACCCTGTCGCCGCACATCAACGGCCCCCACACCCCCGACCTGGCCCGACCCGTCGCCGACCTGGGTGCCGAGGCCCGAGCCAACGGCTGGCCGCTCGAGGTCAGCGCCGGCCTGATCGGCTCCTGCACCAACTCCTCGTACGAGGACATCACCCGGGCGGCCGGCATCGCCCGCGATGCCATGTCCAAGGGCATCTCCTGCAAGGTGCCGCTGCTCATCACCCCCGGCTCCGAGCAGGTGCGGGCCACCATCGAACGCGACGGCCTGCTCGCCGACTTCGAGGCACTGGGCGCCACGGTGCTGGCCAACGCCTGCGGCCCCTGCATCGGCCAGTGGGACCGGCAGGATGTCGAAGATGGCGTCCCCAACTCGATCGTCACCAGCTACAACCGCAACTTTCCGAAGCGCAACGACGGCTACGCCACCACGCACGCCTTCGTGACCTCCCCTGAGACAGTCATCGCCCTCACGCTGGCAGGTCGCCTCGACTTCGATCCTGCCAACGACACGCTCCTCACCGACGCCGGCGAAGAGGTCCGCCTCAGCGTCGGCCCCGGCGAGGAACTCCCGGCGCAGGGCTTCGACCCGGGTGCCGACACCTTCCAGGCCCCACCCCCCGACGGCAGCGGTATCGAGGTCGTGGTGTCCCCCACCAGCGAGCGCCTGCAGATGCTCACCCCCTTCCCGGCCTGGGACGGCAAGGACCTCACCGACCTGCCCGTGCTGGTCAAGGCCCAGGGCAAGTGCACCACCGACCACATCTCGATGGCCGGCCCCTGGCTGCGCTACCGCGGGCACCTCGAGAACATCTCCGGCAACGTCTACATGGGTGCCGTCAACGCCCACGGCGGCGAGGTCGGCATCGGCCTCGACGTCACCGACGGCGAGCGTCGCCCCTACCCCGAGATCGCCAAGCGGTACCACGAGGCCGGCATCGCCTGGGTCGCCATCGGCGACGAGAACATGGGAGAGGGCTCGTCACGCGAGCACGCCGCCATGGAGCCCCGCTTCCGGGGCGCCAGAGCCGTGATCGCCCGCTCGTTCGCCCGCATCCACGAAACCAACCTCAAGAAGCAGGGGATCCTCCCCTTGACCTTCGACGACCCGGCGGATTATGGATTGGTTGGTGAGCGAGACCTGATTTCCGTCAACGGCCTCGCCGACCTTGCCCCCGGCGCACCGGTCGACGTGCTCATCTCCCACGAAGACGGCACGAGCACGCGCATCCTCACGCAGCACACCTACTCACACGACCAGGTCCTCTGGTTCCACGCCGGCAGCGCGCTGAATCTCATTCGGGCGCAGACCCGGGGCTGATTTCCGGACTGCGCCCGCTACACGAGCCGGGCGTCCACTCCGATCTCGCCGACCCAGGCCCACGCCAACACACACGGCGGGTACATCTCCGGATCCGGCTTCTCGATTCCTCCGGGAGCACCGAACCACAACTCATGCGGTTCCTCGGGCCGGTTGCGGGCGCAGTCTCCCGGTGTTCCCGGTGAGAGTTCCCGGCTCACACCGCCGGCTCCCCGGAAGCGCACCTTGCCGGCGAGCACGTGGTACGCCTCCTCGGCGGGGTGGGCGTGCCGCGGGTAGTGCAACCCCGCTCCCCACACGCCGACGCCGAGAGCCACGCGTTCGCTGTGGACCACCGCCCCGCCGCCCGGGCCCAGCAGGCGCACGTAGCCGTAGTTGCGGATGAACTCGGCAGGCAGCGCATCCGGGTACACCCGGGTCTGCGTCCAGGGAAGTACGCCTGCCAGATCCAGGAAGGAACCGAGGACCGGGTCGTCACCTGCATCGACCCGGGCCAGCAGGCGCGTGACGGGTAGCGGTTCGGGTACAGGAACCTCGCCTTCGACGATGCGTGCCAGTTCCTCGGAGACGATTCCCAACATGGGGAGTTCATCCCTCGACTCCCGGTCCGCATAGAACCGCGACAACTCGCGATAGAGCCCCGGAAGCCCCGTGGCGGTCAACCCTCGGACGACAAGCCCTAGACCCTGCGCAGCATGTAGCCGCGGTTGCGGGCCTCGGCCAGGGTGTCAGGCCCGAAGCAGAGGAAGGCGTCGCTGGATATGAGCTCGTCCAGCACCACGGCCATGGCGTGCTCGTCTACGACCTCATCGAGGTCGTAGACCTGCTGGGTGCGCTTGTCCCCGAGGAATCGGTGATGGGCAAAGGGCTTCGGGCGGTCCATGACAGGGGAGAGTAGTCGCGGCCCGGCAGAGAGAAGGCCGAAAGCAATGGCGCCGTGAGCGCGACACGGGGGCGTACGAACGCACGCCCCCGTGCCTGGAATCGATGAAAAACTATTTCTCAAATGCTTCTTCACCTGCACCCGACCTGGTCTGCCGGACGGGACCATCTTCCGGCGGTCGGTGTGCAGGGGTGGCCGGCGGGAATTCGCCGGGCGGATCACTCGACCTAGCGGCCGACCACCTCCGAGGTCCCCTGTCGTTCACCGTTGATCTGGACCACCTCCTCTCTTCGGATACCCGCACACTACGCCTACTCACGTCCCGCGAAAAGGCAAGTCGTGGCTGATCCCGAAATTCCTGGACGGGTTCCCCCGGTTGCCTCTCGCCCATCCGCCTCATCCTGAGCAAGACTGGGCCGATGCAAGCCCACGGTTCCGCCAATTCCCCATCGCCGCGCCTTCCCCTCACCGTGGTGGGCGGCTACCTGGGCGCCGGCAAGACGACCCTTCTCAACGCCCTGTTGTCCGATCCGCAGGGTCAGCGCATCGCCATACTGGTCAACGACTTCGGCGAGGTCGACATCGACGGACGCCTCCTCGAGGCTTCCAGCGAGGATCCACACTCCGGCAAGCCACTCGCCGGCGACATCCTCACCCTGGCCAACGGGTGCATCTGCTGTTCGATGGTCGACGGATTCGCCGAAACGCTCGAAACCGTCCGGGGGTTCGCCGACCGAATCGACCGGGTGGTCGTCGAGGTCAGCGGTGTGGGAGACCCCCGCCAAGTGGCCCGCTGGGGCCAGCTTCCCGGCTTCACCCCGGACGGCGTCATCGTCCTTGTCGACCCGCTGTCGATCCGCGCGCGGGCATCTGACCGCTACGTGGGCGAGACCGTGGTCCGTCAGGTAGCCGGTGCAGACCTCGTCGTGATCAGTCGCACCGATCTCGCCGACGAGGACCTGTTGGTCGAAACCGAGACCTGGTTGGCAACGACCACCGGCGCCATGGTCGTGCGCTCACCAGTGCCGGCTGCCGTGCTTCTCGGGCCTCCGCTACGAATCGACCACGTTGCCACGGACAACGACGACGCTCGTTCCACACCACCCGACCACGTGTCGATCGTCCGACACCTCGACGCCCCGGTCTCCCGGGCATCTGTGGAAGCCTGGATGGCCACGCGACCCCTGGGCGTAGCGCGCGCCAAGGGCCTGGTGCGGATCGATGACCGGCCCGACGACCGGTCGGTGCTCCAGGTCTGCGGATCCTCGGCCACCGTGACCGTCGACGGACCCTGGGACGGTGGCGACGCAGTAGTCGTGGCCATCGCACTCCCCGGCACCCCCCGCGCCGGCCTGGTCAAGTGGCTCGGATTGCTGCGTTGAGTATCTGACGGCGGGCCCGTTGGGCAGCATGCATTCATCCCCGGCAGGACACCGACAGTAGGTTTCATCGATGACCACCACGATCCACCCGGCCGCTTCGATCCACACCTTCGACCCGTCCCGTCCCACCGCCGATGCTGTCGCCGTGCGCAACGGGCGCTTCCTCGCCGTCGGCAGCGTCGACGAACTGCTGCGCATCGACGGCGCCACCATCGACGGTTCGCTCGAGCGGTTCACCCTGATTCCCGGCCTCGTCGAAGCGCACTGCCACGCCATGGCCGGCGGTATGTGGCACCACACCTACTGCGGCTACTACGACCGACGTGGACCCGACGGAACCATGTGGCCCGGTTGCACCACGATCGCCGAGGTCATCGATCGCCTCAGGGATGCGGAGGCCGACCTCCCCACCCCCGCCGACCCGGATGACCCCCTCCTCGCCTGGGGGCTCGATCCGATCTACTTCACCGGTGAGCGACTCGTAGCCGAGCACCTCGACCGAGTCTCCACCACCCGCCCGATCTTTGTCTTCCACGCCAGCGGCCACCTGGCCACCGTCAACACGGCCCTGATGGCAACAGAGGGCATCAACGCCGACACCGACGTCGACGGCGTTCCGAAGGACGGACACGGCGACCCCATCGGCGAACTCCAGGAGCCGGTAGCGATGGCGCTGGCAGGAAGAGCCTTCCGCAAGATATTCGCCGACATCAAGACCGACGAGTCCCTGTGGAACTTCGGCAACGAGGCCCGCAACACGGGCACCACCACGCTTACCGACCTCGGCAACCAGCAGTCGACCGACGTGGCAGAGGTTGCCCGCTACCAGCAGGTCTTCGACCACGACGACTTCCCCGCCCGGGTCTCCGTGTTCCACATGCCGGCCCCCGGAACACCCGACACGCTCGCCGAGACCGCTGCCGCCGTCACCGCCAACCGGGACAACTCCAGCGACAAGCTCCGCTTCGGACATGTCAAGCTCATCATCGACGGCTCCATCCAGGGCTACACCGCCCGCCTCCGCTGGCCCGGATACGTCAACGGTGCCCCCAACGGCCTCTGGCTGCTCCCACCCGAACAGGTCATCGACGTCCTCCGCCCCTATCACCGGGCCGGGCTCCTTATCCACGCCCATTGCAACGGCGACGAGGCCGTCGACGTCTTCCTCGACGCCGTCGAGGGGTTGCTCGGCGAGACGCCCCGGGTCGACCATCGGCACACGGTCCAGCACTGTCAGCTGACCACCCCCGACCAGTACCGGCGGATCGCTGCTCTGGGCATGTGCGCCAACGTGTTCTCCAACCACACCTGGTATTGGGGCGACCAGCACGCTGCATCGACCGTCGGCCCCGACCGGGCCGGCCGCATGAACTCGGCCCGCACCGCCCTCGACCTCGGCGTACCGCTTTCGATGCACTCCGACGCACCGATCACCCCGCTGGGCGGCCTTCACGTGGCTTGGGCGGCCGTCAACCGCCTGACGGCCACCGGCAATGTCCTCGGGCCCAACGAGCGCATAAGCGTCGACGAAGCATTGCGGGCCATCACGGTGGGTGCAGCCCACCAACTCAAGATGGACGACGAGGTCGGCAGCATCTCGCCACACAAGTTCGCCGACCTGGCGATCCTCGAGGCCGACCCGTTCGCCGTGGACCCCATGGAACTCCGCGATGTCCCCGTATGGGGCACCATGCTCGGCGGAAGGACCTTCCAGGCAGGCTGAACCGTCGGTGGGACCGTCAGGGCTTCAACCCGAGAAGTCCTCCCGACTCGAGAGCGCCTCGACTGCGAGCCGGTCGGCCTCGTCGTTCCAGCGGTCACCTGAGTGTCCCTTGACCCACTGGAACGTCACGTCCCCCCGGTCCTGGACCAGGTCGACGAGCGGCTCCCAGAGGTCGCGGTTGGCGATCGACTGCCGGTTCTTGTTCTTCCAGCCACGACGGACCCAGTTGCGCCACCAGTGGTCCCGGAAACAGTGCACGACATAGGTCGAGTCACTCACGATCAGCACCGGTCCGTCCAAGGCCCACAGCGCCTTCAGGACAGCGGTGACCTCCATGCGCTGGTTGGTGGTATCGGGCACGAAGCCGGCGGCGAAGGCTCCGTCGGGTACCACCCACGCCCAACCACCCGGGCCGGGATTCCCCGAACATGCGCCGTCGGTATAGATGGTCGTGGCCGCGATCGGTTCCCCGGAAGGAGCGCCTCCCCCGGATGCTTCCGGATCGGCAAGAGATTCATCGTCGAAGAGACTCACGGAAAGCGACCCTAACCCCTACCCGTCAGGAGATCATTTCGGCTCCCCGGAGCAATCCAGCCGACAAGGTGCCATGATCAACCTTGTGATCGACGGCTTCACCCACCAACTCCCCGACGGCGACCCGGAGGAGACCAAGGAATGGATGGACTCGTTCGATTCCCTCGTCGACCGATCCGGCCGCAGCCGGGCCCGCTTCATGCTGGCCAAGCTCATGGAACGGGCCGGGGAACTCAACGTCGGCAACGCACCGCCCACCTGGACCCCGTACGTCAACACGATCGCCACCGAGGACCAGCCCTGGTTCCCTGGTGACGAGTTCATAGAGCGGCGCATCCGGGCGTTCATCCGCTGGAATGCCGCAGCCATGGTCATCAACGCCAACAAGACCGCCGACGGGATCGGCGGGCACCTCTCCACGTTCGCCTCATCGGCTTCGCTCTACGAGGTCGGCTTCAACTGGTTCTTCCGCGGCAAGGACGATGGCCAGCCCGGTGACCACATCTACTACCAGGGCCATGCCGCCCCCGGCGTCTACGCCCGGGCGTTCCTCGAACGCCGCCTGGACGAGGCGCACCTCGACCGCTTCCGCATGGAGATCGGCGGCGGCGGCCTGTCGAGCTATCCACACCCCCGCCTCATGCCCGACTTCTGGGAGTTCCCGACCGTGTCGATGGGGCTCGGCCCGCTCAACTCCATCTACCACGCCAGGTTCGACAGGTACCTGCAGAACCGACACATCGACGAGACCGCCGACAACCGCATCTTCACCTTCCTCGGCGACGGCGAATGCGACGAACCCGAAACCCTCGGTGCCATCTCCCTGGCCGGACGCTCCGGCCTCGGCAACCTCATCTGGATCGTCAACTGCAACCTGCAGCGCCTCGACGGGCCGGTACGTGGCAACAGCCAGATCATCCAGGAACTCGAGGGGGTGTTCCGTGGCGCCGGCTGGAATGTCATCAAGGTCATCTGGGGCTCCGAGTGGGACGAGTTGATCCACCGGGACGTCGACGGCATCCTGCTCAACAAGTTCAACACCACCGTCGACGGCGAATACCAGCGCCTTGCCATCGAGTCCGGCGCCTACATCCGCGAAAACTTCTTCGGACCCGACCCGAGGCTCCGGGCCATGGTCGAACACCTCTCCGACGAACAACTCGAGGCGATGCCGCGCGGCGGCCACGACTACCAGAAGGTCTACGCCGCCTTCCGGGCCGCCACCGAGGAGAACGAGGCCCCCACGGTCATCCTCGCCAAGACCATCAAGGGCTGGACCCTCGGCCAGGGCTTCGAGGCCCGCAACGCCACCCACCAGATCAAGAAGATGACCAAGGCCGAGTTGTTGGCCCTGCGCGAACGGCTCAGCCTCACCGAGGAGATCCCCGAGGAACTCCTCGAGGGTGACCGGGCCCCCTACTTTCGGCCCGCCGAGGACAGCGACGAGTACCAGTACATGGTCCAGCGGCGCCGTGCCCTCGGCGGTTCGATCCCGAAGCGTCGCATCCGCAACCGGCGCCCGATCACGTTGCCCGATCCCTCCGTATTCACCGGTCTGACCAAGGGCTCCGAAGGCCGGGCGGTGTCCACCACCATGGCGATGACCAACCTGCTCCGCGACCTGATGCGCGACGAGGCGTTCGGGCCACGGGTGGTGCCGATCGTCCCCGACGAGGCCCGGACCTTCGGCATGGACTCCCTGTTCCGGGAGTTCGGCATCTACGCCCCGTTCGGCCAGCTCTACGAGCCCGTCGACCACGAACTGCTGCTGTCCTACAGCGAGAGCACCGACGGGCAACTCATCGAGGAGGGCATCACCGAGTGCGGTTCCATGTCGAGCTTCATCGCCGCCGGCACCAGCTACGCCAACCTCGGCGTTCCGATGGTTCCGTTCTTCACCTTCTATTCGATGTTCGGCTTCCAGCGGGTGGGCGACTCGATCTGGTCGGCCGCCGACTCGCGGGCACGGGGCTTCATGCTGGGCGCCACGGCCGGTCGCACGACCCTGGCCGGCGAGGGGCTCCAGCACCAGGACGGCCACAGCCTCCTGCTGGCGGCGGCCGTGCCCGCCTGCCAGGCGTTCGACCCCGCCTTCGCCTACGAGTTGGCTGCCGTCATCGACGAGGGACTCCAGCGCATGTACGGAAGCGACGATCCGCACGGCAACGAGGATGTCTTCTACTACGTGACGCTCTACAACGAGGCCTACGAGATGCCCGGCCGGCCCGACCACGTCTCCCCTGCGGACATCGTCAGGGGCCTCTACCAGTGGGCCGACGCCCCCGATCAGCCGGTTGCGGCGACCCTGCTGTTCTCCGGCCCGGCGCAGGTCGCCGTCCGGGAGGCGGCCGACGAGTTGGCCGAACGTTGGGGGGTCGGCGTCGACCTCTGGAGCGCCACCTCCTACAAGAGGCTGCGCGAGGAGGCCCTCGCCGTCGAACGTCGCAACCGCCTCCACCCGGACATGCCGCCCGAAGTCCCGCTCGTCACCCGGCTCCTCGCCAGCGGGCAGGGACCTGTCGTGGCCGTCTCCGACTTCGTGAAGTTGGTTCCCGAACAGGTGACCCGTTGGGTTCCCCGCCCGTACCACACCCTCGGGACCGACGGATTCGGACGCAGCGACACCCGAACCAACCTCCGCCGCTTCTTCGAGGTCGACACCGGCCACGTCGTGGTCGCCGTACTCCACGCCCTGGCCCAGGAGGGCTTGATCGACCCCTCGGTCGTCACCGAGGCAATCGCCCACCATGGGCTCGACACCGAGATCGACGACCCCGGACGCCACGACTCGGTGCCTCTCCCCGGTCGGGGCGTGGGCAGCGAGGACTGAGCGCAGGTTGTTACGGTCCACCCGTGGCTCCACCTGACACTGCAGGCACCCTTGCCGTCACCGGCGATCCCGACGCCGACCTCCTCGTCAACACCGACCCTCTGGCGCTGCTCATCGGCATGCTGCTCGACCAGCAGGTCCCCATGGAATGGGCGTTTCGTGGGCCCGAGACCCTGACCCGGCGATTGGGATCTCTCGATCCCTCTGAGATCGCCACCATGGACCCTGAGCAGTTCGAGGCCGCCTGTCGGGAGAAGCCGGCCATACACCGCTTCCCCGCCTCGATGGCGAAGCGCATCCAGGCGTTGTGCCAGAAGATCGTCGACGACCATGGCGGTGACGCCGAGTCCATCTGGTCCGATGGCGCGCCTGCAACCGAAGTGGCCGAGCGCCTCCGCTCGCTGCCCGGCTACGGACCGGAGAAGACCAGGATCTTCGTGGCGATCCTCGCCAAGCGCTTCGGCGTGGCGCCGGACGGCTGGGAAGAGGTTGCAGGCCCCTTCGACGATGGCACCCCCCGGTCCGTGGCCGACATCGACAGTCCCGAAGCCCTGGCCACGGTCAGGGAGTGGAAGAAGGCACAGAAGGCCAGGGGCAAGACCAAGCAGGAGTAGCCCCGCCTCGCCGAAGCGGGGCCTTCAGAGGCGGACGGTGCCCTCCTCGAGGGCGTTCCGGTACCAGCCGTAGGTGGCGGCGAGTCCTTCTGCGAGTGAAATGCGCGCCGTCCAGCCCAGTGCCTCCAACTTCGAGACGTCGAGCACCTTGCGGGGCATGCCGTCGGGCTTGGATGTGTCGAACTGGATGCTTGCGGTCGGATGGACGAGGTCACGGATCGCCTCGGCCAACTCGCGGATGGTGCCGTCGACGCCGGTTCCGACGTTGACGTGTCCGGCATCCGAGTAGTGGTCCATGAGGTGGAGGCAGGCATCGGCCAGGTCGTCAACGTGCAGGAACTCGCGCCGCGGTGAACCGCTCCCCCACACCTCCACCGTGTCGATTCCGACAAGAGCAGCCTCGTGGAACCGTCGCATCAGGGCGGGCAGCACGTGGCCGCCCTCGAGGTCGAAGTTGTCGCCAGGGCCGTAGAGGTTGGTGGGCATCGCTGATATGAAGTCGCAGCCGTACTGGCGGCGGTAGGTCTCGCAGAGCTTGATCCCGGCGATCTTGGCCAGCGCATAGCCCTCGTTGGTGGGCTCGAGGGGGCCACTCAGCAGGGCGTCCTCGGTGATGGGCTGTTCGGCGTGGCGCGGGTAGATACAGGAACTCCCCAGGTACAACAACTTCTCGACGCCGACCCGGTGGCTGGCGTGCACCACGGTGCCGTGGATCATGAGGTTGTCGTAGAGGAACTCGGCAGGCCGGGTGCTGTTGGCAAGGATCCCCCCGACCGTTCCGGCGACGAGGAGCACGTACCGGGGCCGCTCGGCGTCGAACCAGGCATCGACCGACGACTGGTCACGGAGGTCCAGTTCGTCCCTGCCCACGGTCCGCAGGTCGGTGAAGCCCTCGTCCCCGAGGCGGCGCAGGATGGCAGAACCAACCAGGCCGCTATGGCCGGCCACGAAGACCGGTGCTGAACGGTCGATCATGGGTCGACGCTAGCCCCGGTCCTCGACGGGCCCGCCGATGGCGCCCATCTCCCGCAGGTAGATGCCGAACAGGTCGAGTGCCACCACGACCGCTACCGGGTCGAGCGGCCCGCCCTGTTCCTCCGGCACGTCGAGGGCCCTGGCGACAACGTGGTCGACAGCGGCGGACTCGTCGATCGGTGTTCCGGTGGCATCGGCGCCACCGAGGTCCTGTCCGTATTCAGAGACCAGGCCCTGGGCATCGACATACTCGAGCCACCAGGCGAGGACCATCGAAACGTCGTCGAGCGTGAGCCCCGCCGCCGCCTCTTCCGGGAGCCGTTCGGCGATCCAGTCAACGGCGTCGGGGACCTCGAGCACGGTCGGCACGAGCTGACCCTCGGTTCGACGAACGGCGCCACCCACGGCCAACAGTGAGATTGCAGTGACGAGCAGTGCACCGACCGCGACGAAAACCCAGATCATGGATGGATCATGACAGAGCGGCGCTCAGCCGGCGGGGCGCCCCGAAGTCAGATTCCGATGCGCTGGGCGAGCAACTCCCGGTGGTAGGTCGGGTCGCCGAACAGCAACTCTGAGCTCTTGGCCCGCTTGAAGTAGAGGTGGGCCGGGTGTTCCCAGGTGAAGCCGATGCCGCCGTGGATCTGGATGTTCTCGGCGGTCGTGTGGAAGTAGGCCTCCGAGCAGTAGGCCTTGGCCAGCGAGGCCACCGACGGCAGTTCGTCGTTGAGTTCGGCGGCACACCAGCCGGCGTAGTAGGCGGCCGACTTGGCCGACTCGACCTCGAGCAGCATGTCTGCGCACTTGTGCTTGATGGCCTGGAAGCTGCCGATCGGACGGCCGAACTGGATGCGGTCCTTGGCGTACTGGACGGCGGTGTCGAGGCACACCTGGGCCCCGCCCACCTGTTCGGCGGCGAGCGCAACGGCCGCCAGGTCGAGCACCCGTTCGAGCACGCTCCAGCCGGCACCCTCGGTACCGACCAGCGTCGCTGCCACGTTGTCGAACTCGAGGCGGGCCTGCTTGCGGGTGAGGTCCATGGTGGCCAGCGCCGTACGGGTAAGCCCATCGGCGGCGCCGGCGACCTCGAAAAGGGAGACGCCGCCGGGCGTGCGGGCTGCCACCAGCACGACGTCGGCGAGGTGTCCGTCGAGGACGTACATCTTGGTGCCGGAAAGGGTCCAGCCGTCGCCGTCAGCGGTTGCCGCCATGGCGATGCCCTCCTCGTCCCAGCGACCGCTCTCTTCGGTGAAGGCCAGCGTGGCGATGGTCTCGCCCGAGGCGATGCCGGGCAGCACGCGGGCGGCCGCCTCGTCGTCACCGGCGTGGATGAGCGCGTTGGCGGCGAGGATGACCGTCGAGAAGAACGGGGCGCACAGCAGCACCCGGCCCATCTCCTCGAGGACCACGATGAGCTCGACGTAGCCGAAGCCCTGACCACCATGCTCCTCGGGGATGATCAGGCTCTGGAGGCCGAGCTGCTCGGCCATCATCTGCCAGGTCTCGGGGTCGTATCCCTCGTCGGTCTCCATGAGCTCGCGGACGATGGTCTCCGACGAGTAGTTCTCGAGGAACTGGCGGACGAACTCCCGCAGTTGTTCCTGTTCCTCGCTGAAGGCGAAGTTCACGTGATGCTCCCGTCTCGGTGGCGCGCATTGGTTGGACCGAAGATCGAGCCTGGGCCCGTTGCGGCCCCGTTTCTACCAGCCGGTAACCGGTGCCTCCACACCGGGGATCGGCGGGCATGGGCCACAACCGGCGCAGAAGTCGATTATCCACCCTTGGATGCGCCATGATGCGAATATGAGCAACGCCCCCACCCCCGTGCCCACCGGCGAACAGCATGCCTGCGGGCATGACGACCATGCCGAGAGCGGCGTGGCCGGGACCTCCATGCACTGGTGCGACACCCAGGCCGAGATCCACCGCATCGTGGTCGGCGACTGGGACAACAACGTGTTCGTGCTGCGCTGCCGTGCCACCGGCGAGGCCGTGCTGATCGACGCCGCCAACGAGCACGACAAGCTCCTGGAACTGTGCCGAACCCTCGGCGTGCGCACCGTCCTCGAGACCCACGGCCACTGGGACCACATAGGTGCCGTGCCCGCCGTCCGCGAGGCCGGCTACCAGGTCGGGGTCACGACCGAGGATGCCCACATGCTCGACGCCTACGACTACCTGCTCGAGGACGAGTCGGTGATCGAGGTGGGCCGGCTTCGGCTGCACACCATCAAGACCCCCGGGCACACCCCGGGCAGCATCAGCTTCCGCCTCGAGGGCTCGCCGATCGTGTTCGTCGGCGACACGTTGTTCCCTGGAGGAGCCGGCGCCACCCACTTCGATGGCGGCGACTTCGACACGCTCATCCAGACCATCGACCGGAAGTTCTTCGCTGCGCTTCCACCTGAGACGATCGTGATGCCGGGCCACGGCTCGGACACCCTCATCGGCAACGAGTCCCCCCACCTCGACGAGTGGGTTGCCCGCGGCTGGTGAGCGTCGCTCCCACCGGCGGGCACGCCTATTACCACTACAGCCATAGTGCTAATCCGCCCTGTTCCCTAGACTCAGGCATGTGAACGCGCCCTCTCCAGGATCCTCCCCACCCTTGTTCGAAGTCCGGGACCTCCATGCCTCGAGTGCCGAGGGCGTCGAGATCCTCCACGGCGTCGACCTGGTGGTCCTGCCCGGCGAGGTCCATGCACTCATGGGGCCCAACGGCTCCGGCAAGTCCACGCTGGCGGCGGTCCTGCTCGGCAGCCCCGAGTACGTCGTCACGAAGGGCGCCATCCGCTTCAAGGGCGACGACATCACCGACTGGTCCACCGACGTGCGCGGCAAGGCGGGGCTGTTCCTCGCCTTCCAGTACCCCCTCGAGGTGGCCGGCGTCTCCGTCATCAACTTCCTGCGACAGGCCCTGTCGGCCCGCAAGGGCATCGACCTGTCGGTGCTCGAACTACGCCTGGCGATCATGGGCTGGATGGACCGGCTCGACATGGACCCGTCGTTCGCCGACCGCTACCTCAACGAGGGCTTCTCCGGCGGCGAGAAGAAGCGCAACGAAATCCTCCAGATGGCGATCCTCGAACCCGAGATGGCGATCCTCGACGAGACCGACTCGGGCCTCGACATCGACGCCCTGCGCATCGTGGCCGACGGCATCGCCGAGGTCCGAAGCGACCGGCCAGATCTGGGGATCGTCACCATCACCCACTATCGGCGCCTACTCCACTACCTCCGTCCCGACGTGGTGCACATCCTCATGGACGGCCGCGTGGTCGAGCGCGGTGGTCCCGACCTGGCCGAACGACTCGAGGCCGGCGGCTTCGACGAGTTCCGACCCGGGGGTTCCGCATGAACCTCGACGTGGCGGCCATCAAGGCCGACTTCCCCCTCCTGGGCCGCGAAGTCCACGGCACCCCGATCGTCTACCTCGACTCGGGTGCCACCTCCCAGAAGCCCCGTGCGGTGCTCGACGCCATGGACACCTACTACGAGACCATCAACGCCAACGTCCACCGTGGCGCCTACCACATCGCCGAGCTCTCCACGACGGCCTCGGAAGACGCTCGACGTTCGGTTGCCCGCTTCATCGGCGCCACCGACGAGCACGAGGTCGTGTTCACGAAGAACGCCACCGAGGCCATCAACCTGGTGGCCCACTCGTGGGGACGCACCAACCTCGTCGAGGGCGACGTCGTGCTCCTGAGCCTCCTCGAGCACCACGCCAACATCGTTCCCTGGCACCAGTTGGCCGAGGAGCGGGGCACCGAGGTGCGCTGGATTCCGCTGACCGACGACGGCTGCCTCGACCTCAGCGACCTCGACCAACTCCTCGAGGGCGTGAGGCTGGTCGCCGTGACCGCAGTCTCGAACGTCACGGGCGCCATCCCGCCGGTCCGCCAACTGGCCGATGCCGCCCATGCGGTCGGCGCCCTCTGCCTCGTCGACGCCAGCCAGCACGTCCCCCACCTGGCGACCGACGTGGCCGAACTGGGCTGCGACTTCCTGGCATTCACCGGCCACAAGATGTGTGGCCCGACCGGCATCGGCGTGCTCTGGGGGCGCCGAGAGCTACTCGAAGCCATGCCGCCGTTCCTCGGTGGCGGCGAGATGATCCTCGACGTCCGCCAGGACGGGTTCACCCCCAACGAGGTGCCGTGGCGCTTCGAGGCCGGCACGCCGCCGATCACCGAGATGATCGGCATCGGTGCCGCCGTCGACTACCTCGAGGGCCTGGGCATGGATGCCATCAGGAAGCACGAGGTGTCGCTCACCGACTATGCGCTGCGCACCCTCGGCGACCGCTTCGGTGACGACCTCCTCATCCACGGGCCGACCGACACCGCCCACCGCGGCGGCATCCTCTCGATGTGCCTGCGCGACATCCACGCCCACGACCTCAGCCAGGTCCTCGACCAGCACGGGGTCTGCGTCCGGGCCGGCCACCACTGCGCCAAGCCCCTCATGCGGGAGTTGGGTGTCACCTCCACCTCACGTGCCTCGCTCTACCTCTACAACGACGAATCCGACATCGACGCCCTCGCCGACGCCCTCGCCGACGCCGCCCAGTTCTTCGACTTCTAGAAGCTCGACCGCCCATAGCCTGCTCAACGTTCACCATCATCTATCCCAGGACACCAGGACCCCTACCCATGCCAGGACTCGAAGACCTCTACAGGGAGGTCATCCTCGACCACTACCGGAACCCCCGCAACCGCGGCGAACTGGAGACCCCGCCGGCCCTGGCGGCAGAGGGCTTCAACCCCCTGTGCGGTGACGAGGTCAAGGTCTACGTCCTGTTGGAAGGCGACAGGATCACCGATGTCCGAATCGGCGGCCAGGGTTGCTCCATCAGCCAGTCGTCCGCCTCGATGATGACGACGGCCGTCATCGGCCGGACCGTCGACGAGGCCCGCGACACGCTCCGCTCGTTCAAGCAGATGATGTCGATCCACGAACACGGACTCGAAGGGGAGGATGCGCCCCCAGACGAACAGACCGGAACTTCAGGACTCGGCGACCTCGAGGCGCTGAGGGGCGTCGTGAAGTTCCCGGTCCGCATCAAGTGCGCCACCCTCGGCTGGAACACCTTCGACCAGGCGCTCGGCGAGGCGCTGTCCTAGCCGGAGAAGCCTCCCCCGACGGGCAGGTCGATCTGCCCTGCCAGGGCGACATCCAGTCCGGTCAACCCACCTGCGCTGTGCGTCGTGAGCAGCACGGCAACCTGATTCCACGAGTTCGACCAGTCGGGATGGTGTCCGAGCGACTCGGCGATCTCTGCCACGGCAACCATGAACCGGAACGCTTCGGCGAAGTCGGCGAACGTGAAGTCACGGGCCGGCGACGTGCCTTCACAGGGCCAGTCGGGCAGGTACGACTCCAGCCCCTGGAGTTCCCGGGTGGTGAGCAGATCGCGTCCCATGGTCCGGAGTGCCGGATCAGGCGAACGGATCTTCGCCGAAGCCGGCAGCGTGGGGCAGGCCCACCCGGGTCTCGGACTCTTCGGTAGCAGCGTCGCCGAGCACGCCCGCATAGCCCTCCGCCTCGAGTTGCTCCGCCAACTCGTGACCGCCCGTCACCCGGATCGTCCCACGTGACAGCACGTGGATCCGATCCGGTTCGAGCACCTCGAGGAGTCGGGCGAAGTGCGTGATGGCGAGTACGCCGAGGCCGTCCTCGTCGGTGGCCTCCTGGATGCGACGGGACACCGTCGCCAGGGCATCGACGTCGAGGCCCGAGTCGATCTCGTCGAGCACCGCATAGCGCGCCCCGAGCACGCCGAGTTGGAGTGCCTCGTTGCGCTTCTTCTCGCCGCCGGAGAGGTCCACGTTCAGGGGCCGGTCCAGGAGGCGCTCGTCGATGCCCAGGGACCCGGCCTCGGTGGCAAGCGCCTCGCGCACGGCATCCGGATCACGACCTCCGGCACGGGCGGCCTCGGTCAACAGCGCTTCCAGGCTCACGCCCGGCACTTCGATCGGATGTTGCAGACAGAGGAACAGGCCGGCCTGCGCCCGCTCCCAGGGGGTCAACCCGAGCAGGTCGACACCGTCGAGCGTCACCGACCCACCGGTGACCTCATAGCCGGGACGTCCCATCAGGACATGCGACAGCGTCGACTTGCCGGAGCCGTTCGGCCCCATGACGGCATGGACCTCGCCGGGCCTGACCTCCAGGTCGATGCCCCTCAGGATCTCGGTGTCGGCGGCGCATGCACGCAGGCTCTCGATCCGGAGAACGCGCTCAACGCTCATCGGTCCGCCTCTGGCAACGTGACCAGAACATCCTCGCCGTCGATCCGCACCCTGTACACGGGCACCGGCCGGGATGCCGGAAGGGTCAGGGCCTCGCCGGTCTCGAGTGAGAACAGGCTGCCGTGCTTCCAGCATTCGAGGGCGCACTCATCGGCATCGACGATCCCCTCCGCCAGGGACACCTCGGCATGCGAGCAGGTGTCGCCGATGGCGTGCACGGTGTCGCCCAACCGCACCAACGCGACCGGACATCCGTCGATCTCCACCCGGAGGGAGGCAGCCTCGGCGAGATCGGAGAGTGCGCAGGCCCGCACCTCGTTCATACCGCCCCCTTTGCGCCGACCGTCGAGTGGCGGTTCAGTTTCTCGATGAGTCCCCTCTGGAGGCGATCCCCCACTGAGGGCACAGGCGCTGCCGCCACCACCTCGGAGAAGAACCCCTCGAGCAGCAGTCGCTCGGCCACGATCGTCGGCACCCCACGGCTCTCGAGGTAGAAGCGTTGGTCCGCATCGACCGGTGAGATGGTCGAGGCGTGGCTGCACATCACGTCGTCGGTCTCGATCTCGAGGTTCGGCACGCTCTCGGCCCATGCATCGGGCGACAGCTTGATGTTGCGGTTCGTCTGGTTGGCCCGGGTCCGGACGGCCTCTGGGCGGACCCGGATGAGGCCGGTGTAGACGGAGCGCGATGCATCGTCGACGGCACCCTTGAACAGGAGTTCGCTGACGGTGTCCGGGGCGGCGTGGTCGAGGAAGGTGCGGTAGTCGAGCGCCTGTGCGCCGTCCCCGAAGTATGCGGCGGTGATGCGGCACTCGGCTCCCCGGCCCAGCAGCCGGCTGTCGGTTCGGGTGCGCGCGTAGTCGCCACCGAGCCCGGCGTGGAACAGTTCACCCGAGGCGTCCTGTCCTACATGGACCTCCTGGTGGGCCATCTGCCAGACCCGCTGTCCGAGTTCCTGCAGGACGGCGTGGCACAGTCGACCCGCCCGGCCGACGGTCGCCTCGAGCACCGGGGCCACCAGGGCCCCGACGTCGTCGGAGGTCTGGACCTCGACCACCGCGACCTCGGCGTCGACGCCGCAGTGGACCACCAGTCGGGGGAACGCCGCCACGCCCTCGGTGGCGACATGGCTCACGACCACGACCGGCCCGTCGAGCCGGACCCCGTCGGGAACCACCACGGCGAGGGGTTCGGGACAGAACGCACGGTTGAGGTGGCCGAACAGGTCGACCGGTGCCTCGAGGACGGCGCCCAGAAGCGCTGGTCCGCTTACGAGATCGGCAACGGTTCCGATGAGTACATCGGCTTCGGTCGCTGCCTCGGAGATGTAGACCGACTGGATCCAACCGTCACACAGGACGACGGTCGCTGCAGCGCCATCGGCGATGAAGCCGTCGACACCCGTGTTGGCAACGGGCCGCTGCGAGGATGGCAGGTAGCGCTCCAGGTCCAGTTCGTCGATCCGGGAATAGCGCCAGACCTCTTCGCCGACATCCGGGTGTGCGACATCGCCGAGGCCGGCGACCGCAGCAGCACGCCGGGTACACATCCAGTCCGGCCCGGGAAGCGCGGCGGAGACGTCGGGGGTGAAGCGTTTCAGGACACGACCTCGGGCGGGAGATGGCTGGTGGATCTGGCATGGCCGCATTTCGCCGGCCACCTATTTACCCTATCGGCATAGGAGAAATCCCCGGCCGGCTGGTGGGCCGGGCCGGGCCGGTCACTGCCCTTCCTGGTACAGGTGCTGGAGGGAACCGGGTTCGATGCGAAAACTCTCGATGGCCTCGAGGATGTCGGACTGCCGGAACCGGATGACCCGTCCCATCCGGTAGCCGGGAACCTTGCCCTGGTCGACGAGCTTGTAGAGCGTGCGGGGCGTTATGCCGAGCATCTCCGCCGCCGCAGCGGTGTTGAGCCATTCCGGTTTTTGTGGTGTCATCTCTGTCATCCCATGATCTTTCCACTATTTTCCATACCCATGCAAGCGTCCCACCCCGACTTCCGGAACCCGGTGCGGTGCACGGCTAGCGTGCCGCGACGATGACCCCGTCCACCGGCCCGGGAGGTGCCCACCGCTACGTACTCCTGGGTCTTGCCTCCGGAGCACCACCCTGGATGCCCACCGTCGACCTCCGCCTCGCCGACCTCGGCACCGGCCACGAGTTCCTCCCCTGCGCCGGCATCGCCGATCTGCTCAATCGCCTCGCCTCCGGTCGTCCCTTCTCGGCCCTCCTCGTAGACCACCGCACCGTGGGTCTCGACCGTGAGCTCATCAGCCGGGCTCGAACCGCCGCCTGCCCTGTCCTGGTCGTCGGTGGTGACGTCGAACGATGGACCGGACTCGGCGCAGCAGCCGTGGTTCAAAGCGACCTCGACCCAACAGAATTCGCCCGCACGCTCGAACGGCAGGCCCGGCCGATCGGCCGCATCGACCGACTCGAGTTCGGAGGGCCTACCAGGACGACCGGGGACAGGTGGACGGGTCGACTCGTCGCCATAACCGGACCGGGCGGCACGGGTGCATCCACCATCGCCCGAAGCCTCGCCTTCGGCCTCGCCGAAGACCCACGCCTGCGCGGCTCGGTCACCCTCGTCGACGCCTGCCTCGAGGCCGACCAGGCCCTCCTCCACGGGGTCGACGACGCACCGATGACCCTCCAGGAGGCAACCCAGGCACATCGGGGCGGCCTCCCGGGTGCCGAAGAACTCGACCGCTTCCTCGTGGCCCCGGCCGGCCTGTCGTATCGCCTCCTCCCGGGAATCCGCCGACGACGGGACTGGCCGACCATCGGTGGATCGAGCCTCCGGGTGACCCTGGCCAACCTCTGTCGCCACAACCTCATCACGGTCGTGGACGTGGACCCCGATGTCGACCTGGCCCCGGACGAGCAGCCGACGGGGCCTTCCACCCCGGGCGAGCCGGCACAGGTCGTGTGCGACCTCGCCGACCTCGTCGTGGTGGTGGGACGTACCGGCACACGCAGCGGTCGTAAGGGTGCAGCCGCCCTGGGCCGCACGATCGCCAACCTGCTCGAAGCGGGCCTTCCCGATGACCGCCTTCTACCACTGTGTCTCACAGACACACCCGACCGGGTCCGCCGCTCCGATCGCCGCAGGTCGAAGGCCTCGGTTTCCAACCACGTCGAAGACGCCGAGGGGACAGTTCTCCTGCCCGACCCCGGTCCCGACCCCGAACCCGCCTACGGAACCCACCTGGCACGACTCCTCCTGCGCCACCTGGACCGCCTCCCAGACCGAATCGACATGGGCGGCCTCATTCCGGTTGCACCCGGCAGCCTCGGCACCTCCTCCGAGGCCGACGACGAGGACCGGTCATGAGCACCCGCAGGACCGCCGACCCACGGGAGGTGGCCGGCGTCGAACACCAGGCGGAGGTGCTGAGCCGCCTCCAGTTCCCCGGCATAGTCACGCTCGAAGGCTTCCACCGCGACGGTGGAACCGTGACACTCCGACTCGGAGACGACCTACCCACGTTGGGCGAACGAACCCCGGCGAGCGCTGCGGAATGCGCCTACCTGGGTGCAGCGCTGGGCAGGACCGTCGGCGAGGTGCACCGTGCCGGCTTCGCACATCGTGACCTTCGACCAGACACTGTCCTCGTGGACGAAGAGGGCAGGCCCCTTCTGAGCGGCTTCGACCGTGCGACGGAGGCCACCGCTGAAGTCCGGCAGGAGGACCTGAGGGCGCTACTGCTGCTGCTCGCCGGCCTCCTCGACCTGCTGCCCGCAACAGACGTCGTCGACGAACGACGATTCCGACGGCGTCTGGCAAGGACGCTACGTCCACGCCGACACGGCGACGTGATCGACCTTTCGGGCACCCTGGCGGAACTCGGCGCCGAGTTCGACGAGCGCTCCCCCGACCTTTCGACCGACACTCCGGGCGACGACCTCCGCCTGCGCATCAAGTCCAGGATGTCCCTGTCCCGCGTTCGGGCCCGGCCGGTGCTTCTGGTCACCCTTGCGGTCGCCGCCCTGCTCTACGGCGTGGGCATCAACAGGGAGTCCCGGCCCGTGCTGGCCCCCGACGGGCCGGTCGTCGAGTTCGACGGCCAGCGCTACCAGGTGGGACGCCCCGGTGACGTTGCCGTGATCGGCGACTGGACCTCCGCCAACGGAACCTGCGACGGTCCCTCAACGGTGGTGCTGCTACGACCGGCGAGTGGCGAACTGTTCGTCTTCTCCGCCTGGGCGGAATCCGGCGAGGTGCTCGCAAGCCGCGCCGGCACCCACCGGGACGCAACGGGCCTCGAAGTTCGGACCGGCGAGTGCGACGAGCTGCTGCTCGTGGACGGCGAGGGTGGCCGCACCCCGGTCGTTGTCGGCTAACCGTTTCCGTCCTCGGGGCGCTCACCCACCCAGATGCCGTGGGGTGCCCCGGGGAACCACGCCATGACCCGTTCCTCGTGCAGCGTGAAGCCCAGACGAAGGGCTACGGCCTGCGAGCGGTGGTTGTCCGTGAGAATGCACGAATAGAGGCGATCCTCTCGGAGTTCGCTGAAGGCGTGGTCCCGGGCTGCCGCTCCTGCCTCGGTTGCGAACCCGTTGCCCCAGAAGGTCGGATCGAGGGTCCACCCGACCTCGACGCCCGGCCAGTCGACGCGGACCGGGTTGAACAGGCCCGCTCTACCCACGAACCGGCCGGTCGCCCTCTCCTCGAGGGCCCAGAGCCCCGTGCCACGGAGCGCCCAGTGGCCAGCGAGCCCCGCCATCTGTGCCCATGCAGCATCACGGTCGAATTCCCTCGGGGTGTGCAACCAACGCCGGACCTCGGGCGAGTCCATCATGGCGAAGTAGTCGTCGAGGTCGTCGTCGCTGAAGGGCCGCATCAGGAGTCGCTCGGTCTCGATCGTCGGACAGGCACCCATTCCCAGAGCCTGCCTCACCGCCGGGGTGGCATCGCGGTCGGGCTGCTGCTGGACTGCGCCGATGCAACTTGTCGAGGCCCAATCGCCTGTCACCGGCGTGGTCTGGCAGATGCGGACCACGGTCGGCGCCGACGTGGCAGCGGGCGACGTCCTGCTGGTCGTCGAATCCATGAAGATGGAGATCCCCGTGGAGTCACCGGTGGCGGGGACCGTCGCCGAACTGCTGGTAGCCGAGGGAGATGCCGTCGGCGAGGACGATCCCGTCGCTCGCATCGCTCCCGCCTGAGCGGGGCCTTCCGCCGCTCAGGGCCGGTAGCCGAAGCCTGACGGGCCCGTCGTCCGCAGGGGTGCCGCCAGGTTGGCGAACTCGCACAGCAGGGGCCGGGTCCCACGTGGATCGATGATCTCCTCGACGAGGAAGGCCTCGGCGGTGCGGAACGGCGAACGCACGCTGTTGAGCCGTTCCGTGATCTCGGCCAGGAGCGCCTCGGGGTCGTCGGACTGCTCGAGGTCCGACCTGTAGGCGGCCTCCACTCCCCCCTCGACGGGTAGCGAACCCCAGTCGCCTGACGGCCACGCATAGCGGTACTGGAACCGATGGGCCGGAGAGTGCGCTGCGCCGGCCACCCCGAAGGCCTTGCGCACCAGGATCGAGCACCACGGCACCGTGGCCTGGTACACGGCGGCCAGCGCCCGGGAGCCGTGCCGGATCGTGGCTGCACGCTCGGCTTCGGTCCCGATCACGAAGCCGGGGTTGTCGACGAGGTGCACCACCGGCAGGTGGAATGTCTCGGCCAGGTCCACGAACCGGACCACCTTCTGCGAGGCATCGGCAGTCCAGCCGCCCCCGTAGTGGTAGGGGTCGCCGGCCAGCACCGCCACCGGCCACCCGTCGAGTCGGGCCAGTCCCGTGATCGCCGACCGGCCGAAGCGGGCCCCGATCTCGAAGAACGACCCCTGGTCGAACACCGACTCGACGATGTCGCGCATCCTGTACACGTGGCGCCGGTCTCGGGGCACCACGTCGAGGAGCGAGTCGTCGGTCCGCTCCGGATCGTCGGTGACGGGCCCCCGCCCGGGAAGTTCGTGGATCGACGACGGCAGGTACGACAGGAACCGACAGGCGTGTTCGAAGGCCTCCTCCTCCGAACCGACCTCGGCGTCCACGGCACCGTTGCGTGTGTGGATGCGGCTGCCACCGAGGCTCTCCTTGTCTACCTCTTCGAGACCCAACCGGTTCACGACGGGAGGACCGGCCACGAACAACTGCGAGAGCCCCTTGACCATCACCGAGTAGTGGCTGCTGACCGCCCGGGCAGCGCCCAGTCCGGCCACCGGACCGAGACACAGCGCCACGACCGGCACCGTGGCGAGGTTGGCCACGACGTGTTCCCACCCGGGGTTGGCCGGCACATAGGTGCGTGCGCCCCTGGCGTAGGACCCGGCGGAGTTCTCCGACTGCTTCTTCGGGTCGCTGTCGAGCGTCTTGACCGACCCCCCACCGCCGGTTCCGTCGATGAGACGAACCAGGGGAAGTCGCAGCTCGAGCGCCATCTGCTCTGCGGCTATCTGCTTGGTGATGATCGAGGCGTCGGCGGCCCCTCCACGCACCGTGAAGTCGTCGGCGGCCACCACTACCGTCCGGTCGTCGATGCGACCCCGACCGAACACGAAGTTCGAGGCCCGCAGGTCGACGAGGTTCCCCTCGTCGTCATAGGTCGGGGTGCCGGCGATCTTGCCGATCTCGTGGAATGAACCGTCGTCGAGGAGCAGGTCGATGCGCCTGCGCACGTCGAGCTTGCCGCGGTCATGCTGGCGTCGGACCTTCTCATCGCCGCCCATGTTCTCGGCCAGCGCCTCGCGGGAGTGCAGTTCGTCGAGCTCGGGGGCCCAGTTGCCTCCGGCGGGCGGGTCGTTCGAACCGGGGGTCATGTCGGCCTCCGTTCGTTGGGGTAACGCACGTTGTCGCAAGGGATCATGCGGCGGTCGTCGACGTCGAACCGCCCGGCCTCGGAGAGGCAGCCGAGCGGATGCGGGATGCCCTCGATTCCTGCGTCCAGCCCTGCGTCCACTCCTGCGTCCATCGCCGGTGACGCTAGTGGGGCACCCGGAACCCGGGCCAATGGGAGCGCGACGCTAGGGTCATCACCGTGAGCAGCCAGTTCGCGGACCTTGAGACCCTCCGCTATGAGGAGCGCGGGAGCGTTGCGTGGGTCACCCTCGACCGGCCCGATGCGCTAAACGCCTTCACGGCGACCATGCAGGAGGAATGCCGGGCGGTCTGGCGGTCGCTGCGCACCAACGACGACATCCGGGTCGTGGTGCTGACCGCTTCCGGCGACCGGGCCTTCTGCGCCGGCATAGACCGCGACGAACCGTTCACGGCGCTCGAAGGCGGGGCCATCTACGGCACCTCCAACAACTTCATGTACGACGACCCCGGCGATGCACTGGGCCCCAAGGCCAACGACCTCTGGAAGCCCGTCATCGGCGCCATCAACGGAATGGCCTGTGGCGGCGCCTTCTACCTCCTCGCCGAGTGCGACATCCTCATCGCCGCCGAACACGCCACCTTCTTCGACCCGCACGTCACCTACGGCATGGCCGCCGTCTACGAGCCGATGAAGATGCTCACGAAGATGCCGTTCGGCGAGGTGATGCGCATGTCTCTCACCGGCAACGCCGAGCGAATCACGGCTGGCACGGCGCTGCGCATGGGCCTCGTGTCCGAGGTCGTGCCGGGCGACGAGCTCGAGGCGGCGGCAACCCGCCTTTCGGACTCGATCGCTGCCAACCCGCCCTGGGCGGTGCAGGGGACGCTGCGGGCCATCTGGGCGGCACAGGACCTCGGGCGCCTCGCTTCCCGGGACGTGGCTGCCGCCATCTACGCAGCGGCGATGGATCCCGGTGCGCTGGCCGACGGTTCCGAGACATTCACCTCCGGGGCCCGACCCGAACCCCGGTTGCGCTGACGCGCTCGTACCCTCAGACTTCCGTCAGGAGTCCCACCGTCAGCCGACCTGCCCGACCACGGGGAATTCCTCCGGCAACTGGTCGATGATCTTCTGCATCCAGAGCTCGGCGAGCGTGGCATCGCCGTAGCCCTCACCGACGAAGATCGCCGCCGTGAGGATCATGCGGTGGATCTGAACGCAGAGGCAGAGGTCGACGTCGTTGTGGAACTGCTCGAGCGGGTGGTCGGTGACGCCGGCGGCGACCAGCCTTGCGTGGTAGTCGGCACTCAGTCGAACGAGCTCCGACCGGGCCGACGGTCCCGGCGGGATCGTCGACGAGAGCAGGTATCCGACGTCCCACGCCGGCCTCCCGGAGCTGACCATGCCGAAGTCGATCAGGACCAGCCCCCCTCCGGAAGCCTCCCCGGAATCCGATCCGGTGAACAGCATGTTGTCGCTGCGGGCGTCACCGTGCAGGAACGCCATCTTGTCGTTGAGGTGGTCGACCACGGCGGTCAGGTTCGCATCGACCCAGTCTGCGAAGCGCATGACCGTCGGCGTGAGGTACTGCGGGTATTGGGCCACGACGGGGTCCCGGTGGACCGCATATCCACCGTTGAGTATGTGGGGCACCTGGGAACAGGTACGCCAGGCGAAGGGCGCCTCGTCGTGAAGCACCGGTGACCACCACCAGTGGGCGTGGAACAGCGCCTGGGCCCCGAGGATCGCCTGGAGGTCGGCCTCCGGGGGAATCTCGTCCAGCGGCGTGACCCGCGCCCCGTCCACGTACTCGAGCAGCATTGCGAACCGACGCTTCGTCGGCCGGACCATCTTGTGCGAATACCTGCCGATCAGACGGGCGACCCAGTCGGGTACCCGGTTGAGGATCCGGAACTGTCGATCCATCGACGACCAGGCACGGCCCGGATCGCGGACCGCGTACAGGAGCCGGGGTATCCGCGTGGGGAAGCCCTCGGAGAAGCGTTCGTAGAAGTCGAACTCCCGGTCATAGGTGCCCTCGCTCTCCACCAGGCCCCGGTTGTTGGCGATGTCCGTCGGGAACTTGGCGAGCACCGTTTCGGGGAGCGCCGGGTCGGCCGGCTCCCAGGTGAGGTCGACGCGGACCGTCAACCCCGAGAACCCGACCCCGGCTCCCGGCTCGCCCGTCTTGAACGCGATCACCTCGGCATCAGGAACCCCTACATCGGAAGCCGATCCCCTCAGGGCCTCCGTCAGCCAGCCGGTCGTAAGCTCGTCGGCGGTCTGGGGAATGTGGACTGGCAGTCGCCTTGGCATGGGCTCGAACGCTAGGGCAGGTGCGCCCGTCAGGCCAGACGGATGCGGCCGTCGCCTTCGACCAGGCGTCCGATTACCGACGCTGTGTGGCCCGATTCGCCGAGTCGGTCCAGCGCCTCGTGGGCCGCAGCCGGGGCTGCGCCGAAAACCAGCCCCCCCGACGTCTGGGCATCGGCCAGGAGCAGGACGTCGATCTCGGCGTGTCCGCCATGGTCGAGGCGCTCATCCACCCAGGCCAGGTTGCGCCGGCTGCCGCCCGGCATGGACCCGGCCTCGGCCAACCCACGGGCACCCTCGAGCAGCGGCACGGCGCCGACGTCGATCTCGGCGTCGACACCGGATTCCTGTACCGCACGGCCGAGGTGCCCCAGGAGCCCGAAACCCGTGATGTCGGTGGCGCCGGTCGCACCGGAGGCGAGCGCCACCCGAGCGGCCTCGGCGTTGAGGCGCGTCATGGAAGCCAGGGCACCGTCGACCACGTCGTCGGGCGCCACACCCGCCTTGATCGCCGTGGTGATGACCCCGATGCCGAGCGGCTTGGTGAGAACGAGGGCGTCGCCGGGACGGAACCCGGTGTTGACGAGGAGCCGATCCGGTGCGGCCTCCCCCACCACGGCCAGGCCGAACTTGGGCTCGGGGTCGTCGACAGTGTGTCCACCGGCGATGACGAACCCGCCCTCGGACGCGACGTCCTGGGCGCCGAGGAGGACCTCGGCCAGAAGGTCGATCGACAGCTCCTCGCTGTTCCATCCCACGAGGTTGAGCGCCAACAGGGGTCGGCCGCCCATGGCATACACGTCCGACACCGCGTTGGCGGCTGCGACGCGGCCCCATGTCCGTGCATCGTCGACAACGGGCGTGATGAAGTCTGCGGTCACCACGAGAGCGCGGTCGTCGTCGAGTCGGTAGACGGCGGCGTCATCGCCGGTGGTGACCCCCACGAGGAGCGCCGGATCGTCGACTGGTGCCAGGCGGCGCACGACGTGCGCCAGCTCACCGGGGGCGAGCTTGCAGCCTCAACCGGCGCCGTGGCTGAACTGGGTAAGCCGCCTCATGGAACACTCACCTCCTCCCCGGATCCATCGGCCTGTCGAACCCTCGAACCGTAGACGCCAGACCGGCGGGTCAAAGAGATGCAACCGCCTCGAGGAGTCGGTCGGCGTCGTTCTCGGTCGTGTAGACGGAGACCCCGGCCCGCACCGCCCCGGCCTCCGGGTCCAGGCCCATGGGAGCCATCGCATCGACGGCGTAGTTGTGGCCGTTCCACACGGCGACCCGTGCAGAAGCGAGATGCCCAGCGATCTCCTGCGGGGTATGCCCCTCGACCAGGAACTGGAGGGTGGGCGCCCGGTCCGCCACGTCGTCGGGGCCGGTCGATGCCATGACCCGCACCCCCGCGAGGCCCTGGAGGCCTGTGAGGAGGAGGCGCAGCAGGTCCCGGCCGTGTGCCTCGATTGCATCCATGCCCGTGTCGAGTAGGAAGCGTGCCGCGGCATCGATACCTGCGAGGGCCTCGTAGGAGGCGGTTCCGTACTGCCAGCGGGCGCCCCCGGTCTCCGGCGAGGGTCGCACCTTGTAGGCGGGCAGGTCGTCGACCAGGTCGTCGGCCATCCACATCACGCCGGCATGGGGTCCGTACCACTTGTAGGACGAGGTGGTGAAGACATCACACCCGAGGGCACCGACGTCGACAGCGACATGCGGCGTGCGGTGGACGCCATCGACCACGACGCGGGCACCGAAGGCGTGGGCGGCATCGGCAATGACCGGCAGGTCGGGCATGGTGCCGATCACGTTCGAGGCGCCGGTCACCGCCACCCAACGGGTCGCCGGGCCGATCAGGTCGACTACGGCCCCGGCATCCAGGCGTCCGGTGGCGCCGTCGAACTCCGCCATCCGCACGGTCGCACCCGAGTCCTCGGTAGCCAGCCTCCATGGGGTGACGTTGGAGTCGTGGTCGAGCGTCGTGCAGACCACCTCGTCACCAGGTCCAATGGTCCTGGCCACGGCGCGCGTCAGGGCCATCAGGTTGGCCGTGGTGCTGGGTCCGAACACGATTCCGCCCGAATCCGCTCCGAGGAGCCGGCGCATGGTGGCCGTCGTGCGCTCCTCGAGGGCGTCGCATGCGTGGGAGGCGGGAAAGGCACCGTGGGCGTTTGCGTTGTTTCCGCTGCGCTGCCAGTCGGCCATCGCCTCGATCGCCGCATCGAGCACCTGGGTTCCGGCGGGGCCGTCAAAGCGTGCCCATCCGTCGTCCAGACCCGGAAAGCGGTGCCGGATGTCGTGAAGTTCAGCCATGTTGGGGCACGCTAGTGGTGTAGCCGGAACGGATCGCGGTCACATGGAGGCCCAGATGGACGCATGGGAGGTCGAGGCACGGGTCGAGATCGCCGCGCTCGTGGTCGCCTACAACGCCCTCGGCGACCGGGGCAGGTTCGACGAACTGCTCGCCCTGTTCGCCGACGATGCCACCATGGACATCGGTGACGGAACCACCTACGAGGGTCGTGACGGCATCGAGCGGATCTTCACGGGCACCCGGGACTCCGTGCGTGACGGCTCCGGACCGGCGTTCCTCCAGCACCACACCACGCCCGTCCACGTCGCCTTCGACGGCCCCGACGCAGCATCCGGCGACGCCTACTTCACGGTGATGTCAGATGTCGACATCGACCACTGGGGGCGCTACCGCGACACGTACCTCCGCATCGATGGCACCTGGCGCTTCGGATCACGACGCGTCCGGGTCGACGGACGGACCCCGGGCGGATGGGCCGACCGACACCCGGGAAGCGGGTCATGAGCGGCGATCGCCTCGAGCGCCTCACAGCCGAGGCTGACATCCGCCAACTGGTGGCCCGCTACGCAGTGTGCCTCGACAAGCGCGACCTGGATGGCCTTGTCGCCCTCTTCGTGCCCGACGTGCAGGTTGGGCGCGACACCACGGGCCGGAGGGCGTTGCACGATTCGTTCGCCACCCAACTCGCGACGGTCGGCGTCACGATCCTCAACACGGGCACCCACCAGATCGACCTGGGTGGGCCCGGGGCGGAAGACCTGGCAACGGGACACGTGTACTGCAAGGCTGAGATCCAGGACGGCGACCGCTGGATCCACCAGGCCATCCGCTACGACGACACCTACCGCCGTGTCGAAGGGCGTTGGTTGTTCGTCCGGCGCATCCACCGCCTCTTCTACGGCGCCGAGGTCGGCGAGAACCCGCTGGCACTGGCGCCGGCGAACTGGCCGGCCGGCCACACCGGCATGGGCACCCTCCCCTTCGAAGACCCCACCTGGCAGGATTTCAATTCCGGGCAGGACTCCACTGCCCCGACCGACGACACCGGAAGACCGTTGTGAGCACAGGCGAGCCTGTGACGGAAATTGATCCGGCCGACGATGGAGAAGTGGCGGCGTGGATCGCCGACACGGTCTATGCCGGCTACGTCGAGTTCATCGCCGCCTTCCAGGGCCTGACCCGCCGGGCCGCAACCAACTTCAGCAGCCGTTCCTGGCCCGCGCAGGATGCCGACGCCGTCAGGCGCCTCTCGGCCCATACCGAGGTCGTCCAGAAGACCGTGGCCGAGATCCATCCGCACCTGCGCGCCACACCGGACCGCCGTGGCGCCTGGCGCACGGCCCGCACCTCCTACCGACGACGCATCACCCAGCGATCCGACCTCGAGTTGGCGGAGACGTTCTTCAACTCGGTGACCCGTCGAATCTTCACGACGATCGGGGTCGACAACGATGTCGAGTTGCGCTGGTTCGGCGCCTCCACGCTGCCACGGGGTCTGGACCACCCTGAGACGTTCGGGACCTGGACCCGCACGCGGGGTTCTGCGGCCATGGTGGAGGCGATCCTCGAGTCGTACGACTTCGGGGTTCCGTGGGTCGACCTCGACGGTGATGCGCGCAGGGCAGGCGCACGCCTCGACGCCTTTCTGCTCGACTCCTGGGACACGCTCGACCTCGACGGCATCGACATGCTCGACACGGTCTTCTACCGCAACAAGGGCGCCTACCTCGTCGGCCGGCTCCGTCACCTCAACCGTGTGACCCCCGTGGTGTTCCCGGTCCTACATGGTGAAGCCCTACATGGTGAAGAAGGCATCCAGCTCGACACGGTCCTGCTGACCGAGTCGCAGGCCAGCCGGCTGTTCAGCTTCACCCGCTCGTACTTCTTCGTCGAGACCCCGAAGCCCGCCGCGCTGGTCGGCTTCTGCAAGTCGATGCTCCCGATGAAGTCGATCTCCGAGCTCTACACCTCGGTCGGGTTCAACCAGCACGGCAAGACCACCCTCTACCGCTCGCTGTACCGGCACATGCAGAACTCGCACGACAAGATCGTGCGGGCCCGCGGCACGCCCGGGATGGTCATGTCGGTCTTCACGCTGGTGTCGTTCAACGTGGTCTTCAAGGTCATCAAGGACCGCTTCGACCCGCCCAAGAACACCACCCGCCAGGCGGTGCGAGACCGCTACCGCCTCGTCGCCCAGCACGACCGCGTCGGCCGGATGGTCGATGCCCACGAGTTCGAGAACCTCTCATTCGACCGCGACCGCTTCGATCCCGACCTGCTCGAGGAACTCCTGACCGAGGCGGCCCTGACCGTGCGCGTCGAGGACGACCAGGTGGTCATCTCGCACGTGTACACGGAACGGCAGGTGTATCCGCTCAACCTGTACCTCCGGGAGATGTCGGCCGACCGGGCCGAGGCCGCCGCCCTCGACTGGGGCTGTGCGATCAAGGATCTGGCAGCCGCCAACATATGGCCGGGCGACCTGTTCACGAAGAACTTCGGCGTCACCCGCCACGGCAGCGTCGTGTTCTACGACTACGACGAGATCACACTGCTCGACGAATGCCGCTTCCGGCGTATCCCGCAGTCAGACGACCATGAACACGAGATGCGGTCCACTCCGTGGTTCACCGTCGAACCCGGAGACGTCTTCCCCGAACAGTTCCCGACGTTCATGTCGTTTCCCTCCGAAGTGCCGTCGGAGATCTGGGAACGGTTCCGGACAATGCACGGCGACCTGTTCACCACCGACTTCTGGATCGACGTACAGGGCCGGCTGGCCGAACACGATGTCCCCGACTTCTATCCATACCCCGACCGGCTCCGATTTCGCCGCGGTGGCCCACTGCTGCCAAAGGTAGGGTCGGCGCCATGAGCGTCCGGCCCATCCACATCGCACCGTCGGTCCTCCCCGCTGACTTCTCACGGCTCGGCGGGGAATGCGTCGCCCTCGAGGAGGCAGGTGTCGACCGGATCCACTGGGACGTCATGGACGGTGTGTTCGTCCCCAACCTGACCTTCGGTCCCGATGTGGTCGCGTCGATCCGACCCCGTGTGTCCGTGCCCTTCGAAGCGCACCTCATGGTCGTCGAGCCCGACCGACTCCTGCACCGCTATGTCGAGGCCGGCTGCCAGACTGTCATCGTGCATGCTGAGGCCTGCACCCACCTCCACCGGACCCTTGCCCACATCGCCGACCTCGGTGCCACCCCGGGTGTTTCGCTCAACCCGCACACCCCTGCCGATGTGATCGCCCACGTACTCGACCTGCTGGGCCACGTACTCATCATGACCGTCAACCCGGGATTCGGCGGCCAGACCTACATCTCGGCGATGGAACCCAAGGTCGCCGAGGTGGCCTCGATGGTCGAGGGACACGACATCGACCTGGAGGTCGACGGCGGCATCGGCCCCTCGACGGTCGCCGGCCCAGTTGCCGCCGGGGCCAACGTGTTCGTATCGGGAAGCGCCCTGTTCCGGGATCCGGAGGGCCTCACCCATGCCGTATCCGACCTCCGGGAGCAGGCCGAGGCCGTCAGGTCCTGAGGGCGCGGGAACATTCCGTCCGGGCGTCACAGGCCGCCGCTACCCTCCCCCGCATGACCGAACCGAACGTGCCCGCACCTGTTCCTGCCTCCCTCGCCACCCCCTCCGCCGCCTCGGACCTCGACAGTGGCACCTCGGGTCGCTTCGACGTCTTCGATCGCCTCCTCAAGAACCGGGTGGTGTTCCTGGGCACCGACGTGAACGACAACGTGGCAAACGAGCTCATAGCCCAGATGCTGTTCCTCGAGGCGCAGGACGCCGAGAAGCCGATATGGCTCTACATCAACTCACCCGGCGGGTCGGTCACAGCCGGCATGGCGATCTACGACACCATGCAGTTCGTCGGACCCGAGGTGGGCACCATCTGCATGGGCCTCGGCGCCTCGATGGCACAGTTCCTGCTGTGCGCCGGTGCCCCCGGCAAGCGTTACGCCCTACCCCACGCCAGGATCATGATGCACCAGCCCCTCGGCGGGGTCCAGGGCGACGCCTCCATGATCGCAATCCAGGCCGAGCAGATGACCTACACGAAGAAGCAACTCCAGGAACGCATAGCCGAGCACACCGGCCAGTCGGTGGAGACGATCGAGGCCGACAGCGACCGCGACCGCTGGTTCACATCCGAGGAAGCCTGCGAGTACGGAATCATCGACCAGGTGATCGTCCGACGCGGCGAGATGCACTGATCCGACCGGAACCACAGTCCTCCTAGGCTGAACCCTGCGGACGTGGCGCAACTGGTAGACGCACCGGCTTTAGGAGCCGGCGCCGCAAGGCATGGGGGTTCGAGTCCCCCCGTCCGCACGTGAGCGACATAGCCCTGCCCGAAGACGCGCCTGAGTCCGAGCCTGCACCCGGTCGCGCCTCCGACGACCGTGACCTGATCCGCCTGGTCGATGCCAGCCCGACGGGAATGGCCCTGCTCGATGCCGACCTCCGCCTTCGCCACGCCAATGGGCGGTGGAGCGAGTTCACCGGCCAGTCGAACGAGGCGGCATCCGGCGATGGCTGGCTCGACGCCATCGACACCGATGGCCGCGACGACTTCGTCGCGGCGGCCCGGCAGGCGCTCGCCGGGGATCGCGGGGTACGTGGAAGGCTCCGCCTGGTCACACCGAGCGACGACTTGCGTTGGATCGACCTGTCGATGACACCCCTCGGCGACGGGTCGGGTGGGTCCCTCCTGACCTTCGACGACGTCACGGAAGAACTCGAGGAGGCTCGTCGCGCCCACGAGTTGACCCGTGTGCTCGAGGCCAGCCCGGACCTCGTCGCCGTCCTCGACTCGCTCGGCCGAACCGTGGTCTGGGCCAACGACGCATTCCAGCGCATCCTGCCCGGTACCCGGATGGCAGGCTCCCGCCTCCTTGCCCACCTCGACGGCTGGTCGCAGGCCCGCTACGCAGCCACCGCGCTGCCCGCCGTCCGTTCGGGTGGAACCTGGCGTGGTGAGTTGCGCTTCACAACGCAGGAGGAGGGTGCCGGTGAAACACTTCCCGTCTCGGCCGTGCTCGTCGCACACCGGGACTCCGACGGGCTCATAGAGGCGATCTCCCTGGTGGCCCGTGACCTGAGCGACCTCTATGCGGCCAGACAGCGGGTCGAGGCCACCGAGGTACGCCTGGCAGCCCTCGTCGAGCACGCCTCCGACCTTGTCTGCGTCGTCGGATCCGACGGGAGGATCGTGTACGCCAGCCCTGCGGTGGCCCGCGTCCTGGGCCTCGAGCCACTGGACCTCGAAGGGGTCCCCGTCGCCGACCTCGTCCACCCTGAGGACCTGGACCGGCTACTCGACCAGGTTCCCGACGTCGTAACGACTCCCGGCATGTCACCGGCCTTCGACGCCCGGGTGGCCCACACCGACGGCGGCTGGCGGCACATGGAGATCGTCGCCACGAACCTCCTCGAGAACCCGGCGGTCGAGGGCATCGTCGTCAACGCCCGGGACGTGACAGAACGCGTCGAGGTGGCGGCCCAACTCGAGGAACGTGCCTTTCACGACGACCTGACCGGGCTCCCGAACCGCGCACTGCTCGTCGACCGGCTCCAGGATGCACTCCACCGGGCGTCCCGCCACCAACGGTCCGTCGGCGTGCTATTTCTCGACCTCGACCGGTTCAAGGTGGTCAACGACTCGCTCGGCCACGGAGCGGGCGACGACCTGCTCCGGGAGGTCGCCCGCCGCCTCGAGCGGACGGTCCGCCCCGGCGACACCGTGGCACGCCTCGGCGGCGACGAGTTCGTGGTCGTCATCGGTGACATGCTCCGCCCCACCGATGCCCTCACCGCCGCCGAACGGGTCCGTCGGTCGCTGGCACGACCGGTCGACCTGGGTGCCGAATCGACGGTGATCTCGACCAGCATCGGCATCGCCATCGCCCGTGGGGACGAATCCCCCGGCGATCTTCTCCGCGATGCCGACATCGCCATGTACCGGGCCAAGGAGCAGGGTCGCGACCGTGCCGAGTTGTTCGACGACAACCTCCGGGAACAGGCCGTCCGGCGGCACTCGGTGGGGCAGGAACTTCGGCTGGCGATCGACGCAGATAACATCGAGGTCTACTTCCAACCGATTGTGAGGATCGCCGACGGAGGGATCGCCGGGGCCGAGGCCCTGGCCCGCATACGAGCGGAGACGGGCGAGTTGCTCCTCCCCGACCAGTTCATCGACATCGCCGAGGACAGCGGGACCATCGCCGAACTCGGCAGTCGGGTCCTCGTGCTCGCCCTGCAGTGCCTCTCGGCCTGGGGTCGACGGACCGACGAGCGCCTGACGATGGCCGTCAACGTGTCGGCCAGGCAGTTGGCGGACGCTGCTTTCCCCGGTGTGGTGGCCGACGCCCTGGAGGGCAGCGGCCTCGATCCGGCACGGGTGGCGCTCGAGTTCACCGAGAGCGCCCTCATCGCCGCCAATCCGGTCACCGAACGGGTACTCGACGACCTCACCGGCCTCGGCGTGCGCATCGGCCTGGACGACTTCGGAACCGGCTTCTCGTCACTCGCCTACCTCAAGCGGTTCCCCATCGACTTCCTCAAGATCGACCGTTCGTTCGTTGCCGGACTCGGTGACGACGACGGCGACGCGGCGATCGTCGCCGGCACCATCGCACTGGCCCACAGCATGGGGCTCCAGGTCGTGGCGGAGGGCGTCGAAACTGAAGACCAACTGGACCGCCTGCGTCGTCTCCACTGTGACCTGGCGCAGGGCTACCACTTCTCCGAGCCGGTGACGGACGCCGAGTTCGACCGGTTCCTCGGCCGCACCTGGACTCCGAGCAGCGTGTCGCCAAACTAGGCGCCTTCGCCGACGGGTCCTCTGGCCAGCTTCAACTCCAGGCTGCGAAACGCCCTTCCGCGATGTGAGAGGGCGTGCTTTTCGTCGCCCATCTCGGCGAACGTGCGGCCGTCGCCCTCGACGGGTATGAACACGGGGTCGTAGCCGAAGCCGCCCTCGCCGCGGGCGTGTTCGGCAATCCGCCCCTCCACCGTGCCGGTGGCGTACACCTCGGAGCCGTCGGGGTGGCGTACCAGGGCGACGGTCCGGAAGCGTGCCGTTCGACGTCCCGGGTCGATCCCGACCAATGCCGAAAGCAGGCGCTCCACGTTGTCGGTGTAGGTGGCGTGCTCGCCGGCGAACCGTGCGGAGTGAACGCCAGGTGCGCCGCCGAGGGCATCCACCTCGAGGCCGGTGTCGTCAGCCACGGCTGCAGCGCCACTTGTCGTGCAGGCCGCCACTGCCTTCAGTCGGGCGTTGTCGAGCAGGGTCTCGCCGTCCTCGACCACCTCGCCGAGGTCTGCGGGCCTGGGCAGCAACTCGAAGGCCTCCCCCAGGACCTGGGCGATCTCGGCCAGCTTGTGGGGGTTGGCGGTGGCCGCCACCAGGCGGATGGGCACCATTTGGCGGGTCAGGTCCTCGCCGGCGGTGGATCAGCCAGCAACGCCCGCTGGGCTTCGGCGATCTCGGCGATGCCGCCGGTGGCAAGGTCGACGAGCGCATCGAGTTGGGCACGGTCGAATGCCTCACCCTCGGCGGTTCCCTGCACCTCGACGAACCGGCCCGACCCGGTCATGACCACGTTGAAGTCGACCTCCGCCGTCGAATCCTCGACATACGGCAGGTCCAGCCGGGGCTCACCCTCGACGATGCCTACCGAGACGGCGGCCAGTTGGTCGGTGAGCGGGTTGGCGGCCAGGTCACCGGAGACGACCAGGCGCTCGAGGGCGTCGTGCAGGGCGACGAAGCCGCCGCAGATGGAGGCGGTTCGGGTACCACCATCGGCCTGGATGACGTCGCAGTCGACCGTGACCTCTCGCTCTCCCAACACCTCGAGGTCGCAGACTGCTCGCAGCGACCGGGCGATGAGGCGCTGGATCTCCTGACTGCGGCCCGAGACCCGGCGGCGGATCCGCTCGTTGCTGGATCCCGGAAGCATCGAGTACTCGGCGGTGACCCACCCCTTGTCCGTGTCCTTCAGCCAGCGCGGTACGCCGTCCCCGATCGAGGCCGTGCACAACACCCGGGTGCGCCCGAACGCCACCAGGCACGAGCCGTCGGCGGCATCGGTGAAGTCACGCTCGAACGAAAAGGGGCGAAGTTCATCGTTTCGGCGTCCATCGGGTCGCATCAGGATCGTTCCTCGGGTTTCTGGGGATTGTTCGGGTGAAGACGACCTGGGGGTCAGCGACCTAGAAGTAGAGGATCGCGCCGGCGTTGGCGACGGCTTCGTCCAGGTCGGCTGTCCATGCGCCCGTGGAAAGGTACTTCCATCCGGCGTCGCTGGCGACCAAGACGATTGTGGCCTGCTCGGCGTCGTCGAGGCTCTCCGACACCTTGAGGGCACCGGCCAGGACGGCGCCTGCCGAGATGCCGACGAAGATCCCACACTCGTCGGCGAGGCGTCGGGTGCACTCGAGGGACTCGAGGGGTCGGACGATGCGCTTGCCGTCGAGCAGGTCGTTGCCACCCCACTTCTCGAAGATGGGTGGGATGTAGCCGTCGTCGAGGCTGCGTAGGCCCTGGACCATCTCGCCAGAAGGCGGCTCGACGGCCAGCACCTGCACCTCGGGTCGCTGCTCCTTGAGGTAGGTGCCCACGCCCATCAGGGTGCCGCTGGTGCCGAGGCCGGCGACGAAGTGTGTGATGTCGGGTACGTCTGCGAGGATCTCCGGTCCGGTGGTCTCGTAGTGGACCCGCGGATTGGCCTCGTTGGCGTACTGGTAGAGGAAGACCCAGTCGGGGTTTTCGTCGGCCAGTTGACGGGCGAGACGGACGGCGCCGTTGGAGCCCTCGTCGCCGGGTGAGGAGATGATCTCGGCGCCGAACACCTTGAGCATCTGCCGCCTCTCGACGGAGACGTTCTCGGGAAGGACGACCTTGATCGGGTATCCGCGTATTCGGGCGATCATCGCCAGGGCGATGCCGGTGTTGCCCGATGACGGCTCGATGATCGTCCTGCCGGGGGCAAGGGTTCCGTCGGACTCGGCCTCTTCGACCATCGCCTTGGCGATGCGGTCCTTCACCGATCCGGCGGGGTTCTGGCCCTCGAGCTTGATGAGGATTCGGGCCCCGGGGTGGGGGCTGAGCGCGCTGATGTCGACCATCGGGGTGTCGCCGATGAGGTCGAGCACCGAGGAGTGGACGGTCATGGCAGGCAGGGCTCCGGTAATGCCGCTTCGGCTTGGGTTCTGGGCTTGGCTCTAAATCCGACTGAACTGGTCGGGATTCTAGCCGGACCCGCTGCCGTCCTCCACCACAACCTCCACCTCGGTGATGTCGCCGTCGAGAATCCGGAAGGCCCGCAACACCGGGTCCGGGTACTCGAGCGACACGATGATGAAGACCCAGGTACCGAAGGGGTCGCAGTGGGCGGCATCTGCCACGTCGGTCGGCGAGGGGTACGCCTGTGTGTGCGGATGGCTGTGCATCACCCCGACCAGCACGGCTCCCGCCTGGTCCACGATGCGCTCGACGTCGAGTTGCTCCCGCCCGTCGAGGAGGTAGCGCTTCCTCGACTCGGCGGCATTGCGCATCGGAAAGAACCGGTCGGCCAGGGGGCCGTCCGCCTGGTCCCCGAGTGGGCCTGCGAACAGCCCACACGCCTCGAGGGGCTCGCCGACACGGGCATGGGCGACCATCGCAGCGTGGACATCGCCTCCGATGTGCAGTCGTTCATCGGGCATGGGAGCGAGGCTAACCATGTCACCCGCCACCGGTACGCTCGCCGGATGAGAGCGAACTCCGACAGGAAGCCCGGGTCCGGGCCCTCCGACTCCCGGGATCGCGTGGTTGCAACCAACCGCCAGGCTCGACGGAACTTCGAGGTCATCGACACATGGGAGGCCGGCCTGGTGCTCCGTGGAGGCGAGGTCAAGTCGCTGCGTGAATCGAAGGTGCAGATCGCCGAGGCGTTCGGCCGCTTCGATGGCGGCGAGCTCTGGCTGCTGGGCCTGCACATCTCTCCATGGGCCACCAGCGGCTCTGCCGAGACATCGGGCCACGACCCCGACCGACCCAAGAAGCTGCTCCTCCACCGGGCCGAGATCCGGCGCATACACGATCGCGTGCAGCGGGAGGGGCTCACCGTGATCGCCCTTTCGCTCTACTTCTCCAACGGACGGGCGAAGGTCGAGTTGGCGCTGGCCCGTGGCCGGGGGCACGCCGACAAGCGGCAGGCGATCGCCGAACGGGAGGCCGCCCGTGAGGCCGACCGTGCGATCGCCCGCAACCGTCGGCGTTGAGCAGAGTTTCCAGCACTGTCACAGGACACCGGTAACCTGTACCTGCGGGATTGCTCCCGCATGATCCTTGACAAGCGAGCACACCCAGCACCGGGTGGCCCACGGGCCGCCCACCCATGGGGCTGATCGGTTTCGACGCCGACGTTTCGTGGACGTTACGTGCGACCGGAGTTGCCCAGACTCCCAAAACGGGGCACCAACAGAGACGCCAACACGGACGATCTCGCTCTCGCCGCCTGACCTAGTCAGGCAGTAGAGAGTCATCGCGACCGGTGACGGCACGCGGGGCCGGTCCACTGCAGCCCGGCAACAGAAGCAGTGGAGACCGCAGGGACAGACCGCTGACGGCGTGAAAGAACGCTGACCCGGGGGAAAGACCCCGTGGCCGGGCCCTCGGGCCCATCCGACCCGGCGGTGCGGCAGCCAGGAGCCGCAGACTCGGGAATGGTCGTAGCGCGAGCGCTCACCCGTCGACGGACGGGGGTTCGATTCCCCCCAGCTCCACCAAGGCGTGTTCGCAGTTTTCGCGTGCACGTGTTCGCAGTTTCGAGAAGGCAGCGCTCCTGGCGCTGCCTTTTCGGGTTTTCGGCGGGTGTGTGGACTCTCTGTCGTGTCTCGCCTCCTCAGAAGCACGTTTGGGTAGTCGGGTGCTGAGCACAAGCGCAGCACTGATTGTGCCGTAGGTGGCGAAACCAATTGCTAGTGGCGTGAGCGATCCATCGATAGCTCGGTCGACGACGCCGGCGAGTAGGGCTCCGCAAATGCCACGAGCGCGGCTATGTGAACATCGACCACCTCGAAGCCGCCACCGCCCGGGAGAACACCTTAGAAATGCTGGAAATGCTGGAAATGCTGAGCCTGAAGAAGAACATCGCGTTGCGCGACAAACGGATCGGCGAACTGCCAGTCGGTGATGGTCAATGTCGGCTGGGCGAACGCACGAGGGGTCTGGGAGAGTGGGGTTGTGGATGACGCCGGAGACGGGCGATGAGCCCAATCGCAGACCGTCGGGTGGTCCCTCGTCCCACAGCGCCCTACGCGGGCACGGTTGGGCGGCTCACTGAGGACTCCGCCCCGGTGCCCATGGACCTAGATCGGGCTCCCGATGGCGCCCCGAACGTGGTGGTTGTTCTTCTCGACGACGTGGGTTTCGGTTCCTTTACAACGTTTGGTGGCCCAGTCGCTGCGCCAACCCTGGAGCGGGTGGCCGCCGAGGGTCTTCGCTACAACCAGTTCCACACCACGGCCCTGTGCGCCCCGACCCGGGCCGCGCTGCTCACGGGTCGGAACCACCACACCGTCCACATGGGTCGGATCACCGAAGCGGCCAACAGTTTTCCCGCCTACGACACGGTCATCCCCAAGGAGGCGGCCACAGTGGCTGAGATCCTCCGCCAGAATGGGTACTCCACCTCGATGTTCGGTAAAGGGCACCTCACCCCGATCTGGGAACTTGGACCTTCCGGCCCGTTTGACCGGTGGCCCACCGGCCTCGGATTCGACCGTTTCTACGGGTTCCCAGGAGCCGAGACATCCCAGTTCGAACCAAACCTTTACGATCAGACCACCCCGATAGAGCCTTATGTCGGCCGGGACGACTACCACCTCACCGAGGACATCGCCGACCGGGCTATCGAATGGATCCAACGGGTCAAGGCCGACCGCCCCGACCGACCGTTCCTCTGCTACTTCGCACCCGGTGCCGTCCACGCCCCGCTGCACGTGCCACCAGACTGGATCGACGCCTACCGAGGGCACTTCGACGACGGCTGGGATGCCCTCCGGGATGTCGTCCACGCCCGGCAACTCGACCTGGGAGTCATACCCCCGGGAACGGCCAATACGCCCCGCCCGGACCAGATCCCGGCCTGGGATGACTACCCGGACCGCTACAAACCGGTGGCCTCCCGCCTCATGGAGGTGTTCGCCGCGTTCCTTGGCCACACCGACGCCCAAGTCGGCCGGCTGGTAGATGCCCTCGACGATCTAGGCGAATGGGACAACACCCTCTTCGTCTACTTGACCGGCGACAACGGCGCTTCCGGTGAGGGACGGATCGACGGCACCTGGTCGCTGCCATCGCTCCAGAACGGCGCCGACGAGGACCCGGAACTGCTTCTCGAACACCTAGAAGATCTGGGAACAGTTCGGTCCGAATGCCACTACAACGTCGGGTGGGCGTGGGCGCTTGACGCGCCGTTTCAGTGGATGAAACAGGTTGCCTCCCACTTCGGTGGAACCAGGAACGGCATGGCCGTCTCCTGGCCGCAGCGCATCACCGACGGCGGAGGATTACGCGGTCAGTTCCACCACGTGATCGATCTGGCGCCCACCATCCTCGAGGCTGCCGGAGTTGAACCACCCGAGGTGGTCAACGGAATTCCCCAGTGGCCGATCGAGGGGACGTCGATGACCTACACGTTCGACGACCCGGGAGCGGCGAGCCATCGGCGTACCCAGTACTTCGAGATGCTCGGCAACCGGGGCATCTACCACGATGGCTTCATGGCCTCTTGCTTCCACGGGCGGGTCCCGTGGGTGCGTTTCGCCGGCCTGCCCTTCGACGGCCCACAGGAGAAATGGGAGCTCTACAACATCACCGACGATTTCTCTCAAAGCCGCGACCTGGCCAACGTCCAGCCCGAGCGACTGATCGAGATGCGCGACCTTTTCCACGCCGAGGCGCAGCGCAACGGCGTGTACCCCCTCCGTGACACCGGCACGCCAGTGGGCCCGGAAGGGCGTACCCCGTCGCCGTTGGCCGGTGTGACCCGAGCCGTGTACGGACCTGCTCACGTTCGGATGCCCGAACGCAGCGTGCTCAATGTAAAGAACCGATCGTTCGACTTGGTAGCCCGCATCGACGTGCCAGACGGAGGAGCCCGGGGCGTGATCGTCTGCCAGGGGGGCAGCTTCAACGGCTGGTCTCTGTACCTCAACGAGGCCGGTCAGCCCTCCTTCCACTACAACCTCTACGGCCACCAACGGACAACCGTGGCTGGTCCCGAGTCACTGACTCCGGGGGCCCGCACCGTCCGGTTGCTGTTCGACTACGACGGCGGGTTTGGCAACGGGGCGACAATCACCCTCGGCGTGGACGGCGTGGTTGTCGCAGACGGTCGAATCGAACGCAGTGTCCCCGTCGTGTTCTCCATGGGCGGTGAGACGTTCGACGTGGGTGTCGACACCGGGTCACCGGTCGGCCCCTACCCGCATCGGTTCCGGTGCACGGCGACTATCCACGACGTGACCGTCAAGGTCCTCGGCGAGGTCGACGAGAATACCCAGGCGGCCATTGCCGCCGGGCGGTTCCGAGCGGAGATGACTTCACAGTAGCGGCCGCCCCTAGGAGAGGCCGAGGGCATCGAGGGTCCGCCGCCACAAATCGTGCTGGGGGTCGAGGACGTCGAAGTGGGTGCCCGCGTCGTCGAAGATTCCTTCCGTGCCAGCCAACAGACCACTCCGGCCGGCAGGGACGACGAGGTCGTAGCGGCCGTGGACGGTGATGATCCGGGCGTCGGAGGCAGACGGAGACGCCACCCGGTAGTGGTTGGGGACGTCTCCATGTCCGCCACCCAGGAAACCCTCAATGACACCGCCGCCTAGATTCCCGGCCGCCGCCGAATACTGGTCGACCATAGCTGCTTGGGTGACGACTGTGCAGGGGACCACCACCGGACCGCTTCCGGGATCCCCGGGTTCCAGACACGACCGGCCGGCGGCCCACAGGGCGAGGTACCCGCCCGCCGAGTGGCCGACCAGAGTGACGTCATCGAGGTCCAGGGGTTCGACTCGGAAGCCGCCGGAGTGATCTTCGAATAGACAGCCGCGCAGGCAGCCACGGGGGTGACACACCCTGACATCCCCTGACACAGATGGGTGACAGAACGGGCCGGTCAGAGCACAAACGCCCCACCT
>DCXR01000045.1:44792-47289 GCA_002329075.1 Candidatus Neomicrothrix sp. UBA2131
GAGATCCGCATGATCCTTCCTGCATCAAAGGTCAGTGACGCCCCCACTCCGGGCCTGTGAAGCCTCCCCCACTTATCGGGTGAAGCCTCCGGTCAGAGTCCCTTCAGATCCCAGTCGCCACACGGCGCTGGCAGAACTGCGAACACGCCACCAAGGCGTGTTCGCGGTTTGTGCACGCGTGTGTTCGCAGTTCCGTTGAGGCAGCGCTGTCGGCGCTAAGGGCCGACACAATGGTGAACACTCCAGCACGGAGTGTTCACGGTCCTGGAAGGGAAAGGCGCCTGATGAAACCCATACAGTTCGGTGTTTGTCTGGTCATCTTGATTCATGTGACCTATTGCCTGATCACCCAGAAGGTCTTTGTTCGCAAGGTCTTCGCATGGAGAACGAGAGACGAATACCCGAAGGTCTTCATGATGAACATCATCGGTGGAACGTTGGTTGCAATCTGGCTGATTGCAAGACCACTCTTGACCAGCTAGTTCTCCGGTTGGCTCTTCGCAGTTGACGACTGTGGAGCCTCCCACTACCAGGACGAGGAGTACCCCGATGACCGAGACCGCTGACACGACCGATACGGCTGCTGAGCGCGCCTTCTTCGACCCGGACATCCGCACGCCCGAGATGGAGATGGCCGAGCGCGGTGAAGGCGTGCCGTCTGCGGCCGATCTCGACCTCGCCGAGATCAACCCGGCGAACCCGCATCTGTTCAAGGAAGATCGCTGGCAGGATCACTTCGCCCGTCTCCGCGCCGAAGACCCGGTGCACCTCAACGAGATCGAGTCGGCCGGTCGCTACTGGTCGATCACCAAGTACGACGCTGTCCGCGCCGTCGACGGCGACTGGGAGACCTATTCCTCGGCGAAGGGCATCAACCTGGGGATCAAGGAGATCGCCACCGCCGAGCAGATGCCGCCGCAGTCGCTGGCGCCGTTCATCGCGATGGATCCGCCCACCCACACCGACCAGCGCAAGACGGTGCGGAACGTGTCCGCCCCGAGCAACCTGCGCAACGTCGAGCCGATGATCCGCGAACGCACGGCGGACCTGCTCGACTCCCTTCCCGAGGGCGAGACCTTCGACTGGGTCGACACCGTGTCGATCGAGCTCACCACCCTGATGCTGGCGACTCTCTTCGACTTCCCCATGGAGGATCGTCGCAAGCTCACCCGCTGGTCCGACATCGTGTTCGCGATCCCCGGCCCCGGCGGCGTGGTCGAGACCCAGCAGCAGAAGTTCGACGAGCTCCTCGAGTGCGTCCACTACTTCGAAGGGCTCTGGGAGAAGCGACGGGGGAACCCCGGCTTCGATCTCGTGTCGATGCTGGCAAACGGCGAAGCCACCAGGGACATTCCCGTGTTCAACCAGCTCGGCAACCTGTTGCTGCTGATCGTCGGCGGCAACGACACCACCCGCAACACCATGACCGGCAGCATCTACGGCCTCAACAAGTTCCCCGAGCAGTACGACAAGCTCCTCGCTGACCCCGGACTCATCCCGAACCTCGTGCCCGAGGTCATCCGCTGGCAGACCCCGCTGCCGTACATGCGCCGCACCGCCACCAAGGACACGGAACTCGACGGCAAGCAGATCAAGGAGAACGATCAGATACTGATGTGGTACATCTCCGCCAACCACGACGAAGACGTCTTCGACAACGGCGACGTGCTCGACATCGAGCGCCACAACGCGGACCGCCACCTCTCGTTCGGCTACGGCATCCACTTCTGCATGGGCAGCCGCATCGCCGAACTCCAACTCCGCGTGCTGTGGGAAGAAATCCTCCAACGCTTCGAACGCATCGAGGTCCAGGACGAACCCGAACGGGTCTTTTCGTCCTTCGTCCGCGGCTACTCGAGCCTCCCCGTCACCGTCACCCGCCGCTGAACCGTCCGGTTCAGCCGTCGAGACCGTCGGCGGCGGTCGCGCTCCCGGTGCGGCAGATTCGAACCCTTCCCAGGTGAGAACCCCCCTGTCGCGTAGAACCGCTGCGGGATACCTGAGCATTGACGGAGCCTGCACCGGCCTCGAGGGCCGCCCGTATCATCCCAGCCATCAGCGACCGGGATTCGAATATGCGAGCGGAACGGCTCGCCGCGACCGGAATGGACGGTGCAGGGCTGGTCACGATCCTGTGGCGGGGCCTCACCCTGGCCTGTGCGGCGTGCGGCTCCAGGGGCCTCTTCCATCACTGGTGGCGCATGCGTTCGACCTGTCCATCGTGCCGATTCCGGTTCACCCGTTCGGAGGGCTTCTGGATAGGCGCCGTAGGAGTGAACTCGGTCATCAGCGGGTTCGTCTGCCTGGTGACGGCCGTCGGGTTGCTGCTGCTTTCCCTGCCGGAGCCGACATGGCCGGCGGTGCTGCTTCCGTCGGCCGCGTTGGCCGTGGTGATCCCGATCGCCCTGGATCCCGTCACACGCACCTTGTGGACCGCGATCGTGGCCGCCGCCAACCCACCACCGCCCCGGTGAGGTAGCGGCGGTAGGCCGCCCGA
>DCXR01000082.1 GCA_002329075.1 Candidatus Neomicrothrix sp. UBA2131
CTGGTCGTCGGCGACTCGGTGGCACTGCAGATCGGTGAGGCGTTGTGCACCTGGGCGCTCGGGAACCCGGGCGAGATCGTGGTCTTCAACGAGGCACACCTGGGATGCGTCGTCGGCCGCTACGGGCAGAAGCGCATCCCGGAGGGCGACGAGGGTCCGGTCGGCGAACTCTGCTCCGCCTGGAACGACCCCGTCGAGCCGCATGTGATGCTCGACCCCGAGGTGGTGTCGTGGCCGACGGCCGTCGAGGTCTTCGAACCCGACGTGGTCCTGGCGCACATCACCCCCTGGGACGTCACCGACCGGCTCGTGCCGTCGCTCGGCGAAGAGTGGGTCAACATCGGGATGCCCGTCTACGACGACTACATCTCGGCCGAGTACCGACTGGCATCCGAGGTGTTGGGTGCCACCGGCGCACGGGTGGTGTGGCTGGAGGGCGCCCACCTCAAGCGCGAGATCCGGCCCCAGAACCATCCCGACCGGATCGACCGCCTCAACGAGCTGGTCGTCGCCGCCACCGCCGACCTCCCCTACGTGGCGACGGTGCCCTACCGGGACTTCATCGGCGAGATCGGCTCCGAACGCGAGCGCCACACCCGGTTCGACGGCGTACACCTCTCGGAGGCGGGGGTGGCCGAGGTGGGTGTCTGGCTGATGGACGGGATACTCGCGCCCTGAGGCCCAGGGTCCCGGAGCCGGCTCTCAGGCCCGCTCCGCCCGCCAGGCGTCGAGGCGCCCCTCCAACTCCCCCCGCTCCAGGTCGCCCTCCGAACGCTTGATCGCCAGCAGGAACGCCAGCGCCTCACCGACCTCACGGCCAGGTTCGAGTCCCAGGTACTCCATCACGGCCCGGCCGTCGAGGCCTGGGCGTTCGGCAGCCCGGCGCTCCTCCTCGGCAAGCGACTGGATTCGTGCCTCGAGGTCGTCCATGGCGACCTGGATGCCGGCCGCCTTCTCCCTGTTGCGGGTGGTGCAGTCGCACCGGATCATGTGGTTGAGCCTGCCGAGCAGCGGCCCGGCGTCACGTGCATAGCGCCGGACCGCCGAGTCGGACCAGCCGTCGGAGTAGCCCTTGAAGCGGCCCGACAGGCGGACCAGTTCTGCCACCTCTTCGACGAGCGACTCCTCGTAGCCGAGTGCGGTGAGGCGCTTGCGGGCCATCCGGGCACCCACGGCCTCGTGGTGCCGGAAGGTCACGTCGCCGTGCTCGAACGACCGGGTCTTCGGCTTGCCGATGTCGTGGAACAGGGCACCGAGGCGGACGGTTATCTCGGGTTCGGTCTTGCCGACCACGGCGATCGTGTGGGCGAGAACGTCCTTGTGGCGGTGGATGGGGTCCTGCTCCATGCGCAACAGGAGGAGCTCGGGGATGAGCAGTTCCATCTCGCCGGAGTCGACCGACGCCCAGAGCCCGGGAGCACAGTCGGGCTCGAGCAGGATCGTGGAGAGGCGGTCGGCGCCTGCGGATTCGTCGGATGAGGCGGACATGCCCGGAAGTCTACGGACCGGGTGCAGTTGGTCCTGAGCGTTCCGGTGAACTCAGGCTGGCGCCGCTTCGATGTCGAGGTGGAGCATCCGGGCGGCGTTGCCCCGCACGATCTTCCAGACCACGTCGGCGGGAAGGTGGCCCATCATGTCCTCGGCCACAGTCTTGGTGTTCGGCCAGGTGGAGTCGGTGTGCGGGTAGTCGGTCTCGAACGTGATGTTGTCGACCCCGACCTCGTCGAGCGATGCGAGGCCGTGGTTGTCCCGGAAGAAGCAGCCGTAGACCTGCCGGTAGTAGTAGGTGGACGGCGGCTCGGGGATGATGTCGGCCACGCCACCCCATGCCCGGTGCTCCTTCCAGACGTCGTCGGCCCGTTCGAGGATGTAGGGGATCCAACCGATCTGGCCCTCGCTGTAGGCCAGCACCAGTTCGGGGAACCGCACCAGCACGCCCGAGAACAGGAAGTCGCTGAGCGAGGCGATGGCGTTGTTGAAGCTCAGCGATGCGGCCACGGCCGGTGGGGCGTCCGGAGATGCGGCCGGCATCTTGGACGATGAGCCGATGTGCATGCACACGACGGTCTGCGTTTCGGCGCAGGCGGCGAAGAACGGGTCCCAGTAGCCGGTGTGGATCGACGGCAGGCCCAGGTTGGGGGCGATCTCGGAGAAGCACACGGCGTGGCAGCCCCGCTCGGCGTTGCGACGTACCTCGGCAGCGGCCAATTCGGCGTCCCAGAGCGGGATGATGATGAGGGGAACCAGCGCCCCGTCGGAGTCGCCACACCACTCCTCGACCATGAAGTCGTTGTAGGCGTTCACGCAGGCGAGGGCGAGCTCCCGGTCGGAGGCCTCCCAGAAGGTCTGGCCGCAGAACCGGGGGAAGGTCGGAAACGACAGCGACACGTCCACGTGGTTGGCGGCCATGTCCTCGACCCGGGCCCCGGGGTCGTAGCAGCCGGGGCGCATCTCTTCGTAGGTGATGGGCGACAGCGTCATCTCGTCGCGTTCGAAGCCGACGGCGGCCACGTGGCGCTTGTTGGGGTGGACGAGGTCCTCGTAGAACCAGACGTCGCACCACGGGGCGTCGGGGGCGTCGAGTTCGTACTCGTACATCGTGGCGCCGCCCACCCACCTCATCTCGCCGAGGCGTCGGCGTTCGACGCGTGGGCCACGCTCCCTGAATCTCTGGGGCAGCCAGGTCTGCCAGAGGTGGGGCGGCTCGACGATGTGGTCATCGACGCTGATGATGCGGGGGATGGGCGTGCGTGCAGCGGCGTCGGTCATGTGGCATCCAGTTTCTGACGGTCCGTCAGATTCTAGGTTGGGGCCCCACAGGTCCGGCAAGCCCGGCACTCCGCTACCGTCCGGGGATGGGTGACGCTGACCACGACGGGCCGTATGGCGAGGCCGCCACATATGAGCGCCACAGGCACGTGGCCACCATCACCTACAACCGGCCCGAGGCCCTCAACGCCGTCAACGGCGCCCTGCGGCGCGACCTCAACGCCGCCTGGAAGCGGTTTGTCGCCGACGAGGAGGCCTGGGTCGGGATCGTCACCGGCGCCGGCGACAAGGCATTCTGTGCCGGCGCCGACCTGAAGGACGGTGCCGGATCGGTCGGTGAGTTCCCCGGCACCTTCTGGGAGATGCCCACCGTCAACTCCTTCGAATCCGGCCTCGAGGTATTCAAGCCGACCATCGCCGCAGTCAACGGCCACTGCATCGGCTACGGGCTCACCGCCGCCGTCGCCTGCGACTTCGTCATAGCCGCCGACCACGCCACCTTCTCATGGCCCGAGGTCACCATCGGCATCCCGACCATCGTCGGCGCCGTCCGCCTACCCCGCAAGGTCGCCTGGGCCGATGCCATGGAACTGCTCCTCACCGGCGAGCCCATCGACGCCCAGCGGGCGAAGGAGACGGGCCTGGCCTGGAAGGTCGTGCCCGGCGACCAGCTCATGGACGAGGCCAGGGCGCTCGCCGAACGCCTCTGCCGGGCCGCCCCGCTGGCCGCACGGGCCACCAAGGAGGTGGCCACACGCACCGCCGCCATGTCCTGGGCCGAGGCAGTCCGTTTCGGCGAGACCATGCGCCGGGTGGCCGGCGCGACCAACGACGCTGCCGAGGGACGCAGGGCATGGGCCGAGAAGCGTCCGCCCGACTGGCAGGGGCGCTAGGCACACCGCGAGACTCAGGAACCCGCCCTCGACGACTGGATACCAAAATGAGAGTCGGCATCATGTTCGCCAACGCCGGTCCGTTCGGCACCGCCGAGGGCTGTACCGCCATCGCCACCCACGCCGAGGCCGCCGGTTTCGATGCCCTCTGGACCGTCGAGCACGTCGTCTTCCCCGAGGCCTACCAGTCGGCCTACCCCTACGACGACAGCGGGAAGATGGCCATGGCGTCCGATACGCCGCTCACCGATCCCCTCATCTGGCTGACCTGGGCCGCCGCCCACACCACCCGACTGCGCCTCGCCACCGGCATCCTCATCCTCCCCGAGCGCAACCCGGTCGTGCTGGCCAAGGAACTCGGCACCCTCGACGCCATGAGCGGCGGCCGGGTCGACCTCGGCATCGGCGTGGGTTGGCTGCGCGAGGAGTTCGACGCCCTCGGCATCCCGTGGGAACGCCGCGCCGCCCGCACCGACGAGTACGTCGCCGCCATGCGCACCCTTTGGAGCGGCGACAGGGTGTCGTTCGACGGCGAGTTCACGTCGTTCGACCAGGTGTCGAGCAACCCAAAGCCCGCCAACGGATCCGTTCCGATCATCGTCGGCGGCCACAGCGAGGCCGCCGCCCGTCGGGCCGGCCGCCTGGGCGACGGCTTCTTCCCCGCCAAGGGCGACCTCGACGTCCTGCTCGACGCGATGCACCGCGAAGCGGAGGCCCACGACCGCGACCCGACCGACATCGAGGTCATCTGGGGCGGCGAGGGCGTCATGGACGCCTCTGCCGTCGACCGGGCCGCCTCACTGGCCGCCAGGGGCGTCACCCGCCTGGTAGTCCCCGCCTTCCTCTTCTGGGGTGACCCCGAGGAGTCACTTGCCCGGTTCGGTGAGGAGATCGTTGCCCCCCTGGCCGAGGTCTGAGCAGCCCTCGCAACCGCCGGGGGTTCCGAGAGGGACACCGACACGGCAGGCTGGAGGGTATCGACACCTGCCTGATCCGAATGTGAACAGCCGATGACCGGTTGGATGCGCGATCCACGCGACCGTCGAGGTCGCAGCATGGGCCCCGGCTTCGGCGCCGGGCGCCGACGCATGGGCTCGGGCCGCCACGGGCCCCCCCGTCGCAGCCGTCTGTCCGAACTGCTCTTCGAACGCCGGACGCTCCTCCTCGTCATCGTGCTGATCGGCTTCTTCGTCGTGGTGGCCATCGGCTCCGGCGGCACCGACAACCCCGTCGAGGAACAGCAGGACCTGGCTGCCCAACTGCAGTCCGCCATGGTGCGCGCCGGTCTCTCCACCGTGACGGTCGACGTGGACGACTGGAAGGTCGCCCTCTCAGGACGCGTGGCCTCCGACGAACTCAGGGAGGCCGCCACACGGGTGGCGCAGGCCCACCCGGACGTCGTGAGCGTCGTGAGCCGGATCGTCGTACCAACACCCATCGTCGAGGAGGCAACCCCCGAGGACGAGGATCCCGACCTGCCCGCCAACCAGGCCGACCTGCTCCTCCAGGCCCGCCTCAGCGCGGCGGCGGCACACACTCCGATCCAGTTCGGGAGCGGCGGAGACCGCATCACCGAGGGCTCGATCCCCACCCTCGAGATGATCGCCGAGTTCCTCGTCGCCAACCCGTCGGTGCGCGTCCAGATCATCGGCCACACCGACAGCGACGGCGAGGAGGATGCCAACCTCACGCTCTCACGGATACGGGCCGAGGCGGTACGCGCCCAGCTGATCGCCCGCGGTGTCGAAGCCGAGCGCCTCACCCCCCTCGGAATGGGCGAATCCGACCCGGTGGCCGACAACCTCACCCGGGAGGGCAAGGCCCGGAACAGGCGCATCGAGTTCCTCGTCCTTCCCGAGGGCCAGGAGGGCCTGTCTGCCCCCACGACGACCTCGACCTCCGAAGCACCCGCCGCCGACGGCTGATCGCGGCGATGGCGACCGTTCGACAGGACTGCCAGACTGAAGCCATGGGTGGAGCGCCGGAGCCGAACACCCCCGACTGGCGTGGCGTGCACCACCTCGCCATGGTCACGCCCGACATGGACGCCACGGTCCGCTTCTACGTCGGCGTCCTCGGAATGCCGCTCGTGGCCACGTTGCGCGCCGGACCGATGCGCCACTACTTCTTCGAGTTGGGCCCCGGCAACACCATCGCCTTCTTCGAGGTGACCGGCGCCGAAACTTTCTCGAAGCCCGCCGGGGCGCCCTCCGCACGGGCCATCCAGTTCGACCACGTCTCGTTCGGCCTCCACGACGAGGCCGCCCTGATCGCTCTCCAGCAGCGGCTCGTGGCTGCCGACTGCGAGGTCACCCGTGTCGTCGACCACTCCATCCTGCGGTCGATCTACTTCCACGACCCGAACGGCATCGCCCTCGAGGCCTCATGGTGGACGATCGACGGGCAGGCCTTGTCATTCGAGCCCGACGATCCGCAACTCTTCGCCGACCCCGACCCGGTCCCCGCCGTCACAGAACTGGCCGGGGGTGGCCTGCAGTCGACTCCCACCACCCGCCTGCGGTGATCACCCGCTGGCGGGAACGCATCACCGACGCCGCCACCGGCCTGTTCCGCCACGCGCCTGACCCGCTGGCCGACACGCTCGGCCACCCCGGAGACCCGGGACTGTTCGGCCCCGGGTCGGTCACCTGGCGACTCATGAGCGACTCGGCCGCGTTCGTGGGCGGAATCCGTGCTCTGCTCGTGCAGGCCGCCCACCCCGAGGTGGCCGCCGGCGTCGGTGACCACTCCGTCTACCGCGAGGATCCCCTGGGTCGCCTCTCGCGCACCGCCGCCTACGTGTCGGCCACAACCTACGGCTCGCTCCCAGAGGTCGACCAGGCGCTCACCGTCGTCCGGAACGCCCACCGGCCGGTCAGCGGCACGTCGCACCGGGGCACCGCCTACGACGCCGGCGATCCCGGCATGGGGGCATGGGTCCACAACGCCCTCGTCGACTCCTTTCTGACCGCCCGGCGCACCTACGGCCCGACCCCCGTGTCCGACGCCGACGCAGACGCCTACGTGGCCGAGCAGGTCCGGCTCGGCCAGAGACTCGGAGTCTCGCCGCTTCCCGACACCGCCGCCGAACTCTCCGCCTGGGTGGCCGGACACCCGGCAGTCGCCCCATCGCCCGCCGCCGACGAGGCCATCGCCTTCCTGGCCGGATCCGGGCTTCCAACCGCCACACGACTGGCCTACCGGCGCCTCTTCGCCGCCGCCGTGGTCACGATCCCGCCCCGACTCCAGCAGGCCGTCGGGGTCGCTCCCCGACCCGGTGCCGTCGTGCTCGGCCGTGCCACGACGGGCCTGTTGCGCGCCGCCATGGGCAGTTCCCCCGCCTGGGCGGCGGCGCTCGAACGCTGCGGCGAACCACGACCACCCGGTCTCCGCTTCCGCAACGCACCGGGCACGACCCGGTAGGCGAGCACCGACAGGATCCGTCAGAGCGAAGGGGTGTCCTGGGCCATGGGCTGGGCCCCGGAGGCCATGCGTGGTCACCGTCATCACCGAACCGCGCCAGAATGGGCGCCATGGCTGCAACGGTTATCGATGGCGGGGCGATTGCGGCCGAGTTGCTGATCTCGCTGCGCGAGGACATCTCGCGATCCGAGCATGGTGCGCCGGGCCTCGCCACGGTGATGGTCGGGGACGACTACGGCGCAGCCGTCTACGAACGTCGCCTCAGCCGCCTGGCCAAGGGGCTCGGCTGCCACTACGCCCCGCACCACCTCCCGACCGACGTCGAACTCGCCGAGGTGCTGGCGACCCTCGGTGCCCTCAACGCCGACCCGCGTGTCTCCGGCATCCTGATCCTGCGGCCCCTCCCGCCACAGATCCCCGAGGCGACCCTGTACCGACGCCTCGATCCCCTCAAGGACGTCGAGGCCGTCCACCCGTGGAACGCCGGCCTGGTTGCACTGGGGGAGCCCCGCTTCACCCCGTCCACCCCTGCGGCGGCGTTCCACATGCTCGACCGCTACCTCTTCGACACGGGCCGCAAGCCTTCCGAGTTCTACGAGCAGTCCACGATCGTGTGGGTCGGGCGTTCGAACAACGTCGGCAAGCCGGGCATGTGGCTAGGGCTCGAACGGCACGCCACGGTGATCTCCTGCGACCGCTGGTGCGACGAGTACGGACGCATGCGCAAGTTCGCCAGGCAGGCCGACGTGCTGATCGTCGCCGCCGGCGTCCCGAACCTCATCGGCGCCGACGATGTCCGGGACGGCGTAATAGCGATCGACATCGGCATCAACCCGATCACCGATCCCGAGACCGGCAAGGTTCGGCTCGTCGGCGACCTCGACTACGACGGCGTGGCAGGCAGGGCTGAGGCGATCTCGCCGGTGCCAGGTGGGGTGGGGCCGATCACCGATGTCTGGCTGTTCGCCAACACGGTCAAGGCCGCCGGCCTGCCGCGTTGGGTCCATGAACTCGGGCAGCCCCGATAGGTCGGAGCATCAACGCCCCGAGCACTGGCTCCAGGGATAGGGCGAGTTGCTGACCGGGTGCAGTCGGCCCTCGGCGTACCGCGAGTAGCGGAACGGCTCGAGCAGGGCCTGCGTCTCGCCGACGAGTTCCTTGGCCACGAGGGCGCCCACGCCGATCATCTCGAACCCGTGGTTCGAGTCGGCGATCGGTTCATGCAGACATGTGGAACACCGTCGACCCCCGGCCGACGGTGCGGAAGTACAGGTTGGGAATCAGGCCTAGTGAACCGGCGGCTCCCAGCCCTCGAGCACGGGGGGTGTGTAATCGTCGCCGACCGACTTCGAGTCGGCAACCCAGGGACCCAACTCGACCTGATGGAACTTGCAGTGCTTCTCCTTGAGTTGGATGCCGTACGAGTTGCCCGAGATGAGGTGCTTCATGAGCACCTTGCGGGCGATCTCGTCCTCACGGCCCTCCGGGATAGCGAAGTAGATCTTGAGGAACGAGTTCGAGTTCCGGTCGAACACCGCCGGGGTGCCGTCCTCCTCGAGGAGGTGGATGTCCTCGAGCCAGTTCAGGTCCCTGCCGGGCGTGAGGTCCATCAGGTCGAGGTCGTCGACCAGGGAGATGTCCTCCTGGTACCCGAACCGCTTCCCGGCGAGAACCTCGGCATCGATGGCAATTGACTTCTGGGCCATGGATGCCTCCTAGTTCCCGGCCTGGGCGATGCCCCTGGCCATCAGGTCCTTCATCTCCTGCAGCGCCCGCTCCTCGCTGACTCCGGGAATGTAGGTGGTGCCGGCCAACGGAACCTTGGCCATGGCGGAGGCCTCGTGTGTGAGCGCCGCCAGGTCCTCAGGCTCCAGGCTGTGGATGTCGGTCTTGCCGCAGGCACGGGCCAGCAACTGGACCTCCATCGTGAGCGTGTGCAGGAAGTTGTAGACCCGCAGGGCCGCCTCGTCGACATCGAGGCGGGCCCTCAGTTCGACGTCCTGTGTGGCGACGCCAACCGGGCAACGGCCTGTGTGGCAGTGGTAGCACTCGCCTGCCGGCACGCCGATCGTGCCCTCATAGTCGGTGACGCCCTCGATGTGCTTGTTGCAGTTGAGGGCCATCAGGGCCGAGGTGCCGAGCGCCACCGCCTTGGCCCCCAGGGCGATGCACTTGGCCACGTCGCCGCCGTTGCGGATGCCGCCGGCCACCACGAGGTCGATCTCATCGATCAGCCCGATGTCCTCGAGTGCCCGTCGGGCCTCCGGGATGGCGGCCATGAGCGGAATCCCGGTCTCCTCGGTGGCAAGGTGTGGGCCGGCGCCGGTGCCGCCCTCGGCACCATCCAGGAAGATGGTGTCGGGACCGCACTTGGCGGCCATCCGTACATCGTCGTAGACCCTCGAGGAACCCAACTTCAGTTGAATCGGGACCTGGTAGTTGGTGGCCTCCCGGATCTCCTGGATCTTGAGCGAGAGGTCGTCCGGACCGATCCAGTCGGGGTGGCGGGCAGGCGAGCGCTGGTCGATGCCGGCGGGCAGCGCCCGCATCTCGGCCACCTGCTCGGTGACCTTCTGGCCCATGAGATGGCCACCGAGGCCTACCTTGCATCCCTGGCCGATGAAGAACTCCACGCCGTCGGCCAGCATCAGGTGGTGCGGGTTGAAGCCGTAACGGCTCTGGATGACCTGGTAGAACCACTTGGTCGAGAGGTCGCGCTCAGGCGGGATCATGCCCCCCTCGCCTGAGCAGGTGGCCGTACCGGCCATCGAGGCACCCTTGGCGAGAGCCTGCTTGGCCTCGATCGACAGCGCTCCGAAGCTCATGCCCGTTATGTAGACGGGGATGTCCAACTCGAGCGGCTTGGCGGCAAAACGCGCTCCCAGGACCGTCCTGGTCTCGCACTTCTCGCGGTAGCCCTCGATCACGAACCGGGTCAGCGTTCCGGGCAGGAACACCAACTCGTCCCAATGTGGGATCTTCTTGAAGATCGAGAAGCCCCGCATCCGGTAGCGGCCGAGTTCGGCCTTCACGTGGATGTCGTTGATGACCTCGCGCGTGAAGATCCTGCTCCTGCCGATTACGTCGGTCGGCCGGTTGGTGTCGATCTGGACGTCTACGCCCTTGATGTCGTTGGCTTCTGGCACCGTCGCTACCTCCTAGAGGACGAGCTTGCGCTCGGATGGCTCGAGCGCGTCGTAGTTGTGGAGCACCTTGCCGCATTCGAACTTCTTGAGGTCCGGTGGGGTGCCGAGGCCGTAGATCTCGAACTTGCGGTTGATGAACTCGTGGTCGGCGTCGTCCATCTCGCCGGGTACGCAGTCAACGCCGAGCGAGGCGATGTCGCCCCCGACATAGATCAACCCGTCGTACATGGAGTCACCCAGGCCGTTGCCTACGTCGCCGCAGACGATCTGGCGACCGCGCTGCATCATGAACGCTGTGTTGATTCCGGCGGAGCCGGTGACGATGATCGTGCCGCCCTTCTGGTCGATGCCGGTGCGGGCTCCGACGTTGCCCTTGATGACCAGGTCACCACCCCGTAGGGCTGCACCCGTGAGGGAGCCGGCGGGCCCCTCGACGACGACTGAACCGGACATCATGTTCTCGGCCAGCGACCAGCCGACCCTGCCATTGATCTGGACCTCGGGGCCGTCGATCAGGCCGCAGGCGTACCAGCCGGGGCTGCCCTCGAACGTGATGTGGCAGCGTTTCAGGATGCCGACCCCCAGCGAGTGCTTGGAGCCGGGGTTCAGGATCGTGACGTCGTCGACGCCCTCGTCGTAGACGATCCGCCTCAACTCGAGGTTGATCTTGCGGGTCGTCAGGTCGGTGGCGTCGATGACGGCCCTGTCCCCGTCGATCTCGGCCGTCATCGGCGGTTCGGGATCCGGCTCTACGAGCCCCCGGGCGTCGTAGACGACGCTGCTCTTGGTCAGACCTGCCATGTGAGCACCTCCCGCTCGAGGGGATCCCGGGTTTCGACCTCGCGGCCTACCAGGGCGCTGATCGCCATCTCCTCGGAGGCCATGACCACCAGGTCGTCGCTTTCGAACAGCACCAGCGGCTTGGCCGCCATCTCGTCCTTGGCGACACCGAGTTCGCTGCTGGTGGCGACGAGGTAGGTGAACACGCCGTCGAAGTCGTCGAGGCTGCACTTCATGGCCGTTTCGAGGTCCGACCCCTCTTCGAGTTTCTCGGCCAGGTAGACCGCGATGACCTCCGAGTCACACTCTGACTGGAACCGGTGTCCGGACCGTTCCAGGCGGCGCCGCCACTGGTGGTAGTTGGTGAGTTGGCCGTTGTGGACAACCGCCACGTCGGCAAAGGGGTACGCCCAGTAGGGGTGGGCGCTGGCCAGGTCGACATCGGACTCGGTCGCCATGCGCACGTGGCCGATGGCGTGGGTGCCGCGGATGCGGTCAAGGCTGTACTGCTCCATCACCGTGTTGGCGTCGCCCAGGTCCTTGACGATCTCGAGCGAACTACCCAGCGAGAGCACCTCGCACCCGGGGACGTCCTCGAGGTAGTCGGCCAGCGGCTTGAGGTCGCCGTCATAGCGGACCGTGGCCCGGAAGGCGTAGCCGGTGTCACTGTGGATCGTCGCCAGGTCGGCACCGATCTTGGCGAGACGGGACTCGACCTCGGCCCGGTTGCGCTCCAGTCGTTCGTCTATGCCGAAGCCCCCGTACTCCCTCGGCTCGGCGAGCATGAACCGGATGGCCACGAGGTCGTCCGGCTCGCTGTAGAGGGCGTAGCCGGTCGAGTCGGGACCGCGGTGCTTCATGGACTGGAGCATCTTGGTGATCTCCACACCCATGTCCGAAGGTCCATCGCGGTGGATGATGCCGGCGATACCACACATGCTCCGGTGTCTCCTGGTCGTTGGTCGGGGTGGCCTACGGGAGGATGTCGAGGTACTCCTCGACGTCCCAGTCGGTGACGGTGTGCATGAAGCGCTCCCACTCGTCGCGCTTGTAGTGCTCGAAGACCTTGAACATCTCATTGGGAAGAGCGCTCTTGACAACCTCATCGGCCCTCAGAGCATCCAGGGCCTCGCCAAGGTTCATCGGGATCTTCTTGACTTCCTTGCCTTCTTCCATGGCCTCGTAGATGTTGCGCTCCTCTGGCGGGCCGGGATCCAGGTTGCGATCCAGCCCGTCCTCCATGGCCTTGAGGAGACCCGCGAAGGAGAGGTAGGGGTTGACCGCCGAGTCCACGGATCGGTACTCGAAGCGGCCGGGGGCGCTGATGCGCAGGGCGGTGGTGCGGTTCTGGAATCCCCAGTCGGCGAAGACGGGTGCCCAGAAGCCGGTGTCCCAGAGTCGTCGGTACGAGTTGACGGTTGGTGACCCCAGGCAGGTCAGCGCACCGAGGTGCTCCATGATCCCGCCGATGGCCTTCATCCCGATCGCTCCGGGGATCCGGGGGTTGTCGCCCTCGGGCATGAACTTGTTCTCGCCACCCCCGTCTGGTTCGCCGGTCCACAGGGAGATGTTGTGGTGGCATCCGTTGGCCGACACGCCCATGAACGGCTTCGGCATGAAGCAGGGGAAGGCGCCGAGCTCGCGCCCGACCTGCTTGCAGATCTGGCGGTAGGTGGTGAGCCGGTCGGCGGTGAGTTCGGCCCGGTCGAAGTTGAAGTTCAATTCGAGCTGGCCGGGTGCGTCCTCGTGGTCGCCCTGGATCATGTCGAGGCCCATGGCCTCGCTGTACTCGACCACCCTGTGGATCAGCGGCTGCAGTTCGGCGAACTGGTCGATGTGGTAGCAGTTGGGCTTGGTCATGCCCTCGACGGTGGGCTTGCCGTCGGCGTCGGCCTTGAGCCACATCATCTCGGGCTCGGTGCCGGCGCGCAGGTGCAGGCCGAACTTCTCCTCGAAGGCGTTGTGGATGCGCCTGAGGTTGCCGCGGCAGTCGGAGGTGAGGAACATCCCCCCGTCGACCTCCTCCTCGCGCCCGCGGAAGAGGGTGCAGAACACCCGGGCGGTCTTGGGATCCCAGGGAAGCTTGCAGAAGGTCTCGGTCTCGGCGACGCCGACGAGTTCGCGCGACTCGGGGCCGTAGCCGATGTAGCGGCCGTGCCGGTCGACGAAGAGGTTGGCCGTGGAGCCGTAGACGAGTTGGAAGCCCTTGTTGGCAATGGTGCCGAAGTGCTTGGCCGGGATGCCCTTACCCATGATCCGTCCGGTGACGGACACGAACTGGCAGTAGAGGTACTGGATGCCCTCGGCTTCGATCCGCCGCTGGATCTCGGTTACCTGCTCCTGGCGTCCTTCAGCTTCGATGAACCGTTCGATGTCGGTAGCCATGTCTCTCCCTGGCTCGTGGATGTCGAAGAACCCCTTCGACAACGGGGTGCCCGCGACCGTTCGACTATCATATATATCAACTAGAATTACTGTTAGTGAAATTCTGGTCAGTGGGAATCCGCCGGTTGCGAAGGACTGCAATCGGTATCCGCACTGTCCGGTAGGCATCTCGGGTGGCAGAATCGGAAGAGCCACAAGGGACGACACCGGTCTTCTCGGTGTCGAACAGGGCACCCCTGCCACCGGCATCGCCGAGATCCCCTGCAACGGATCCGACGATGCCGGACGCGTCGCCGACGCCCTCGCCGCCCGGGACATCGACTTCGGCACAGTCGAGGCGGTCCACCTCTTCGCCCCCGACTCGCCCGCCGACGAGACCACCGGCCTCACGGTGCAGGCGCCCGTCATCTGCGTGATCGGCGTAACCGGAGCCCGGATGCTGCCCCACGGGCAGAACCCACCGACCGACGCCATCGCCCGGGCCATCGGGCCCGCCTGCCCGAACCGGGCGGAGCCCCGGGCCATCGTGCGGTACCTTGTGAATCAGGCTCCGACCGGGCGACCCAAGTTCCGAGGCGATACCACATGGGCATCTTCGACCAGATCGACCTAACCGATCTGGACGTGTTCGCCGAGCGGATGCCCCACGAGTGGTTCGACGCCCTGCGACGGGAACACCCGGTCTGGCTCCATCCCGCCACCGATGATGAGCCCGAGCCGTTCTGGGTGGTGTCCTCGTACGAACACATCACCGAGGTCCACAGGGCCGGCACGCTCTATTCGCACCAGACGGGTCCGGGGCGCGAGGGCGCCGGTGGCATCGCCCTCACGGACATCGAACCCGGTCGTGGTCCCGGACTCCAGATGGTGATGACGGACCCGCCGCAACACACCCGCTACCGCAAGCTTGTGAACAAGGGCTTCACCCCGCGCATGATCCGCCGCCTGGAGGACGTGATGCGGACCCGGACCGACCTCATCCTGGACCGGATCTGCGAGGCCGGCGAAGCCGACTTCGTGACCCAGGTGTCCGCCGAGCTGCCGCTCATGGCGATCGCCGACATCCTCGGGGTGCCCGATGCGGACCGCAACCTCCTGTTCGACTGGAGCAACCGCACGATCGGCGGCAGCGACCCGGAGTTCTCCGCCGATCCGAGCGAACCGGGCGACGAGTACGAGAAGGCCGTGATCGAGATGGCGATGTACGCCCACGACCTGACCGACCGCAAGCGGGCCGAGCCGGCCGACGACGTGTGGACGGCGCTCACCGAGGCACGTGTCACACTCGACGACGGCACGGTCGCCGAGCTCACCGACCTCGAGCGCGACCTCTTCTTCACGCTGCTCATCGTCGCGGGCAACGAGACGACCAGGAACGCCATCAGCCTCGGAATGATGGCGTTCATGGAACACCCCGACCAGTGGCAGCGGGTACGTGAGCAGGGCATGGACACGACCGCCGTCGACGAGGTGCTCCGGCACACCAGCCCCGTCAACTACTTCCGGCGCACCGCCACCGCCGACACCCGACTGGGTGGTGAATCGATCCGGGCAGGTGACAAGGTCACCCTCTGGTACCCGTCGGGCAACCGCGACGAGAAGGTGTACGACGACCCGCACCGCCTCGACCTGACGCGGACGCCCAACCACCACCTGGCGTTCGGTGGCGGCGGCGCCCACTTCTGCCTCGGCGCCAACCTGGCCAGACTGGAGATCGAGATCATGTTCGAGGGCCTGGCGCGGCGCCTGCCAGACCTCGAGGCCACCGGACCACCCGACCGCCTGCGGATGAACCTGGTGAACGGCATCAAGCACCTGCCCGTCGCGTTCACACCCTCGGAGCCGGTGCTCGTCGACTCCTAGCGGTCGACATCCGGCCGCGTGCTCCGCCTACTCGGGTGAGGCGTAGACCTTCACCGACATGAACCTGACGGGCACGTCGACCAGGGCGGTGGGGCCATGCGCCACCTCACCGTGGATCTGCAGGGTGTCGCCCGCACCCAGCCTGTAGGTCTTCGGGCCGTAGCCGTAGTCCATCGACCCCTCGAGCATGTGGAGGAACTCGACGCCCTCGTGCTGGAACAGGGGGAACACGTCGTCGGACGACTCGAGGGTGACCATCATCGGCTCGATGATCCGGTGCGGCCCGCGCAGCGATCCCAGGTCCTCGTAGATGTGGCCGGGCCGGGTTCCCTCGTGCAGTACCTCGAGTCTCTCACCGGCCCGGACGATGACGACGTCGTGCTCCTCGTCGAGACCCCGGAAGAACGCCGTTATGGGCACCTCGGAAGCGTGGGCGAGCCTCGTGAGCGTGGAGAGGCTGGGTGAAGTCTGGCCGTGTTCGATCTTCGAGACCATGCCGAGGGAGATCTCGGCGATCTCTGCGAACTGCGCCATCGTGAGACCGAGGGCTCGTCGTGCGTCGCGCACCCGCTCGCCCACGACCCGACAGACGTCCTCCGACGAGAACTGGTGCGTTTCCTGATCCTGACGTGCCATCACCGGTGAACCGTCCTCTGTGGGGCCATGGAAACCGACCCTTCAGTTCCTGTGTTCCTGTCCTCCCGCACCGTTGCGGGTGGAACCATCCTTGAGGGTACTGCTGTCCACCCGCAGGGTGGAGGACGATAGCGCAACGGTCGCCGCCGGGAAAGCCCGGAGGTGCCGAATCCGGGGTGCGGCTACGGCAACTGCTGCCAGGAGGTCGCCCCGCCGTCGAGCAGACGGGCCGAGGAACGGTAGGCGGCCCGCGAGACGTAGGGCCGCACCTCGTCGGCCCGGATCCGGCAGAGTTCGGCCTTGAGGCCGCGTGCAGCCACCACCACCGGGTCGTCGCCTTCGGCGAGGGCCAGCAGGTCGACGACGTGGAGGGCCAACTGGGTCTCGCCCGCCTCGGCCAGGGAGCGGGCCCGCTCGAGGACCGCATCGGGATCGCCGATCACGCTGCGAACCACCGCAGCCGCCTCACCGGGGGACGCCGGATGCAGGGTCGTCGGGTTGCGGTCCCACCAGCCGCTCTCTTCACGGAACAGGTCCCGGGCGATGTAGTCCGGGCAGCCGTAGTTGGGGGTCATCCATGGCTCGTCGAACAACTCCGGCGGATACTCGAGGTCGGCGAGCACCTCGCCCTCCCCCATCCCCCGGTTCATCCGTTCGACGACCTCCCGGCGGAGCCAGCGCAGCGCCTCGGCGGTGTGTGACAGCCTTCGGCGGACCTGGTCGGCCCCCTGGACGACCGGCCCGAACTCGGTCACCAGGGTCTCGGCGCCGAGGTCGGCCAGTGCATCGAGGGTCTCGGCCCACCGGATCGTGAACCGTTGTGTCCGCAGCGGCGTGCCGATGTTGGGAATCGCGTCGCCCGGCGTCGCCGGCCCGCCGTAGAGGAGCCCGTCGTCCGGGTACCAGACGGCGATCGAGTCGTCGGTCTCCGAAGGCGCCCACAGGAGTTCGACCGTCCGACTCCCCGTTACGACGGTCAGGGCCTCGGCAAAGGTCTCCGTGGGATCGGTCATTACGAACGCCGGGAGCATCCGCCGCCAGGACGCTCCCTCCCGGGAGGGGAACTGGACCGCAGCCATGCGGGCCTGCAGGTCGAGGGTCTCGCGGTAGCGGGCATACCGACGGAGGATGTTCTCGTGGCCGATGAGCCGGGGCTGCGGGTCGCCCCGCTCGGCGGCATGAGCCTGCCAGGTCCCGACCGCTGCGTTGTAGCCCAGGTGGCCGTGGCTGTAGCAGATGGCGTGCAGCGGTGATCCGGTGACGGATCGGAGGTGGTCGACCATGGCCGGGGCAGCAGGCAGCGAACCGGCATCGACCAGCACGAGTCCGGCGTCGGTCTCCGCGACGAGGGCGTTGCCCTGTCCCGGCAGGACGTGGAAGCCGTCACCGAGGTCTGCTCCCGCCAGGTCGCCGCGCAGGGTTCGATCAAGAGCCATGGCGCGACCGTACGGGCCCGTGTCGCTCCATGCGCAGTCGTAGGATCCGACGCGTACCCGACCGACGGCGAGGAACGGAGCACAGGCATGCCGGACGTCGCCGACGCCGTCGTGGTCGGCGCCGGGGTGATGGCCGCCTCGAGCCGGAGCACCCGACGCCGGTCCGGGGACCCGTGTTCCGCAAGCCCGGATCGGTCGGGGCGACCTGGGACGTGTCACGGTGGACGCCGACAGGGAAGGCGTAGGAGAAAGGTCTGCGATGGGTCCACGACAGCACTGCAGGTACTGCGAAGAGTGGCTGGGGTTCGGTGAGGACGTGTGTCCCCGGTGCGGTTCGACCCAGGTCACCGACTGCTGGGTCGGCGGCTGCCCCGGAGACCTGGAGCCGGACGACGACGAGTGCCCGGCCTGCGGGTCCGAGCGGGACGACGGGGACGACAACTGACCCGGGGTCGCCGCGGATGACGGCGCCGGACCTGCGGGCGTACGCTGCATGCATGGGAAGGCATCCCCGTTGCATCCTCGAGGTCCGGGTCACGCCGCGGGCCGGACGCAACGACATCCGGGTGAGCGACGGCCTCGTCCGGATCCGGGTGGCTGAGATCCCGGAGAACGGACGAGCCACCGAGGCCGCCCGACGGACCCTGGCGAGGGCACTCGGGTTGAAGCGTCGGTCCGTGACCCTCCGGACCGGCATGACCTCCAGGACGAAGCGCTTCCATGTCGAGGGCCTCTCCCGGGATGAGGTGCTCGAACGGCTGGGCGCAGGCAACTAGAGCGACCAGCCCGCCTCGCCCAGCAACGGCACGAACGACACCGGAATGAGCGATTCGCGTACGGCGCCGTCGGCCCCCTCTTCTCTCCGGGTCACCCGGACCAGTTCCTGTCCGTGGCGACGACCGCCGACCGGCATCACGAGCCGGCCCCCTACACCCAGTTGGGCCACCAGTTCGTCGGGAATGGCCGGTCCCGATGCCGCCACCACTATGCCGTCGTAGGGGGCGCCCGGTGGCCAGCCCAGGCTCCCGTCCCCCTCGACCACGTCCACCGCGTAGCCCAGGTCGGCTAGTCGATCACGCCCGGCAACGGCTAGCGACGGCAGGCGTTCGACCGATGTCACCACGGCCCCCATCTCGGCCAGGAGGGCAGCCTGGTAGCCCGACCCGGTGCCCACGTCGAGCACCGACCCACCCGGTCGCAGGTCGAGTGCCTGCAGGGTGAACGCCACGATGTACGGCTGCGAGATCGTCTGGCCGGCGCCTATGGGCAGCGGGCCGTCCTCGTAGGCGTCAGCCAGCGCTGAGGCGGGTACGAACCTGTGCCGGGGAACCGCTGCCATCGCCGCCAGGACCCGGAGGTCGGTGATGTCGCGCGTCGCCAACTGTACGTCGACCATCCGCCGCCGGGCGGCGGTGTGGTCCGGCCCAGACCGCCAGGGTGCCACCCCGACATCGTCGCACCCGAATGCGTCCGGGGCCACCTACACGACCCTCGCCCCCGGCGAGGGCGGCAGTCAGCGTTCGGAGCCGCAGTTGGGGCAGTGGGTGTCGCCGTCGTCCATCCATGAGTTGCAGGCGTCGCAGTGGACGCCGCTGGACGCCGGCGAATCGGCCGTGCCTCCGGTGCCGACCGCCGGGTCGTCCTCGTCGTACCAGTCGGTCATCACCTTGTCTCCTCGCGTCGATCGCCTCTACTGTTCCTGTCGGTTCCTGCTGTGACACGGCTGCCGCCAGCCCTGGTCGAACCTGCTGGCGAAGGATGGCACCCGTCCCGGTTGCGGCGGCACGCCCACCTCGCCACCGTGGTAGGCCCGGTCGTAGAGGGCGATCTCCCGTACGACCGGGCGCGGCGGCTGGGCGGCCATCCAGAGGCGCAGCAGCTCGCGTCGGCGGTCGGGATGGCTCGTGAAGGCCGTGCGGGCGTGGAGCACCATGAAGTTGTTGGCGATTATCGCCTCGCCGGGTTGCAGCGTGAAGGCGACCCTCAGGTCGGGGCGCTGGGTGGTCGCCTCGAACAGTTCGAGCGCCTCACGCTCGACGGCCGTGATCTCGACATTCGGGTCCTCGTCGGCGGCGATCTCCACGTACTCCTTCACATAGCGGCAACTGAGGAGGCCGTCGCACACGCTGTACACGGGGACCCGCCAGGGGGTAACCGGCTCGGTGCCCTCCTCGTGCTCGCCGAAGCGATGGTAGTGGAAGCCCCGGTACAGGTGCTCGAGCAGGTCGGGTCGGGTCGCCCTGATCTCCTCGTGGACGGTGAGCGAACTGACGAACCGGCTCTCGCCGCCCTCTGCGGCAGCGGCGAGGCACAGGAACGAGAGCAGATCGGCCGGATCGCAATGGGGGGTGAGCTCGGAACGGTTCCGGTAGGCGCGGGCGTGTGGGTCGACGTCGGTCACGTCGATCACGTGGCCGAGGCGCTCGCCCATGACGCTCTGTGAAACGGCCCGGCCGAGGCGCAGCCCGATGCCCCAGAAGAACATCGCCATCTCGTCATCCGAGAGGCGGTCGACGGGAAACCCGCGCAGCAGGACCATGCCGGTGCCTTTCAGGGCCTCGTGACGGGCCGCTTCGATGGTCGGCTCCAGGTCACCGAGTGGCAGGTAACCGGGTTCGACATCGACCGGGTGGAGGCCATTCGCCACCTGATGGACAGCCGCCTCCTCGAGCGTGGCGCATGCCGCCGGGTACAGGTCGACGGCGAAGTCGTCGATGCAGGCGACGTCCGACCCTCGCCAGAGCGCTGCCTCGGGGATGGCGACCTCAGGCTCCACAGCCGGACAACCTACATGCGCGTCCAGCTGCCCTACCGGGCCCTGTACCACAACCACCGGGCCA
>DCXR01000073.1 GCA_002329075.1 Candidatus Neomicrothrix sp. UBA2131
GAGGATGCGCCTGCCGAGGAAGCGCCGGATACTGCCGGCGCCTAGCCGGCGCTCCGGGAGGACCCGGTGCTGGAGATCGGACTGACCGGAGGCATCGGTTCCGGCAAGTCCACCGTGGCATCCCTGCTGGTACAGCGGGGCGCCCTGCTCGTCGACGCCGATGCCATCGTGCGCGAACTCCAGGAACCCGGCAGCCCCGTATTCGAGGCCATGGTCGAACGCTGGGGGCAGGACATCGTGGCCGGTGACGGCACGCTCGACCGACAGGCCGTCGCCGATCTCGTGTTCGGCGACCCGGACGAGTTGCTTGCCCTCAACGCCATCGTGCACCCGGCCGTTGGCGATGAGATGACCCGCCGCCGGGACGCACTGGCAGGCACGGATGCCACGGTGGTGCTCGACATTCCCCTCCTGGTCGAATCCGGGCACGAGGGCTACGGAGGGATCGTGGTCGTGGACGTCGACCCCGAGATGTCCGTACAGCGGCTCGTGGAACACCGTGGCTTCGACGAGGAGGACGTCCGCCAGAGGATCGCCAGGCAGGTTTCCCGCAGCGATCGCCTGGCGAAGGCCGACTTCGTAGTCTCCAACTCCGGAACCCCCGAAGAGCTGGAGGCCGAGGTGGACCGCTGCTGGGCCTGGATCGGCACCCTCGAGCGGCCGCAGCCGGGTACGCCCGTGCGACGTATCGGGAGCAGGGCCGAGAAGGGCTGACAGCTCCCCCCTTCGGCTCCCTCCCGGGCTTCCTCCCCGGAGGCCGTCGCTACGCTGCGCCCGTGAACCAACGTTTCCGCGTCGAGGCACCCTTCCCGCCGGCCGGCGACCAGCCCAGCGCAATCGCCGAACTGGCCGCAGGCATCCAGGGCGGCGAGCGCTTCCAGACCCTGCTCGGCATCACCGGCAGCGGCAAGAGCGCCACGCTCGCATGGGTCATCGAACAGGTCCAGCGCCCGACCCTGGTGATCGCCCCCAACAAGTCCCTCGCCGCCCAGTTGGCGAACGAGTTCCGGGTGTTCTTCCCGTCGAACCGCGTCGAGTACTTCGTCTCCTACTACGACTACTACCAGCCCGAGGCATACGTGCCCTCCAGCGACACCTTCATCGAGAAGGACTCGTCTGTGAACGACGAGATCGACCGACTGCGCCATTCGGCAACGGCGGCGCTCCTCACCCGGCGGGACACCATCGTGGTGGCCTCCGTGTCGTGCATCTACGGCCTCGGCAACCCGGAGTTCTACGAGGGGAACCTGCTCGTCCTCCGACAGGGTGAGGAGATAGACCAGCGGGCGGCGCTCCGTCGCCTCATAGACATGCAGTACGAGCGCAACGACATGGTCCTGGGTCGGGGAAAGTTCAGGGTCCGGGGCGACACGCTCGAGATCCATCCCGCCTACGAGGAGACCGCCGTGCGGATCTCGCTGTTCGGCGACGAGGTCGAGTCGATAACCGAGGTCGATCCGCTGACCGGAGAGCACCTGCGAGAGCTCTCGGAGCTGGTGGTGTTCCCGGCCACCCACTACGCCGCCGACAAGGTCGTCCTCGCCAGGGCCATGGGGCTGATCGAACGGGAACTCCAGGAGCGCCTCGCCTGGTTCCAGGGAGAGGACAAGCCGCTGGAGGCGCAGCGGCTACGGATGCGCACCGAGCACGACCTGGAGATGATCGGCGAGCTGGGCTTCTGCAACGGCATCGAGAACTACAGCGCCCACATCGACGGACGCTCACCAGGAGAGCGGCCCTACACGCTCCTGGACTTCTTCCCCGACGACTTCCTCGTGGTCGTCGACGAGTCGCACGTGGCGGTCCCGCAACTGAACGGCCAGTACCACGCCGACCGCAGCCGCAAGGAGACCCTCATCGAGCACGGCTTCCGCCTGCCCTCGGCGGCCGACAACCGACCCCTGCAGTTCGAGGAGTTCCGCGACCGGGTGGGACAGGTGGTGTTCCTTTCGGCCACTCCGGGCCCGTGGGAGCTCGACAACAGCAGCAGCATCGTCGAACAGATCGTGCGGCCGACGGGCCTCGTCGACCCGGAGGTGGTGGTCAAGCCCACCCGGGGGCAGATCGACGACCTCCAGGAGCTGATCGCCGAAAGGGTGGCCGTAGACCAGCGGGTGCTGGTCACCACGCTCACCAAGAAGATGTCCGAGGAGCTCACCGACTACCTGCTCGAGCAGGGAACCCGGGTGCGCTACCTGCACTCCGACATCGACACCATCGAGAGGATCGAGATCCTGCGCGACCTGCGCCTCGGGGAGTTCGACGTGCTGGTCGGCATCAACCTGCTGCGAGAGGGCCTCGACCTTCCCGAGGTCTCGCTCGTCGCCATCCTCGACGCCGACAAGGAGGGTTTCCTACGGAGCGAGACCTCGCTCGTCCAGACCATCGGCCGTGCTGCCCGCAACGTCGACGGACAGGTCGTGATGTACGCCGACGGGCTCACCCGGTCGATGCGCAAGGCCATCGCCGAAACCAACCGACGGCGCAGCCTCCAGCAGGCCTACAACGCCGAACACGGGATCGATCCCCAGACCGTGCGAAAGGCCGTGACCGACATCCTCGAGTTCCTGCGACCCACCGGCGGCGGTGCACCCACCCCGAAGGGCAGGAAGCGCCGCGGCGAGCGCCTCGTCGACGAGGTCTCCGAACTGCCGAGATCGGACATCGAGCGCCTCCTCGGATCGCTGGAAGAGGAGATGAAGGAGGCAGCCGGGGACCTCCGCTTCGAGTATGCGGCCCGCCTCCGCGACGAGATCGCCGAACTGCGCCGCGAACTGCGCGACTTCGCCGAGCACACCTGAGACGGTTGCCACCTGACCGTCGGGGCTTCGAACGCCTCCGGGCCGGCCGGTAGGCTCGCCGCCGTGTCCGATCGACTGGTGGTACGCGGGGCGCGCGAGCACAACCTGCGCGACATCGACCTCGACCTCCCCCGGGACCACCTGATCGTCTTCACGGGCATCTCGGGTTCGGGCAAGTCGTCGCTGGCGTTCGACACCATCTACGCCGAGGGCCAGCGGCGCTACGTCGAGTCCCTTTCGTCGTACGCACGCCAGTTCCTGGGACAGATGGACAAGCCGGACGTCGACTTCATAGAAGGCCTCTCACCGGCCATTTCGATCGACCAGAAGAGCGCCTCGCGCAACCCGCGCTCGACCGTCGGCACGATCACAGAGGTCTACGACTACCTCCGCCTGCTCTATGCCCGGATAGGCGTGCCACACGACCCGGAGACGGGCGAGCGGCTGGTCCGCCAGACCCCGCAGCAGATCGTCGACCGTGTCCTCGAACTGGATGAGGGAACCCGGTTCCAGGTCCTGGCACCTGTGGTCCGGGGACGGAAGGGCACCTACGACACCCTGCTCTCCGACCTGGCCTCGCAGGGCTTCAGCCGGGCGATCGTCGACGGCGAACTGCACGAGCTCAGCGACGAGGTCGACCTGGCCCGCTACGAGCAGCACACCATCCAGGTCGTGATCGACCGGCTGGTGCTGCGGGACGGCATCGAGCGTCGCCTGACCGAGTCGATGGAGGCGGCCCTTGCCCTGGCCGAGGGGGTCGCCGAGATCCAGGTGGTGCCGAGCAGGGGAGACGGGGAGGAACAGCTCGACGAGGACGGAGAGGTCGTCGGGCCGTACACGATCGTGTTCAGCCAGCACCTGTCGCGGCCCAGCGACGGAAAGTCCTTCGAGGAGCTGGCCCCCCGGAACTTCTCGTTCAACAGCCCCTACGGCGCCTGCGACCACTGCAACGGCCTCGGCTCGGTGTTCGAGGTCGACCCCGAGCTGGTCGTCCCGAACCCAGACCTGAGCCTGGGCGAGGGTGCGATCGCACCCTGGTCGAGCGGGCACAATCGCTACTTCAAGCGCCTCGTGGCGGCCGTCGCCGAGGACCAGGGCATAGACCCTGAGAAGTCGTGGCGCTCGCTGGCGAAGAAGCACCAGAAGCTGTTCCTGACCGGCGGCCTCGACCATCGTGTGCAGGTCCGCTACAAGAACCGGTTCGGCCGGACCCGCGTCTACTCGGCACAGTTCGAGGGGGTCATGCCGTACCTGCGGCGTCGCCATCAGGACAGCGAGAGCGACAGCGGACGGGAGCAGATCGAGGGATACATGCGCCAGGTGCCCTGTCCCGACTGCGGTGGCGCACGCCTCTGCCCGCTTTCGCTGGCCGTGAGCATCGACGGCCATTCGATCCACGATGTCTGCGAGCTTCCGATCGGGGAGGCTGCAAAGGTCCTGGCCGGCCTCGACCTCTCCGACCGCGATGCGATGATCGCCGAGCCGGTCCTCAAGGAGGTCAATGCCCGACTCGGGTTCCTGCTGGACGTCGGCCTCGACTACCTGTCGCTCTCCCGTTCGGCGGCCACTCTGGCCGGTGGCGAGGCCCAGAGGATCAGGCTGGCGTCGCAGATCGGCAGCGGCCTCGTAGGCGTGCTCTATGTGCTGGACGAGCCGTCGATCGGGCTCCACCAGCGCGACAATCGGCGGCTCATCGAGACGCTGCACAGGCTGCGGGACATCGGAAACACGGTGATCGTCGTCGAACACGACGAGGAGACGATCCGAAACGCCGACCACGTTGTCGACATCGGACCCGGGGCGGGGGAGCACGGCGGAGCGGTGGTGCACTCCGGCACGGTTGACGGACTCCTCGGGAAGAAGGGCTCGATCACCGGGCAGTACCTCTCGGGACGAAGGGAGATCGCCGTGCCCCAGGCGAGGCGCCCCGGTACCGGCGACTCGCTGCTGGTCCGCGGCGCACGGGAGAACAACCTCCGGGACATCGACGTCTCGTTTCCGCTGGGCCGCTTCATAGCCGTGACCGGGGTCTCGGGATCGGGCAAGTCGACCCTCGTCAACGAGATCCTGCACAAGTCGCTCATGCAGGCCGTCTACCGGTCGAAGGTTCCGCCGGGACTCCACACGGCCCTCGAAGGCGTCGGGCACATCGACAAGGTCATCAACATCGACCAGGCGCCGATCGGGCGCACCCCCCGCTCAAACGCCGCCACCTACACCGGCGTGTTCGACCGGATCCGGAAGTTGTTCGCCCAGACCGAGGAGTCGAGGGTACGCGGCTACATGCCCGGTCGGTTCAGCTTCAACGTCAAGGGAGGCCGTTGCGAGGCCTGTTCAGGCGACGGGACGCTGCGCATAGAGATGCACTTCCTTCCGGACGTCTACGTGCCATGCGAGGTGTGCAAGGGGGCCCGCTACAACCGGGACACGCTCGACATCGAGTTCAAGGGCCGCACCATCGCCGATGTGCTGGCGATGTCCTGCGAGGAGGCGTTCGGCTTCTTCGAGAAGCACCCTCCCATCACGCGCCACATGCGGACGCTGGTGGACGTGGGTCTGGGCTACATCCGGCTGGGCCAGCCGGCGCCGACGCTGTCCGGAGGTGAGGCGCAACGGGTCAAGTTGGCCTCCGAGTTGGCGAAGCGGCCCACTGGCCACACCGTCTACATTCTCGACGAGCCCACCACCGGCCTGCACTTCGAGGATGTCCGTCGGCTCCTGTCGGTGCTCAGCCGACTGGTCGACCAGGGCAACACCGTGATCGTCATCGAGCACAACCTCGATGTCGTCAAGACCGCAGACTGGCTGATCGACCTCGGACCGGAGGGTGGGCTGGGAGGTGGTGCGGTGGTGGCCACCGGCACGCCGGAGGAGGTGGTCGCGGTGTCCGAGAGCCACACGGGTCGCTACCTGCGTGACATCTTGGCTGACTGACGGGGTCGGCTTCCTGATCGCTCCTCAGGTGATGGTGAGCATCCGGTCGAGGGCGACATGCGCCCACGCCTGGGTGTCGGAGGCGACGGTGATGAGGTTGCGGACCTTTCCGTCGACAAGTCCATCGAGGATCCATGCAAGGTGTGCAGCGTCGATCCGGAACATCGTGGAGCAGGGACAGACCATCGGGTCGAGGGACTCGACCGTCATCTCCGGGTGCTCCGTGGCGAGTCGGTTGACGAGGTGTATCTCGGTGCCCACGCCAAATGCCGTCCCCGGCTCGGCTTCCTCGACCTGGCGGACGATGAAGTCCGTGGACCCGACCCGGTCGGCAAGGAGCACCGTTTCGTGGGCGCATTCGGGGTGCACGACGACGACGCCGTCGGGATGCCGCTCCCGGAAGTCGGCGATCTGCCCAGGGGTGAAACGCTGGTGGACCGAGCAGTGCCCGCTCCAGAGGAGGAAGGTGGCCTCCTTGACCTCGGCTTCGGCGAGCCCTCCGTGGCTGCGGAGCGGGTCCCATAGGGCCATGTCTCCGAGCTGGTAGCCCATGGCGATGCCCGTGTTCCGGCCAAGGTGCTGGTCGGGGAAGAACAGCACCTTGTCGCCGTGCTCGAAGGCCCAGTCGAGGACGGCCCGGGCGTTGCTGGAGGTACACACAGCCCCTCCGTGCTCTCCTACGAACGCCTTGAGCGCTGCTGACGAGTTCATGTAGGTGATCGGGACCACGCGTTCGATGTCGGTGACCCGTGCGATCCCATCCCAGGCCTCGACGACCTCGTCGAGGTCGGCCATGTCGGCCATCGAGCAGCCGGCGTCGAGGTCCGGGAGGATCACCTGCTGGTGGTCGCCTGTGAGGATGTCGGCGGACTCGGCCATGAAGTGGACACCGCAGAACACGATGTAGTCGGCCACAGTCCGCTGCTGGGCAAGCCGGGAGAGCCGGAACGAGTCGCCGCAGGCATCGGCCCAACGGATGACCTCGTCGCGTTGGTAGTGGTGGCCGAGGATGAAGAGCCGATCACCGAGGGCCGCCTTTGCTGCTTCGATACGCGCCGCGTTGGCATCGTCAGCGTCTATGTACCGCTCTGGGAGCGGCGCCTGAAGTCGGAGCATCGGCCGGAGCCTCGTTTTCGTGACTTGTCGGAAGCCTCCGATTGTCGGCCGGTGGGGGCAGCCTGGTCGCCACACCACGGGGTTGTCGGCCTCGGAAGCAGATATGTCGCCGGTCACCAGGCCGGCATACCCAGTGTAGGGCAGTGATGTGACGGGGGGCGTTCGGAGGTCGAAGCGGATGCGGTCGGGTGCGCCCTACGCTGCCGACATGATCGAGCGGCCACCCGCCGGGACGATCCCGGACCTGCCCGGCTCGTACCAGTTCAAGGACGGCGACGGCCGCGTGCTCTATGTCGGCAAGGCGAAGAGCCTCCGCCACCGGCTCAACAGCTACTTCGGGAGCCCGGATCGAATGGCCCTGCGGACAGTGCAGATGCTCGAGGCTGCGGAGAGCGTCGAGTGGATCCAGGTCTCGAACGAACTCGAGGCCCTGATGCTGGAGTTCAGCCTGATCCAGGAGCACTCGCCACGTTTCAACGTCGACCTCAAGGACGACAAGAGCTATCCGTTCCTGGCGATCACGCTCGACCACGAATGGCCCCGTGCGATGGTGATGCGCGGCCGTCGCCGCAGGGGGGTCCGGTACTTCGGTCCCTATGGGAACGCCGGCGCAATCCGCGAGACGCTCGACCTGTTGTTGCGCACGTTCCCGATCCGCACGTGCACGGACAGCAAGTTGGATGCACACCGGCGGCTCGGTCGACCCTGCCTGCTCTTCCACATCGAGAAGTGCTCGGGGCCCTGCGTGGGGGAGGTGGGGCGCAGGGACTACGACGAGATCGTCGTCGATCTGAGTCGCGTCCTCGGGGGTGATACGGACGAGGTCGAAACTCGCCTGTCAGAAGAGATGGAGGCGGCATCGGTCGGCCTCGAGTTCGAGGCTGCGGCCCGCTGGAGGGACCGGCTGGGGAGCGTCCGCAAGGTGGCCGAACGCCAGCAGATGGTCGGTGGGCAGAACGAGGACATCGACGTCTTCGGCCTGTCGGGCGACGAACTCGAGGCAGCGGTCCAGGTCTTCTACGTGCGTCGAGGTCGGGTGATCGGACGCAGGGGGTTCGTCGTAGACCGTATCGAGGACCTGTCGGCGTCCGAACTGGTCGGCGAGGTCGTGGCTGCCCACTACCGGGGCGACCCACCCCAGGGGGTCCCGAGGGAGGTCCTCGTTCCCGACCTTCCGGAGGGTATGGACCTGCTGGGGGAGTGGCTGAGCAGGGAACGGGGTACCCGTGTACGCATTCGGGTGCCGCAGCGGGGCGACAAGCGCTCCCTGCAGGAGACTGTGACCCGCAACGCAGCCGAGGAGTTCATGCGACACCGCCTCAAGCGGGCTGCCGACCACAACAGCCGTGCCCGGGCCCTCAACGAGTTGCAGCAGGTGCTCGGGCTGCCTGAAGCACCACTCCGGATCGAATGCTTCGACATGAGCCACCTGCAGGGCACGGACTACGTCGGGTCCATGGTCGTGCTCGAGGACGGCCTCGCCAAGAAGTCCGACTACCGCCGATTCAAGGTTCGGGGGGTGCCCGGCAACGACGACTATGCGGCAATGGAGGAGGTCCTCACGAGGCGCCTCACCGCCTTCCTGGAGGAGGTCGCCCTTCCCGTGTCGGATCGGCCCGGCAGGTTCGCCTATCCGCCGCAACTGCTTCTCGTGGACGGCGGGGTGGGGCAGTTGGGGGTCGCCCAACGGGTCGTGGCAGACCTGGGCCTGGCGGACCGGATACCGGTCGCTGCGCTGGCCAAGCGCTTCGAGGAGGTGTTCGTTCCCGGTCGGAGCGATCCGATTCTGCTGCCACGTGGATCTGAGGCGCTGTACCTGCTGCAACGGGTGCGCGACGAGTCGCACCGGTTCGCGGTCGCCTACCACCGACAGTTGCGCTCCCGGCGCATGACGGGTTCCGTTCTGGACGACATCCCGGGCCTTGGACCGGCACGGCGGAAGCGCCTGGTGAAGGAGATGGGCGGTGTACGGGCCGTGCAGCGTGCCGGCCTCCCGGACCTGCAGGAGCTGTCGTGGTTGCCGGACGCCGTGGCCGAGGCGGTGTACGTGAAGGCACATCGTGGGCAGTGATGTGAGCGGTGTGTCGGTCGGGCCTCGCCTAGCATCGTGACGTGAGCGACTTCCTGGTGTTGACGGGCCTCTCGGGGGCGGGGCGCTCGGCGTTTGCCAGCGACCTCGAGGACCTCGGCTGGTTCGTCATCGACCGGCTGCCGCCCGACCTGATGGCGAAGGTTGCCGACCTGGCGAGGGGGCCGGAGTCCTCGCTGGATCGGGTGGCCTTCGCCCTGCGAAGCGACACCGTCGGTGGCGAGACCCTCGCCGGAATCGCCGAGCTGCGATCCCTTGTCGAGGGGCTCCGCGTCGTGTTCCTCGACTGCTCGACGGAGGTGTTGGTGCAGCGCTACGAGAGCAGCCGGCGGCCGCATCCCCTCGGCGGTGGGGCAGGCCTGGTCGACACCATCGATGCCGAGAGGGCCCTGATGGAGTCGGTCCGATCCGAAGCCGACCTCGTCGTCGACACCTCGGACCTGAACGTCCACGAGCTCCGCGACAAGGTCGCCGAACTCTACGGACAGGCCGACGACCGCCCCATGCGCCTCGCCGTGACCTCCTTCGGGTTCAAGCACGGCGCTCCCCGCGACGCCGACCTGGTCCTGGATTGCCGCTTCCTGCCGAACCCGCACTGGGTCGACGAACTCCGCCCGCTCAGCGGCCTGGACGTGCCTGTCCGTGAGCATGTGCTGGACAGCGACCTGGCCCAGGGGTTCCTGAGCCGACTGGAGGACCTGCTGGACCTCCTCCTGCCGGCCTTCGTCGGGGAGGGACGGTCGTATCTCACGCTGGCGTTCGGATGCACGGGCGGTCGGCACCGCTCGGTCACCATTGCCGAGGCGGTCGCCGGGTACCTGAGGGAAAGGGGTCAGGATCCTCTCGTGACCCACCGCGACATCGATCGCTGACTGCTGCCGTGACGATCCGGGTGTGACCGATCTACGTTCAGGATCGCGTGTCATGTTGATGCTCATCGGCTAGCAATGAACGGGCACATGACCCTCTACGACAACAGGGCGGCGGTTCGGCCACCGCAGGAGGCAACAGTTCAATGACCGTCCGAGTAGGTGTGAACGGATTCGGCCGCATCGGCCGCAACTTCTTCCGGGCCGCCCGTGCCCAGGGGGCGAACATCGAGTTCGTCGCCGTCAATGACCTGGGGTCCATCGACACGATGGCGTTCCTGTTGGCGAACGACTCGGTGCACGGGCGACTCGACGCCAAGGTGCGGACCACCCGTGACAGCATCGTCGTCGACGGCCAGAAGATCCGGGTGCTGTCCGAGCGTGACCCGGGCGACCTCCCCTGGGGGGACCTCGGAGTCGATGTCGTGATCGAGTCCACAGGCTTTTTCACCTCACGCGACAAGGCGGCCCTGCACCTCGGGGGCGGTGCCCGCAAGGTCATCATCTCGGCCCCGTCCGGTGACTGCGATGCGACGTTCGTCGTCGGCGTGAACGACGACTCCTACAACCCTGCGAAGCACCATGTGATGTCCAACGCCTCGTGCACCACGAACTGCTTCGTTCCGATGATCAAGGTGCTCGACGACCGGTTCGGGGTCGACCGGGGCTTCATGACCACTACACACGCCTACACCGGCGACCAGAGCCTCGTGGACGGGCCGCACAGCGACCTCCGTCGTGCCCGGGGCGCAGCCGTCAACATCGTGCCCACCTCGACCGGCGCCGCCAGGGCGACGAGCCTGGTACTGCCGAAGATGAAGGGTCGCCTCGATGGCATCTCGCTGCGGGTGCCGATCCCCGACGGTTCGATCACCGACTTCGTGGGCACCCTGAAGAAGACAGCGACGGCAGAGCAGGTCAACGCTGCCTACGCAGAGGCCGCCCGCCGTGGTCCGCTGGCCAAGGTGCTCGACTACAGCGAGGACCCACTGGTATCCGCCGACATCGTCGGCCGCCCGGCCTCGTGCACGATCGACGGTGGCCTCACCATGGCCTCCGGGAACATGGTCAAGGTCCTGGGCTGGTACGACAACGAGATGGGCTACTCGAGCCGTCTGGTCGACCTCACGAGGATCGTCGGCACCCGCCGCACCAAGAGGCCGAAGGCGAAGAAGGCCCGCAAGTAGCAACGATGGACGTCCCCCTTCTGGAGGACCTCGGCGACCTTTCGGGTCGCAGGGTCCTCGTCCGCTGCGACTTCAACGTCCCGATGTCCGACGGGGCCATCACCGACGACCTCCGCATCCGGGCGGCGCTGCCGACGCTGGACTACCTGCTCGATGCCGGAGCGGAGGTAACGGCGTGTTCGCACCTGGGCCGTCCGAAGGGGGCGCCGGATCCGGCATTTGCGATGGACCCGGTCCGCGAGCGCCTTGCCGAGTTGGCGCCCGGAGTGGTGTTGCTCGAGAACCTGCGCTTCGATCCGGGGGAGACGACCAACGCCCCGGCGTTCGTTGAGCGACTGCTCGAGGGTCAGGACGCCTACGTCAACGACGCCTTCGGGGCCTCACACCGGGCCCACGCGTCGGTGGTGGGTCCTCCACGGCACCTACCGTCGGCGGCGGGTCGCCTGCTGGCCCGCGAGGTCGAGGTGCTGGGGGGCCTCCGGGACTCGCCGAAGCGGCCGTTCGTCGGGATCATGGGTGGCGCCAAGGTCAGCGACAAGCTCGGTGTCGTGGAGGCGCTACTCGACATCGTCGACGAACTGATCGTCGGCGGGGGAATGTGCTTCACCTTCCTGGCGGCACGGGGCGCCTCGGTGGGCTCTTCGCTGTTGGAGGAGGACATGGTCGGGACCTGCGCACGCCTGCTCGACTCGGGCGCCCCGATCCGGTTGCCGATCGACATCACGGCGCTCGGACCCGGTGGGCGCATCTGCGACCCCTCGGCCGGGGGAGAGGTACGCCAGGCCGGTACGTCGCTGCCCGACGGCTGGATGGGTCTCGATATCGGACCCGGGTCGGCAGTCGAATTCTGCGATCTGGTTGCCGAGGCCCGCACGGTGCTGTGGAATGGCCCGATGGGCGTCTTCGAGGATCCCCGCTTCGCCGCAGGCACCCGAACCGTCGCCGAGGCCGTGGCCGACTGCCGGGGGTTCACCGTCGTCGGCGGCGGCGACTCTGCGGCAGCGGCCCACCAGTTCGGGGTGGCCGACCGGATGGACCACGTGTCGACGGGTGGTGGCGCAGCGCTGGAGTTGATCGAAATGGGCGACCTGCCGGGGCTGGCGGCCCTGCGCGGTGGCGCCTGAGCATGTCAGTCTGAATTCGGGACCAAGCACGAGGAGCAGGTGATGCCAGGGACGAGGCGACCGCTGGTCAGCGGCAACTGGAAGATGCACCACAACCACTTCGAGGCCATCCAGATGGTCCAGAAGTTGGCCTACATTCTCAACCCGGCCGACCACGACGTCGTCGACGTGTCGGTCCACCCGCCCTTCACGGACATCCGCTCGGTGCAGACGGTGATCGAGTCCGACGAGATGCGCCTCGTCCTCGGTGCCCAGCACTGCCACTTCGAGGAGAGGGGCGCCTTCACCGGAGAGGTGTCACCGGGGATGCTCGCAAAGCTCAACGTGGCGCTGGTGATCGTCGGGCATTCGGAACGGCGCGAGGTCTTCGGCGAGACCGACGACGACGTACGGCTCAAGGCGGCGGCCGTGCTCGCCAACGGCATGACCCCCATCTTCTGCTGCGGCGAGACCCGGGAGGAGCGGGAGGCCGGCGGCACCGACGCCAAGGTCACGGGCCAGGTGAAGGCCGGACTGGCGGGGCTCTCGCAGGACCAGATGGCAGGGCTCGTGATCGCCTACGAACCGATCTGGGCGATCGGCACCGGCCTCACAGCCACCCCAGAGGACGCCCAGGCCGCCTGCCGGGTCGTACGGGGGGTGGTGGCCGAGGGGTGGGGACAGTCGACGGCCGACTCGGTGCGTATCCAGTACGGGGGGTCTGTCAAGCCGGTCAACGCCCCGGACCTGATGATGCAGCCCGACATCGACGGCCTCCTGGTGGGCGGTGCCTCGCTCGACCCTGACGAGTTCGCCCGCATCGTGGCGTACCACCGGCTCATCGGTTGATCTCAGGGCCGCGCCGCTAGCCTGTCGCCACCATGTTGGTCCTGACCTCGATCCTCTTCGTCGCATCGGCGCTGGGCCTCATCTTCCTGGTGCTGCTGCACAGCGGCAAGGGTGGTGGCCTGTCGGACATGTTCGGTGGTGGCATCGGCGCACAGACCGCCGGCTCCACCGTGGTCGAGCAGAACCTCGATCGCATCACCATCGTGACGGCCCTGGTGTTCGCCTTCACGACGGTGGCCCTCGCCCTGATGTTCTAGGGGCCCTCAGGCCACCGAACCCCGGGGGACGACCCATTCAGCGGGCTGTCCGGTGACGTCGACGATCCGGTCGAGGTCGGCGTCGTGGTGGAGTAGCACGAGGTCGTTGACCTCGGCGGTGGCGGTCAGCAGCGGGTCGGCGATGGGGAGGCGGTGCTGCCCTCGCTCCGCCGGGCGCCCTTCACGACTTCGGGGTCATGAAGGTGGAGCCCTTCCATGGTGGACAACCGGATCGTGTGCCGTCGCCTGGCCTCTGTGTCGGAGACCAGGGCGAGGGGGTCGTTGACGGTGTCCTCCATGGTCGAGGAGCCGAGGATTTCCCCGGCCCCGGCAAGGCGGTCGCCGTCGATGTCGATGAGGCGCCTCGTCATGGCATGGGGCATGTGCCCACCCGGTCGGTGGGATATACGCCAAGAGGACCTGCTCAGCGGGCGAAGGCTCCGGCGTGGATGAGGGTGGTGGGGAGCACGAGCGCCTGGCCGACGACCCGGTCGGTGCGGATGTGGTGCTCGATGCCGTGGCCCAGGCCCTCCTTGCGTTCCGATGGGCTTGTGGCGAATCGGCTGAGGAACCGCAGGGCCCGACCGGCCGAGGGACGGCCGTCGGCGGTGGGGTGTTCGATCAGGTGCGACCGGACGATGGCACCCCAGTGGGGCCGCAGCAGGTCGGTGGAGGCGAACAGGTCGGCGGCGACGATGCGACGGCCGTGCGAGACCACGAGGCCGCACTGGCCGGGGAGGGGACCCATCTGGACGAGCTCCTCGACGGTCCTGCGGCGATCGGGGTCACGGTCGATGAAGGCCGAGGCATCGGACATGGCCCGACTGGACGAGTCGACTTCCATGCGGTTCAGTTCCTGCTCGACTATGTGCCAGACGGCGCCCTGGTCGGCGTGGCGCTCGTGGGAGGGTGCGCCGACGGTGGCCAGGTGTTGGGCCACGGCGTCCTGCTTGGTCCGGCGGACCCGGCGGGGAGCCATGGCGTCGCCGTACCGGAAGGCCCGTCGGGCGCCCCAGCGGCCCTGCTCGAGGCAGGTCACGGGGATCTCGAGGGTGGCGCCGGCCGGCACCAGCACGCTGACGTTGAGGGTGCGGTTCTGGGCGCCGCCTACGAGGCTCTCACCCTCGATGAGCAGGATCGCCCGATCGGTCGGGTTGGTGACGGATAGCGTCGGTACCGAGGCATTGGACAGCTCGTCGATGACGAGGCCGGAGCCCGGGCCGGTGGCGATGGGCGGCAGGTCGGCGGGTGGCAGGTAGACGGGGAAGAGGGAGAAGCCGAGGCGGCTGACGGGGCGGCCGACGGCGGCGTGTTCGAGGGTGGGGATGTCCATTGGTGGTGCTCCTGTTTCGTGGGGTACTCCTTGGGTAGGGGTTCCGTGTGACAGAGCGCTGCGGCGATGGGGGAGAATGGGCGGATGGGCCGGTATGTGGGTGCGATCGACCAGGGGACCACCAGCACCCGGTTCATGGTCTTCGACCATTCGGGTGGCGTTGTATCGGTGGCGCAGCGGCCGCACGGGCAGGTGTTTCCCAGGGCCGGGTGGGTCGAGCACGACGCCCACGAGATCCTCGACAACACGCTTGCGGTGGTCGTCGAGGCGCTGTCGTCGGCAGGCCTGACGGCTGCCGATCTGCTGGCGGTGGGGATCACCAACCAGCGGGAGACCACCGTGCTGTGGGACCGTCACACGGGTGAGGCGGCGCACAACGCAATCGTCTGGCAGGACACGCGGACCTCGGAGATGCTCGAGCACCTTGCGGACGGACCGGGCCCCGACCGCTGGCGGGCGACGACCGGGTTGCCGTTGGCCCCGTACTTCTCCGGCCCGAAGGCGTCCTGGCTGCTCGAGAACGTCGAGGGTCTGGCCGGGCAGGCGGCGTCCGGCGACCTGTTGTTCGGGACGGTCGACTCCTGGCTGGTCTGGCACCTGACCGGCGGCACGGAGGGTGGGCGCCACGTCACCGACGTCACGAACGCCTCGCGGACGCTGATGATGGACCTGGCCTCGTTGGGCTGGGATGCCGACATCGTCGAGGCACTGGGTATTCCGGCGTCGATGCTGCCCGAGATCGTTCCCTCGGTGGGGCGTATTGGCGAGATGAAGGGACCGCTGGCCGGCGTGCCGTTGTCGGGGGTCCTCGGCGACCAGCAGGCCGCCCTGTTCGGGCAGACGGCCTTCTCGCCGGGTGAGGCCAAGAACACCTACGGCACCGGATGCTTCATGCTGCTCAACACCGGGGCCGACCCCGTGCCGTCGACCCACGGTCTCCTGACGACGGTCGGCTACCAGTTGGCCGGCGAGGCACCCGTCTACGCCCTGGAGGGCTCCATCGCCGTAGCCGGTGCGCTGGTGCAGTGGCTGAGGGACGGGCTGGGCATCATCGGCGAGTCGTCGGAGGTCGAGGAGATGGCCCGCTCGGTCGATGACAACGGCGACGTGTACCTGGTTCCGGCGTTCTCCGGCCTGTTCGCACCGCACTGGCGTTCTGACGCCCGGGGGCTCCTGATGGGCCTGACCGCGTTTTCGAACCGGGGTCATGTCGCCCGGGCGGCGCTGGAGGCCACGGCCTTCCAGACCCGGGAGGTGCTCGACGCCATGCGTGCCGACAGTGGCGTCGACCTGTCATCGCTGCGGGTCGACGGCGGGATGGTGGTCAACGAACTCCTCATGCAGTTCCAGGCCGATGTGCTCGGGGTGCCCGTGGTGCGGCCGGTGGTCGAGGAGACCACGGCATTGGGGGCCGCCTACGCCGCCGGGTTGGCAGAGGGGTACTGGGGCGGGTTCGACGACCTGCGGGCCAACTGGCAGGAGGGTGGCCGCTGGGAGCCGACGTTGCCGGAGGGGGAGCGTGACGCTCTCCTGGCCCGCTGGTCGGATGCGGTCACCCGGACGTTCGACTGGGCGTGAGGCCGGTGTTCGCCTATGCAGGGCGCCGGTAGCCTGTCGTGCGCTCCGGGTCTTCCGGGTGTGCCACGTCGGAGTGGCGGAATTGGCA
>DCXR01000048.1 GCA_002329075.1 Candidatus Neomicrothrix sp. UBA2131
ACGACATCGGCGAAGGCGCCTACGGCTAGTGGGTCGGCAGCGCTGATCCGATATGTGAGTATGGGGGCGGGGTCGTAAGGCTCCGCCCCCTCTCACACCCCGCAATCGATCCGTTCGTGGCCCCTTCTGGCCCTGAGGGAGTAAGACGTTGACCGCAACCATCAACCGAAAGTCCGCCCGGCGTGTCTCGAAGGTCGACCGGTTCCTCACGTTCATCAGGGTCTTCCTGGTCAGTCTGATCGTCATCGGAGTAGTTGCGTTCCTGGCACAGCAGTTCGCCCCGGACAACCCGTTCGCCCGTTGGCGCAACCCCGACGCCATGGGCCTCACGGCCGACCAGTTCAAGGGCCTGCTCATGTCGGGCCTCTCTCAGGGCGCCATGTACGGGCTCATCGCCCTCGGCTACTCGATGGTCTATGGCGTACTGGGCTTCATCAACTTCGCCCATGGCGAGGTGTTCATGGCCGGTGCCATGACCGGCTTCATCGCCTCGGAGAAGTTCAACGCCAACGGCCTCTGGCAGAGCAACTTCCTGCTGTGCCTCGTGCTCATCATCATCATGGCGATCGGCATCTCGACCCTCATGGCTGTGCTGATGGAGCGGGTCGCCTACCGGCCGCTTCGCAACTCGCCCCGGCTCATCCCGCTCATCACCTCGATCGGCGTCTCGTTCTTCATCCAGAACGCCGTGATGGGCCTCTTCGGTCCGGCCTCCAAGAGCTACCCCCAACTCCCGGAATGGCTCAGCAAACAGCGTTCGATCCTGACCTTCGAGATCGCCGGCACCAAGATCCTCGTCCTGGTCGTGGCCTCCTTCTCGATGGCCGGACTCTGGTACCTCGTGGAGCGCACGACGACTGGCAAGGCGATGCGGGCTGTTGCCGAGGACAAGGAAATCGCCGCGCTCATGGGGATCAACGTCAACCGCACCATCGTCACGACGTTCGCCGTCGGCGGTGCGATGGCCGGCGTGGCCGGCATCCTCTGGGGCCTGCTCTTCCGGGGCGTCACCCACATGACGGGCTTCCTGCCCGGCATCAAGGCCTTCACCGCGGCAGTCATCGGCGGCATCGGCAACCTCGGCGGTGCGATGGCAGGCGGCGTCGCCCTCGGTTCGGCCGAGTCGGTCGCCCCACTGGTGATCCTCGAGCCGCTCGGCGTCCCCGGCGTCTCGCAACTCAAGGACGCGGTTGCCTTCACCGTCCTCGTTCTCGTGCTCCTGTTCAAGCCGAGCGGCCTGTTCGGGGAGCGCCTCTCCGCTGAGGACCGGGCATGAGCGCCACGATGAATGCTCCCATCTCGGGATCCTCGACGGCCCCGGCGCTGTTCGACCTGGACTGGCGCCGTATCGGCACGTGGGGAGGGCTCTGTGCCCTGGCCCTAATCCTTGTCTCACTCATCGGCATGCCGGTAGGCCTCGACCGGCGCATGATCATCGAGGGCAGGCTCAGCCTCGGCTACCTGGCGCTGCTCTGGATCCCGCTCCTGTTCGGCTACGTGGTCTCGAAGCGTGTCGTTCTCGAAGGTGTCGAGACGCCGGATCCGGGTGCCCGCGACGTGCTCGCCGGCTTCTGCACCGGCGTGCTGTCCGGCCTCGGCCCGGTGCTGTTGATCCTCGGCATCGACAACTTCAACCTGCGCGAGCCGCTGGTGAACTGGGGCCCGCCGCTTCTCGAACAGTTGACCTTCGGACGTGGAACAGGTTTCGGGATCGTCGCCTGGTTCGGCATCGGTGCGGTTCTCGGCCTCCTGGGCTCGGCACTGCATGTGCTGCCGAAGGACGTGCGCCGGGTCATCTCCTTCGTCATCTACGGCCTGTTGTCCATCTCGGTCCTCGAAGCCGTCATCTCCGACCTCTCGGAGGGCTTCGGACTCGAGTCCCTGACGGATGACATGTATGCGAGGCGTGGTGGCCTGACCGTGAAGTCCTCGATCATCCTGGCGGTCGTGATCGGCGTCCTCCCGATTCTGACCAAGGGCCGCCTCAAGGGCGCCACCAACCACTACAAGGAACTGCAGGGGGAAGAACGGAAGCGGGCCTCGATGATGCTGTTCTCCGGAGTGGCCGGTCTCTGCATCGTCCTGCCGTTGTTCCTCGGGAAGATCGTGAACGAGTTGCTGGCGAACGTCGGCCTCTTCCTGCTCCTGGCCCTCGGCCTCAACATCGTGGTCGGCCTGGCCGGCATCCTCGACCTGGGCTACGTGGCCTTCTTCGCCGTCGGTGGCTACACGACGTCCGTGCTCACCTCGGCGGAATCTCCGTTCTTCGCCCCGGAACTCCACTTTGGGTTCGCGTTGATCATCGTGATCATTATGGCCGGACTGACCGGGCTCGTCATCGGTGCACCCGTCATCCGGATGCGCGGCGACTACCTCGCCATCGTCACCCTCGGCTTCGGTGAGATCATCCGACTCCTGTTCATGTCGGACTGGCTCAAGCCCTACTTCGGGGGCGCCCAGGGCATCACGAACGTTCCACCCGTGGACCTCGGCTTCGCCGTCGTGACGGGAATCGACCCAAGGTCGGTGTTCTACCTGGTCCTGGTCTTCTGCACCCTCGCCATCTACGTGTCATGGCGGCTCCAGGGGTCGAGGCTCGGACGTGCCTGGATGGCCATCCGCGAAGACGAGCAGGTGGCCGAGGCGATGGGCATCAACACGGTCAACGCAAAGCTCATGGCCTTCGTGGTCGGAGCCATGATGGCGGCACTGAGCGGTGCGGTCCTGGCCGCCAAGGTCGGTTCGGTGTTCCCGAACAGCTTCATGATCCTCGTGTCGATCATCATCCTCGTCGTGGTGATCGTCGGCGGCATGGGAAACATCGCCGGTGTGCTGGTCGGCTCGTTCGTCCTGATAGGCGTGCTGGGGGGCCCGAGACAGCCTGGCCTGCTCCAGGAGTTCCAGTCCTACAAGTTGCTGATCTACGGCGCCCTGCTGGTGTTCATGATGCTCCAGCGTCCAGAGGGCCTGGTGCCGAGCGCCCGTCGCAGCCAGGAACTCCATCAGGAGGAGTTCCTCCAGGACGCCTGGCTCAAGGGCGAGGACCACGACACGGAGGAGGCAGCGGCGGCGGCTGCCGCTGGCGGTTCCGAGGGAACGGGCGAACAGGCATGAGCCACCTCCTCGAGATCCGCGACCTGAAGGTCACATTCGGTGGCCTCGATGCACTGTCCGGCCTGAACTTCCATGTCGACGAGGGGGAGATCGTCAGCGTGATCGGCCCCAACGGTGCCGGCAAGACGACGTTCTTCAACGCCATCTCCGGCCTCGTCGAGGCCACGGAGGGCGACATCCTGTTCGAGGACGAGTCGGTCCTCGGACTCGAACCACACCAGGTCACCGGCCTGGGAATCGCCCGCACTTTCCAGAACGTCCGCCTGTTCCCGAACATGACCATCCTCGAGAACGTGATGGTGAGCCAGCACTGCCGGACCCGCCAGCTGGTGTTCGGAGCACTCATGCAGACCAGGGCGTTCAAGCGGGAGGAGCGTGAGATCCGGGAGCGTGCCGAAGCAGCCCTCGGCTTCTTCGGATCCCGTCTGGTGGGCTATCGGCTGGAACAGGCCGCCTTCATGCTGTCCTACGCCAACCGGCGGCGGCTGGAGATCGCCCGTGCGATGGCCACGCAACCCCGCCTGATCCTCCTCGACGAGCCGGTCGCCGGGATGAACCCGATGGAGACGGCCGAGTTGACCGGACTCATCGGTCGCCTGCGTTCCGAGTGGGGCTTCACGATCGTGATGATCGAGCACGACATGCGTGTTGTGCGGGACGTATCCGACCGTGTGGTCGTGCTCGACCACGGTGTGCCGATCGCCCATGGTTCCTATGACGAGGTGTCCTCGAACCCGGAGGTCATCGAGGCCTACCTGGGTCGACCCCTGGAGAGCAGAGCATGAGCGCCGAAGAATCCTCCAGCCCGACAGCGCTGCTCGAGTTTCGAAAGGTCAACACCCACTACGGCGCCGTACACATCCTCAAGGACGTCGACCTGGCCATCTATCCGGGTGAGCTCGTCTGCCTGCTGGGTGGCAACGCCAGCGGCAAGACGACGACTCTCAAGACCCTGCTCGGGATGGTCACCCCGACATCGGGCGAGGTCGTGCTCGACGGTGAGGTCGTCAACCACCGGCCCACCAGCTACCGGGTGGCCAACGGCGTGACGATGGTGCCCGAGAACCGGCGCCTCTTCAAGCGGCTCTCCGTCAAGGAGAACCTGGTGTTGGGTGCCTATCTGCGCAAGGACAAGGACGGCATCGAAGCCGACCTCGAGTACGTCTTCGAGTTGTTCCCGCGGGTCAAGGAACGGCTCAGCCAGAAGTCAGGCACCCTGTCCGGTGGCGAACAGCAGATGGTCGCCATCGGTCGGGCGCTGATGTCGCGGCCGAAGGTGCTGCTGATGGACGAGCCCTCGATGGGTCTGGCTCCGGCGCTGGTCCAGCAGAACTTCGAGTTGATCCAGAAGATCAACGACGAGGGCATGTCGATCTTCATGGTCGAGCAGAACGCCAACATGGCCCTGTCGATCGCCGATCGCGGCTGGGTGCTCCAGACCGGCACGGTGGTCCTGAACGACACCTCCGAGGCCCTGCTGGCCAACCCGGAGATGCGTGCCGCCTACCTGGGCGAGTCCTGATCCCCCGTCGTCCGCCTGGCCCTCCGGTCGGCGTCAGATGATGCTGCGTTCCAGGAACGGCTCGCCGCGCACGATGCGGTCGTGGCCCAGGTCGGACAGGTCGAGGGTGCGGTACTCGCCGTAGGTGACCAGTTCGCTGATAGCGCGGCCGACGCCGGGACTCTGCTGCAGTCCGTGCCCGCTGAAGCCGTTGGCGAAGTAGAAGTTGGGTACGGCCGTGGCGGGTCCGACGACGGCGTTCTGGTCGAGGGTGTTGTAGGCGTAGTGCCCCGCCCAGGTGTGGGTGACGGCGATCCGCTCGAACTGTGGAATGCGGTGGACGAGGCCGGGCCAGATGCGGTCCTCCCAGTCGTCACGCCGTACCCGGAAGTCGTCGGGGTCGACTGTGCAGTCGTGGGCGGGGGGCATTCCGGCGATGTAGTACGGCGGGTCGGTCCGGACGTGCAGGCCCGACGGGTCGATGGTGAGGGGGAGCAGGTCGCCCTTGAGTTGTTCCCGACAGTCGAAGACGAATACCGAGCGGACCCGGGGCTCGACGGGGAGTGGCAGGCCGGCCATCTCGGCGATCCAGCGGGCCCGCGGGCCTGCACAGTTGACGACCCGCTTGCAGCCGATGACGTCGCCTGAGGCGAGTTCGACGTCGGTGACCCGGTCTTCGTGCATGCGAAGTCCCACGACACGGTCGGTCAGGTACTCGATGCCGTTGTGGCGGGCCCTGCGGCAGAAGCCCTGGAGCAGGGAGTGGGCGTCGATGTTGCCCTCGTGGCGGAGCCCGAGGCTGGCACCGGCAAGGTCGTCGACGTTGAGGTAGGGGAAGCGGAGGAGGAGTTCGTCGGGCGTGAGGAGCACGACCTCGGCGCCGCAGGAGCGTTGCACCTCGTGGTTCTGGCGGAGTGTCGGCATGCCGGTTTCGGTGGCGAGGAACAGGTAGCCGGTATCCCGGAAACGTAGGTCGGGCGATTCGCCGTTGACCTGTACGCGGTCGTGGAAGCCTGCGATGAACTCGGTGGCGAACTGCGAGAGGGCGATGTTGACCGGGTTCGAGAACTGGTGGCGGACGCTGGCCTCGGAGAGCGTGGTCGAGGCGTACTCGTAGGTCGGATCGGGTTCGACGACGAGCACCGTGCCGTCGTAGTCGGGGTTCTCGGACAACCAGTAGGCGACCGAACTCCCGTGGGCGGCACCACCGATGACGACAGTGTCGTAGCGCCCGGTGGCCGCTCCGGTCATGCGAGGTAGCCCTGGTCGTGGTCCCGTTCCACGTCGGCAGGGTCACGTTCGTCGGGATCGCCGAAGCCGCCGCCTCCGGGGAGTTCGAGGACCAGGCGCCGACCGGCGGGCACCCGTTGCCTGCCCTTGGCGTTGAAGGGCGTGCCGTCGTCGAGGTGGACGCCGCCGGCCGCTCCGTCCCCACCTCCCTGTCGGCCGCGGGCCGGGTTGGCGACCCGGTCGAACATGCAACTGAAGTCGAAGTGGTAGCCCTCGGTGGGTCCGAGTTCGATGACCTGGCCGAGTCCCCCACGGTGGCGTCCGTCGCCGCCGGAGCCGGGCCGTAGTTCCTTGCGCCAGATGACGATGGGCCCGACCTGCTCAGTGGCCTCGACGGACATGGTCCGGACTCCGCTTGGGAAGGCGGTGGCGCTGAGCCCGTCGAGCGTGGGACGGGCTCCCGTTCCACCACTGTTGAACATGAGGATCTCGACCGGGGGGAGGCTGCTGCCCGTCTCCGATGCACGGGCGCTCACGTGGAAGTTCCACAGTGCGCCGGATCCCTCGGCTGGGACGATGTCGGGGAGTGCCTCGGCAATGGCGCCGAGGCAGAGGTCGGTGACGAAGTGGCCGATGACGTGTCGGACCGACACGGGGTCGGGATGCCGGGCGTTGAGGATGCAGCCCTCGGGGGCACTGACGGTGAACGGCTCGAGTGAGGCGTGGTTGTTGGGCATTCCCGGGGCGAGGGCAACGAGCATGGCGTAGGTCAGGTAGGCCTGGGCGTAGACGAGCGGCACGTTGATGCCGAAGGGGCAGGTGGGCGAGGTGCCCGTGAAGTCGGCATGGACACCCTGGTCTGAGACGTGGAGCGTGACGACGAGCGTGACGGTTTCGTTGTAGCCGTCGACCTGCATGGAACTCGTGTAGGTGCCCGTCGGTAGTCGGTGCAGCGCATCCAGTGTGGCGGTTCTGGTGCGGTCGAAGACGAAGGCGGCGATTGCCTCGAGGTCGTCGATGCCGAACTCGTCGAGCATGGTGTCGAGCCGTCTCATGCCGGTCTCGTTGCAGGCGGCGAGCGAATAGAGGTCGCCGACGACCTGGTTCGATTCGCGGACGTTGTGGTGGACGATGTTCACGAGGTCCCGGTTGACCTCGCCGCGTTCGATGAACTTCATGATCGGGACCAGGAGCCCCTCCTCGTAGATGTCGCCGGCGTCGGGCCCGTAGCCGCTGCCGCCGACGTCGAGTACATGGGCCGTACAGGCGAAGAAGCCGATGGGGGTGCCGGCCCGGAAGGTGGGCGTGACGACGGTGAAGTCGTGGAGGTGGCCTGTGCCCTTCCATGGGTGGTTGGTGACGTAGGCGTCGCCCTCGAAGATGTTGTCCCTGCCGATGTCTGCGATGAAGTTGCCGACGGCGGCCGCCATGGTGTTGACGTGGCCGGGGGTGCCGGTCACCGCTTGGGCGATCATGTGGCCGTCGAGGTCGAAGACGCCGGCCGACAGGTCACCGGCCTCGCGAACGCTGGTGCTGAAGGCGGTGCGGACGAGGGTGAGGGCCTGCTCCTCCACGATGGAGATGAGGCGGTTCCACATCACCTGGTTCCGGAGGTCGCTCATGGATCGACGTCCAGTCTGGTGACGCGCAGGCAGCCGTCGGCCTGGAGGACGGCCTGCCGGTCGGTGGTCAGCCAGGTGGTCGTCTGGGGTTCGACGATGACGGCAGGGCCGATGACCCGATCGCCGGGCTCGAGGACGTCGCGCTCGACGACGGCCGCCTCGACGGTGCTGCCGGTCGTGGTGTCGTGGATGGGCCGGGACCGGATGCCTGCGACGTCCCGTCGGGCGGCGGTGTGCCCGATGCGTTCGACCACGGGTCGGGGAGTGGTGACCTTGACGGCCCAACCGACGGCTTCGATATCCAGGCCTTCGATGGGTCGGCCGAAGAACTCGCTATAGGCCGCCTCGAAGCGCTTCGTTAGGTGCAGGTGGCCGGAGCCGTCGAAGGGATCCTGGTCGAGGGCCACGGGGATCTCCCAGCCCTGGCCGGCGTAGCGCATGTAGGCCCAGCGCTCGACCTCGAGTTCGGTTCCGGCGGGCTCCCCGGCCCGTTCGCCGAGTGCCTCGCGGACGAACGAACCCGCCTCGTCCTCGAGGTCGGAGAGGAGGCGGTTGGCCCGGTCGTGGTTGAAGCCGTGCATCGGGGCGTAGTGGCTGCGGACCGCCTCGTAGGCAAACGGGGCCCGGAGGAAGCCGATGGCCGAGCCGACGCCGGCGCCGGGCGGGATGAGGATGGCTTCGATGTCGAGCTTGTCGCAGAGTCGGCTGGCGTGGAGGGGTGCGCCGCCGCCGAAGGCGATCATGGTGAAGCGCGACACGTCCTTGCCGTTCTCGACGGCGTGGACCCTGGCGGCGTTGGCCATGTTCTCGTCGACGACCTCGGTGACGCCGATTGCTGCCTCCGTGGCGTCGACACCCAGGTGTGCGCCGACGCCGCTGAGTAGCGCCGTGGCGGCCGCCTCGGTCGACAACTCGATGCTCGATGCGCCGAACGTGTCGACGGAGAGGCGACCGAGGGCCAGGTTGGCGTCGGAGACGGTCGGGTCGGTGCCGCCCAACTGGTAGGCGGCCGGTCCCGGCTCGGAACCGGCACTCTGCGGGCCGACGCGGATCTGCCCGAGGGCGTCGACGCCGGCTATGGAACCGCCCCCGGCACCGATCTCGATCATCTCGATGACCGGAATGGCGATCGGCATGCCGCTGCCCTTCGTGAAGCGGTGGGTGCGGGCCACCTCGAAGGTCTTGGCGGTACGGGGCGTCTGATCCTCGATGAGACAGATCTTGGCCGTCGTGCCGCCCATGTCGTAGGAGAGGACGTTGTCGAGCCCGTGGCGGTCGGCCAGGTGGGCGGCGAAGATGGCGCCCCCCGCCGGACCGGACTCGACGAGGCGCACCGGGAAGTTGGCAGCACTCTCGACACTGATGAGGCCGCCCCCGGAGTGGATCAGGTAGACGGGGCACGATGCGCCGGCGGCGTGGAGTTGTTCCTCGAGGCGGTGGAGGTAGCCGGCCATGAGCGGCTGGAGGTAGGCGTTTGCGCAGACCGTGTTGAAGCGCTCGAACTCGCGCATCTGCGGTGCCACCTCGGACGAGATCGAGATGGATGCGCCGGGCAGGTGCCCGGTCAGGACCTCGCGGATCCGCCGCTCGTGGTCCCCGTTTCGGTAGGCGTGCATGAAGCCCACAGCGACCGCCTCGTAGGGGCCCTCGTCGGTGCCTTCGGCGAGGTGGCGGGCGAGCGCGAGGGCTTCGGCCTCGTCGAAGGAGCGGAGCACGGTGCCGTCGGCGGCGATGCGCTCGTCGAGGACGTGGCGGTCGCGGCGTTCGATGAGGGGTGCGGGTAGGACCAGGTTCAGGTCGTACTGCTCGAAGCGGCTCTCGGTGCGCATCTCGACGACGTCGCGGAAGCCAGCCGTGGTGACGAACGCGGTGTGCGCCCCCGTGCGGTTGATGAGGGCGTTGGTGGCGAGAGTTGTGCCGTGGATGAAGCTGGTGAGGCCGGCGAGGTCGGCGTGGGCCTCGTCGACCACCTGGCTGATCCCGTCGAGCACGCCGCGCTCCGGGGCGTCGTGCGTGGTGAGCACCTTGGTCGAGAACATCCCCTCGGAGTTCTCGAGGACGATGTCGGTGAACGTCCCGCCGATGTCGGCTCCGATGCGCATGACGAGGCTCTCGGTCGAGACCAGCTAGTCCAGCGAGTCCAGGGACGGGAAGTCGCCGGGCGGCATGATGTCGACTGTGGCTGAGCGCTGCTGGGCGAGCATGCCGCCGTCGACGGTCAGGGTGACGCCGGTGACGTACCGGGCGTCGTCCGAGGCGAGGAAGACGGCGGGGCCGGCCAGGTCGTCCGGGTCGCCGGGTCGTCCGAGGGGGATGTTCTCGCCGCGGAGTCGACGGGCCTCCTCGTCCATGCCCTCGCAGTCGATCGAGCCGGGGACGAGGGCGCAGACCCGGATGCCGTAGGGACCGAGGTCGAGGGCCATGGCACGGGTGAGGGCCTCGATGCCGCCCTTGGAGGCGTCGTAGGCGGCGAAGGCCCGGTGGGCGCGGGTGGCGCCGCCGGAGGACATGTGGAGGATCACGCCGACGCCGTTCCCGGCCATGATGCGGGCGGCCCGGTGCGAGGTGAGGAAGTGGCCGGTGAGGTTGACGTCGATGATCCGGCGCCACCATGCCTCGTCGGCCTCGAGGAAGTGGAGCATCGGCGAGACGAGGCCGGCATTGTTGACGAGCACGTCGACGGTCCCGTGTGCCTCGAGGACGGCGTCGAACATGGCGTTGACCTGGCCGCTGTCGGAGACGTCGGCGACGGCCGCCATCGCCGTGCCACCCGAGGCGTTGATCCCGGCCGTGACCTCGTCGGCGCCTGTTGCATCGATGTCGTTGACGACGACGTTGGCGCCTACCCCGGCGAAGCGTTCGGCAATGGCCCGGCCGATACCGCGACCGGATCCGGTCACAATGACGGTTCGTCCCTGAAGGGAAGCGCTCATGGGAAGCCTCGACTTGTCTCGGTGGGGAGAGCCGACGGGATGCGCCGGGTCGCGCAGGTTATCCCCGGCAGGGCGAGGGTAGCCATCTGCGGTCAGGGCTGGCAGCGTGTTGCAATGAGCGAACACGAGCATCGAACACACACTGGACGGTGCGCCTGTGGGGGCGTCCGCTATCGCATCGACGGGCCGATCCGCGACGTCATGGACTGTCACTGTGAGCCCTGTCGACGCCTGACCGGACACCACATGGCTGCCTCCTCTGCGGCGGTCACCGACATCACGTTCGAAGCCGACGCCTCCCTGTCGTGGTATGCGGGGACCCCGACCACCGAGTACGGCTTCTGTTCGACCTGCGGGTCGACCCTGTTCTGGCGTGCCGAGGACAAGTCCGACCAGTTGTCGATCGCAGCGGGGAGCCTCGACGACCCCAGCGAGTTGTCGACGGTGCTGGTCCTGTTCGGTGAGGAAGCGGCCGACTACCACCGGCTCGATCCCGATGTCGAAACGTTGCCCGGCGATCACTGAGCCCGCTGGGGCCGCGCCCTGCACCCATCGCCAGGGGAGGTTCTCGGCTCTGGCCGTGCGATGCTGGGCCGATGCGAACAGACAGCCACGAGGAGCGCATCGGCGTCTTCCTCGACTATGAGAACCTCGCCATCGGCGCCCGCGAGAGCCTGGGCCTGAAGCGCTTCGACTTCGGGCCGATCGCACGTGCCATGGCCGAGCGGGGCCGGGTCGTCTACCGCCGTGCATATGCCGACTGGTCGGGCTTCGACGACGACCGGCGGCACCTCGCCCGCCACCAGGTCGAGCTCATCGAGATCCCGCAGCGCATGGGTACCAGCCGCAAGAACGCCGCCGACATCAAGATGGTGGTCGATGCCCTGGAGTTGGCTTTCGAAAGGGCCTTCGTCACGACCATCGTGATCTGCACCGGCGACAGCGACTTCACGCCGCTGGTCCAGAAGTTGCGCGAGCTGGACCGTCGGGTGATCGGCATCGGGGTGCGCGATTCGACGTCGAAGTTGCTGCCGCCGGCGTGCGACGAGTTCCTCTTCTACGACAGCCTCGAGGGCGTCGAAGCGGTGCGGGACGCGTCGGGAAAGATGGGTGGCGACGCCGTCGACGGGGGAGACGACGATGGCGGATCGGTGCCGGCGGCGAGCCTCGACGAGTTGGTGATCTCGACACTGGCCGGCATGCAGGGGTCCGGCGAGGACGTGAGGGCCTCGACCTTGAAACGGGCCATCCAGCGCATCGACCCGACGTTCTCCGAGGCCGACCATGGTTTCCGGGGCTTCACGGAGTTGTTGCGCCACCTCGCCGACCGCCAGGTGGTCGAGGTGTCGGGCACCAAGCGTGATCCGGATGTCGACCTGGTGACCGGTGGCGGACCGTCGAAGGCGGCCTTCGACCTGCTGGTCGAGGTCGTGGGCGACGCCGGAAAGAAGGGCGCTGTCATGTCGGGGCTCAAGACCGAGTTGCGTCGTCGGAACCCCGACTTCAGCGAGCGGGCCATCGGCTACGGCGGGTTCCTGCAGTTCTGCAAGGCGGCGGCGGCGAGGGACCTCGTCGCCATGGCGTGGGACGACAAGCGTGGCGACTACCTCCTGTCGGGCACTACCTGAGGAAGATCCACCGTGACAGGGAAGAGTGAACTCCGACGCAAGCCCGACCGGGCGGTGGACGACCCGGCCGAGCGGGATGCGGTGCTCGACGAGGGCATCATCGCCCACGTGGGGCTCGTGGCGGGTGAGGGCGCCGAGCCACATCCGGTGGTCATCCCGATGTTGTACGCGCGTCTCGGCCAACAACTGCTGCTGCATGGTTCGCCGGCGAGCCGACTGTTGCGCACGGCGAAGGGTGGGGTCATGGTGTGCGTGACCGTCACGTTGGTCGACGACCTGGTCCTCGCCCGGTCGGGCCTGCACCACTCGATGAACTACCGGTCGGTCGTGGTGTTCGGCACGGCGACCGAGGTCACCGACCATGACCTGAAGGTCGAGGCGCTCGATCACCTGACCGAGCACGTCATACCTGGGCGCATGGAGACGATCCGGCCGCACACCGCCAAGGAGGTCCAGGCCACGACGGTGCTGTCCATGCCGTTGGACGAATGGTCGATGAAGGTCCGGAGCGGACCGCCGGTCGACGATGACGAGGATCTGGGCGAACCGGCCTGGGCGGGGCTCATTCCGCTGGGCGTGGCCGCCGGCACGCCGATCCCGGACGAACACATGCCGGAGGGCGCCGAGGTCCCAGCCCATGTGGCCGGCTGGAGTCGGGGTACGTCGGGGTGACTTCGGCGGTCTAGCCGATGCTGACCGTGCTCGGCGTTCTGCTCGTCGGGGCGCTCAACGAGGCACGGGCCGAGCGGGTCACGGCGTTCTGGATG
>DCXR01000056.1 GCA_002329075.1 Candidatus Neomicrothrix sp. UBA2131
CCCGAGGCGACCACGACGACCGGTGCACCCGAGGTGGCCACGACGACCGGTGCACCCGAGGCGACCACGACGACCGTACCCAAGGAGGAGTACGTCCCCACCGACTACGCGGCCGAAGGGGTGCTCGAGGCCTCCGAACTGTCAGAGGACGTGACACCGGTCGGCGTCATCGCGGCAGCGGTGCTGATCGCCACCGGCGATATCGAAGCGGCGATGGCCGACGGACTCGTCACCCCGGCCGAGGTCGAGGTGGCCGCCGACGCCATCGAGAACGGCACGCTTGTCGACTGGGTGAAGCTCGCCGGTTGAGCGGGCCCCGTCCGGCTACCCTCGGCGGGGTGAGTGAAGTGACGCCGGAGGCTCCCGGAGACGATGTCGAACTCGAGTCGCTCGAGGCCGACCTGGCGGTGATCGAGGCCGCAATGGAGAAGGCCGACGCCGGCGACCTCGACGGCTACGAGGAGGTCATCGCCGGACTCGGCGACGCACCCCCGGAGCCAGGCCTGTCAGAGCAGGTCGGGGACGGTGCCGTCGGGGATGAGTTCGACGCGGGGCCCGAGGGACAGCCCGCCGTCTGACCACTCCAGCCAACGGCCCGCCAGGTTGGCTACCCGACTCCACGGTTCCCCACACGCCTTCTCCAGCGCGTAGATCACGCCGCCGTGGGTGAGGACAAGCGCATCGCTGTCGGTCCGGGCCACGACCCGGCCCAGGGCCGCACCCACCCGCTCCATCAGGGCGACATCGCCCTCATAGCCCTCAGGGCGAGTTCCCGAATCGAGGTGGCCCGGCCAGCCAGCCTCTATCTCGTCGCGGGTCAGGCCCTGCCACGGGCCGGCATCGCGCTCCATGAGGTCGGGATCCGTCGGCACCGGGCCCACACCCAGCTCAGCGGCGATGACCACGGCGGTGTCGGCGGCCCGCCGCAACGGCGAGGCGGTTACCGATTCGAAGGTCCCGAGGGTCCGGGCGGCTGCCTCCGCCTGGCGTAGGCCGCGTTCACTCAGCGGCGGATCCGCCTGTCCCTGCCAGCGTCCGACGGCGTTCCATTCCGACTCACCATGGCGGACGAGCAACAGGCGTGGCACGGACGCCGACCGTACCGGCCTTGGGAGCGGACAGGGCACCTCCCTACACTTGCGGCCATGGCCGTACTTCGTCTCTTCGCCTCCGTGCGCGTCGCCGCCGGAACCGGCGAGGTCGAGGTCCCCGGATCCACCGTCAGCCAGGTCGTGGGAGCCGCCTGTGATCGCTTCGGCACCGAGTTCGCCGGCCTCGTCCAGAACTGCCGTGTCTGGCTCAACGGCGACCCCGCCGCCGGCGACGAGCCGGTCTCCGCCACCGACGAGGTGGCGATCCTGCCACCGGTGTCCGGAGGTTGCTGATGCGCCACCTGGCCGTGCTTTCGATGCACACCTCACCGCTGGTCCAGCCCGGCTCCGGGGACAGCGGCGGGATGACCGTCTACGTTCGTGAGATCGTGTGTTCCCTCGCCAGGGCGGGTGGGCAGGCCACCGTGTTCACCCGCCGTACCGATGACAGGACCCCCGAGGTCGTCGAGGTCGAACCGGGCTTCCGGGTCGTACAGGTCGATTCCGGCCACCACGACCTTCCCAAGGAGCGGCTCCCGGAGGTCGTCGACGAGTTCGCCGACCGGACCTCCAGCCACCTCGTCGACGATGACTTCGACGGCCTGCTCGCCAACTACTGGTTGAGCGGACAGGCTGGACACCGGCTCAAGCACGAGCTCGACCTGCCGCTCATCACGGTCTTCCACACCCTGGCCCGGGTCAAGGCCGAGACCGGCGACTTCGAGCCACAGCGGCGCATGGACGCCGAAGCCGAGGTCATCCGCTGTTCCGACGTGATCCTTGCCAACAGCGGCGAGGAGGTTCGCCAACTCGTCCACCACTACGGCGCCGTCGAATCCCGGATCGAGATCGTGCCACCCGGTGTCGACCACTCCTTGTTCTCGCCGGGCTTCCAGGACGATGCCCGCGACGCCCTCGGCATCGGCCCCGGCGAACTGCTGCTCTTCGTGGGCCGGATCCAGCCGTTGAAGGGCGTCGACGTGGCGATTCGCACCCTCGTCGAGCTCGACCGGCCCGACGCCAGACTCGCCGTCGTAGGTGGGGCCAGCGGTGTCGACGGCCCAGCCGAGGAACTCCGGGTCCGTCGGCTCGTCGCCGAACTCGGCCTCACCGACCGGGTGCTGTTCGTCCCCCCGCAGCCACACGGGCAGTTGGCGACCTGGTACCGGGCGTCCGACGTGGTCGTCATGCCCAGCCGGTCCGAGTCGTTCGGGTTGGTCGCACTCGAGGCCGCAGCTTGCGGTGTTCCGGTTGTCGCCGCCTCGGTCGGAGGCCTCCGCACCCTTGTGCGCCACGGCCGTACCGGCTACCTGGTCGAGGGTCGCCGACCCGCCGACTATGCAGCCCACGTGTCCTCTCTGCTCGACGACTTCGCCGGCGCCACTGAGATGGCGATCTGCGCGGCCGAACATGCCTGGTCCTACACGTGGGCGACCACCGCCGCACGCCTGCACCGCGTCTGCGACGACATCTCGCTGCGGACGCTGGTCGACTGTTCCTGAGCCCCTGGCCCGCCCGCCTGACAGGGCACCGAACTAGCGTGCCCCCGATGGACGAGTCGCCACCGCTCTCCGCCGAGGAGCAGGATCGGCTGGTCGCACTGATCGATGCCTGGCTGGGACGCCAGGTGTTGGAGAATCCGGTGCTCGCTGCCGTCGACCGGGATCCCGACGTCGGCCCGTCCGAACAGCGCTGGCACGTGCGGGTAATGGGAGAGGAGAAGGACACCTTCACCCTGCGGTTCACGCTGCGTCAGCGGATGCTCCACTACGAGACCTACGTGATGCCGGCGCCCGAGGAGAACCATGGCGCCTTCTTCGAACACCTGCTGCGCCGGAACCGGAAGCTGGTCGGGGCCACCTTCTGCATCGGAGAGGAGGAAGCCGTCTTCCTGGTGGGCGCCGTGCCGGCCCGGTCGGTGGACGACGCCGAACTCGACCGCCTGCTCGGGACGCTGTGGGCTGCGGTCGAGCAGTGCTTCGGCCCGGCGACGAGGATCGGGTTCTCCTCCCGGTTCACCAACTGATCTGTTCTGTTGCCTTTCATGCTATTTCAATCTAACCTCGTCCCCGGGTCCGGTGGCCGGTACGTCGGGGATCGATCGGGGAAGTGCGATCCCGGGTGGATCGACCACCGGGCCCACACGCTGACCCCTGAGATCGAGCCATGACCGTGCAACGCCCGGCCCGCTCGTTGATCTTCTCGGTCACGGCGATGGGCCTGCTCAGCAACGCGCTGCTGATGAGCTCGACCCCCGAGATCCTCGAGACCTTCGGGGCGCCCACCTCCCGGGCCGGCCTGCTGATCGCCTGTGGCACGGTGACCGGCATCGTGGCGGCCCCGACGATGGGTTTCCTGGCCGACCGCTATGGCCGCAAGCGGGTGCTCATCCCGTGCCTCGTCGTGTTCGGGGTCTTCGGAGCACTCGGAGGCCTCGCCCCGTCGTTGGGCTGGCTGCTGGCCGCACGGGTCTGCCAGGGCGTCGGATCGGCCGGCCTCATCAACCTCGCCGTCGTCATCGTCTCCGACCACTGGCAGGGCCTCGACCGGGCCCGCCTCATCGGACAGAACTCGGCGGTCATCACCACCTGCCTCGCCGTGTTCCCCTTCCTGGGTGGTGTCACCACCGACCTCGTCGGCTGGCGGTGGATGTTCGGCTTCTACGCGGTGGCGCTAGTCGTGGCAGCCGTCCTGGCCGTCCGCCTGGTCGATGCCTGGGAGCCACGTCCCGTCACCGTCGGCGCACAGTTGCGCGACGCCCGGTCCGAAGTCCGCCGCCCGGCCATGGCCACCGTCATCTGCCTGGACGGGGTGATCTTCTTCGTCATGTTCGGCCTGTTCCTGACCGTCATGCCGATCTACCTCGACGAGACGTTCGGCCTCGGTCCGACCCAGCGGGGGCTGGTCGCTGCAGCGCCGGCCATCACCTCCACGATCTCGGCGCTGGTGGTGGCCCGTGCCCGCAGCCGGCTCTCCGCCGCACGGCTGGTGCAGGTCGGCATCGCCGTGTTCGGCCTCACCTTCCTCCTGATGGGGATCGGGCCGCTGTGGCTCCTTGTGGTCGGCGCCGCTGTCTACGGACTCGCCGAGGGCCTCACGATTCCGACGCTGCAGGACCTCGTTGCCGAGTGGGCGCCCGAACAGGTGCGAGGCGTGGTCATGGCGATGTCGATCGGCGTACTCCGCCTGGGCCAGACCTCCGGACCGCTCACCTTCGGATTCGCACTGGCCCTCTGGTCCGGCCAGGTCATCTTCGTCCTCGCCGGGGCCGGAGTGATCGCCCTTGCCGGGATCGTCGCCGTCAGCCGGGTGATCGAGACCGGCGGTCCGGCAGTCACCCGGTAGGTTCGCGGCATGACGGTGAAACTCCAGGTGATCGGCGGTGGAAAGATGGGTGAGGCCCTCCTCGGGGGCCTCGTGGCCGACGGCTGGGCGACGCCAGACGAACTCCACGTGGCCGAACCCGACGCCTCGAGACGAGACGCCCTGTCCGCAGCGATCCCCGGCCTCCCCGTCGGCCCCGATCCGGTCGCTGGCGCCGACACCCTGGTCGCCGTCAAGCCCGACGTGGTTCCCGCGGTCTGCGAGGTCCTCGCCGACCTCGGCGTCGCCCGGGTGCTCTCCATCGCCGCCGGCGTGCGTCTCGCCACCTTCGAGTCGATCCTCGGTGACGGGGTCCCTGTCGTGCGGGCCATGCCCAACACCCCGTCGCTGGTTGGTGTCGGTGCCGCCGCCATCGCCGCCGGCTCCCTCGCCGGACCCGACGACCTCGACTGGGCGACCGGCATCCTGTCGGCCGTCGGCACTGTCGTCGTCGTCGACGAACCGCTACTTGACGCCGTCACCGGCCTGTCCGGTTCCGGCCCGGCCTACGTCTTCCTCCTCGCCGAGGCCCTCGTCGATGCCGGCGAGGCCGTCGGACTCCCCCGTGAGACCGCTGCCGCACTCGCCGAGCAGACGCTCCTGGGCGCCGCCACCCTCCTGCACCAGGGCGACGACCCGCCTGCGACTCTTCGCCAGAACGTCACCTCCAAGGGCGGCACCACGGCCGCCGGCCTGGCCGTATTCGAGGAGGGCGGCTTCCGCGACCTCGTGCGTGACGTCGTAGCCGCCGCCACCGAGCGGTCCCGCGAGTTGGGGGCCGGTTGAGATGAGCCTCCGCTACGACACGGTTTCGTTCCTCTCCGACTACGGCCTCGATGACGAGTTCGTCGGCGTCGTGCACTCGGTGCTCAGGGGCCACGCCCCAGGAGTCGTCGTCGTCGACATCACCCACGGCATCCCGGCCCACGACGTGCGGGCCGGCTCGCTGGCCCTTGCCCGCAGCGTCCCCTACCTGTGCCCCGGCGTGGTCCTCGCCGTCGTCGACCCCGGGGTCGGTGGCGAACGCCGCAGCATTGCCGTAGAGGTCGGTGGGGGCCAGTCCGTGCTGGTCGGCCCCGACAACGGCCTCCTGGCCCCGGCTGTGGCGATGGTCGGAGGCGCCGACCGTGCCGTCTCGTTGACCGACACCGACCACCATCTCGACAGCCCGGGCACCACCTTCGACGGGCGCGACGTGTTCGCCCCCGTGGCCGCACACATCTGCAACGGAGTCGACCTGGCCGACCTGGGCGAGGTACTCGACCCGGGCTCGCTCGTGCCCGGGGTCGTACCGGTCTCCGTGCAGGAACCCGACGGCCTGCACGCCGAAGTGCTCTGGGTCGACGCGTTCGGCAACGTGCAACTCAACGTCGACCCGGCCGACCTCCCCGGCGACCGGCTCCAGGTCCGCATCGGCGAACAGGTCCGGACCGCCCAGATCGTCACGGCCTTCGACCAGGTGCCGTCCGGTGGCCTCGGCCTGCTCGTCGACTCGGCAGGGCTCGTTTCGTTGGTCGTCGCCCGTGCATCGGCTGCCGTCGAGCTGGGCATCGCCGCCGGTACCGCCGTCGTTCTGGCCGACATCGACAGCGCGGAAGCCGGCGCCGCCATGGCCGTCCAACTGGGTCGGAGCAGGGCCGGCTGATGCGGTTCGGAACCACGATTGCCGTGGCGGTCCTGCTCCTCGCCCTCCTCGGTGCAGCGGTCGTGCAGTTCGTCGTCATGGCCGGCTGAGCGGGTTCGGGAGGGGATCCTGCGCCGCAGCGGCAGTGGTTGGAGTCCACAACCAAAATACCATGTGAACGGCTTCACGAGCGCGTAGGTTGGAGTCATGGCAGCCCGGAACGATCCCCCAGCGGACACCGCCGGCTCGCTTCCCGAGGCCACCGTCGTCCGCCTGCCCGTCTACTTCCGGGGCCTGGTCGAACTCGCCGAGGACGGCACCACCACCGTCTCGTCCCAACAGCTCGCAGAACTGGCGGGCGTCAACGCCGCCAAGGTCCGCAAGGACCTCTCCTACCTCGGCTCCTACGGCACCCGCGGCGTCGGCTACGACGTCGGCTTCCTCGTGCAGCAGATCGGACGCATCCTCGGCGGCAGCGAACCTGCCCCCGTCGTCATCGTCGGCGCAGGAAACCTCGGCAAGGCCCTCAGCCGCTACGACGGATTCGGAGCCAGCGGCTTCCCGGTGGCAGCCATCGTCGACGCCGACCCGGTCGTCGTCGGTCGCAGGATCGCCGGCGTCACCGTCCGGCACGTCGACGAACTCCCGAAGGTCGTCAAGGAGTCGTGTTGCCTCGTCGGCATCGTCGCCACCCCTGCCGCAGCCGCCCAGAGCGCCGTCGACCGCCTCGTGGCCGCCGGCGTCCGGTCGATCCTCAACTTCGCCCCCACCCTGGTGACCGTTCCCGACGACGTCGGCCTGCGCAAGGTCGACCTCGCCACCGAACTCCACATCCTCGGCTACTACGAACATCGACGGGGTGCGACCCGGGCCACCGGATGATGCATCCGATCCCCCTCGCCGCAGGGTTGTCAATCCACCACCCGGTCGGGAATGCTGGTACCCCGGCGTTGCGTTGCATCGCAGCGTCGGCCTACCCGCCCATCCCCGCCAATCGCAGGAGACCCTGACCCGTGTCGGTCGTCGTCGTCGGCCTGAACCACCGCACCGTTCCGCTCGACCTGCTCGAGCGCATGACGGTCGCCGAGTCGCTCCTCCCCAAGGTGCTGGCCGACCTGACCTCCCGAGAGCACATCACCGAGGCGGTTGTGCTCTCGACCTGCAACCGCATCGAGGTCTACGCCTTCGCCGAGAAGTTCCACGGTGGCTACCAGGACATCCGGGAGTTCTTCGAGGACACCTCCCACGTCCCACCCGAAGAGTTCAGCGACCACCTGACCTGCCTCTACGACGGCGATGCAGCCCGTCACCTCTTCGCCGTGGCATCCGGCCTCGACTCGGCCGTCATCGGCGAGCACGAGATCCTCGGCCAGGTCCGCACCTCGTGGGAGACCGGCGCCGCCGAGGGCACGGTCGGCCCCGTCCTCAACCCGCTGTTCCGCCACGCCCTCGAGGTCGGCAAGAGGGTCCGAACCGAGACCGCCATCTCCCGCAACATCACCTCCGTCTCGCAGGCCGCAGTGGCCATGGCCAAGGAACGCCTCGGCGGCCTCGAGGGACGTCGCGTGCTGGTCGTCGGAGCCGGCGAGATGGGGGAGGGCCTCGCCCGTGCGCTGCACGGCGGTGGCGTCTCCGAGATCCTCGTCGCCAACCGCACCTGGGAGCGGGCCGTCGACGTGGCGGCCCGACTCGGCGGTGTCGCCGTCCGCCTCGACGAACTGCCCAGGCACCTGGCCGAGGTCGACGTGCTGCTCACCTCGACCGGTGCCTCGTCCGTGATCCTCGAACACGGAGACCTGGACGCCGTCGTCAGCCTGCGTGGCGGCCGCGACATCCTGATCGTCGACATTGCCGTGCCACGCGACGTCGATCCGGCCGCCGCTGAACTGGATGGTGTCACCCTGCTCGACATGGACGACCTCCGGGCATTCGCCGAGGTCGGCCTTGCCGAGCGCCGACGTGAGATCACCGCCGTACAGGCCATCGTCGATGCCGAACTCAACCGCTACGTCGACGAATCCACCGCCCGCTCGGTGGCGCCGATAGTGGCCGCACTCCGTGCCCGCGGCAACCAGGTGAGCTCCGGTGAACTCGACCGCCTTGTGGGTCGCCTCGGCGAACTCGACGACCGCCAACGCGAGGTCGTCGAGGCCATCGCGGCCGGCATCGTCGGAAAGCTCCTACACGAGCCGACCATCCGGCTCAAGGACGCCGCCGGCACCGCCCGCGGCGAGCGCCTGGCAGAGGCCCTGCGCGACCTCTTCGACCTCTAGGCCACAGGGCCCGATGGTCGAGGAGACCGCCGTGCGCATCCTGGTCGCAACCCGGGGCAGCCCACTCGCCCTCTGGCAGGCCGATCGCGTCGCAGACCTCTTGCGGAGCTCAGACCCCGGCATCGAAGTCGGGTTCGTCGTCGTTGCAACCACCGGCGACCTGGATCGCACCACGCCCCTCGAGCAGATGGGTGGTCAGGGCGTCTTCGTGAAGGAGATACAGGCAGCCGTGCTGGACGGCCGTGCCGACCTCGCCGTCCACTCGGCCAAGGACCTCCCGGCCCTCACCCCGGACGGCCTCCTCCTCGCAGCGATCCCCGAAAGGGGCGATCCGCGCGACGCACTCGTGGGTTGCCGCCTTGCCGACCTGCCCGAAGGCGCCAGGGTCGCCACCGGATCCATCCGACGCCGGGCGCACCTTGCCCACCGGCGCCCCGACCTGCGATTCGAGCCGTTGCGCGGAAACATCGCCACCCGCCTGGCCCGGACAGCGGACGTCGACGCTGTCGTCGTAGCCCAGGCCGCCCTCGACCGTCTCGGCCTCGTCCCCGACGTCGTCGACCCGCTCGATCCCGGGGTCCTGCTGCCCCAGGTCGCCCAGGGCGCCCTCGCCGTCGAATGCCGTGCCGACGACGCCACGACCGCCGCCCTCCTCTCAGGGATCGAGAATTCGGCCGTTCGACTGGCCGTCGATGCCGAGCGGGGGTTCCTGGCCGAACTGGGATCCGGGTGCGACCTGCCGGTCGCCGCACACGCCCGGGTGCTCGACGACGGCTCTGTCGGTCTGACCGGTGCCATCTCCTCGCCCGAAGGCGACACCCTCCTACTCGAAACCCGACAGGGCGCCGACCCCGGGACGGTCGGTCGTGCCCTGGCCCGTCACCTCCTCGACGAACGGGGCGGCGCCGCCCTGCTGGGGCCGGCTTGAACACCGACCTGCCGCTGGCCGACCGGACCCTCGTCGTGACCAGGGCCACCGACCAGGCCGGGACGCTCTCTGGCGCCCTCGCAGACCGCGGCGCCCGGGTCGTCGAACTCCCCGTCATCGCCATAGCCGACCCGGCCGACGGGGGGGCAGCACTCGCTGCGGCCGTCGCCGACGTCGACGCCTTCGACTGGGTGGTCGTGACCTCGCCCAACGGTGCCCGCCGCATCGCCGACAGGCTCGACGGGACGATCCCCTCCGACACCCGGTTCGCCGCGATCGGCCCCAGAACCGCCGTGCCGCTGATCGCCGCAGGCCTAGCGGTCGACCTCATCCCCGCTCGGGCCGTCGCCGAGGGCCTCTTGGGGGAGTTCCCACCACCGCCGGCCGGCGGCGGACGGATCCTGCTGGCCCGCGCCGAGGTCGCCCGCGACGTCCTCCCCGACGGCCTCCGGGCGGCAGGCTGGGACGTCGACGTCGTGGTCGCCTACCGAAACGTCGAACCCGACACCGACCCCGAGGTGTTGGCTGCCGCCCGAGAAGCCGATGCCGTCGTCTTCACGGCCGAATCCACCGTCCGCCGCTACACCGACCTCGCCGGTGGGCCCACGCCGGCCCTTGCGATCTGCATCGGACCGATCAGCGCCACCGCCGCAGCAGAAGCGGGCTACAGCGTCGTCGAGGCCGATCCCCATTCGGTCGAAGGACTCGTCGACGCCGCCTGCGCCTGGACTGCTCGCTGAGGGACCGCCCCACGGCCCTCCGTAGGCTTTCTGCCGTGATGTTCCCCGAGCGTCGGCTACGCCGCCTGCGTCGCACCGCAACCCTCCGCCGCCTCGTCGCCGAGACGCGCCTCGGCGTCGACGACCTCGTGGCGCCAATGTTCGTGCGCCAGGGCATCGACGAACCCCAGCCGGTGGTGTCCCTGCCGGGCGTCGTCCAGCACACCCGCTCCAGCCTCCGAACCGAGGTGGCCGCCCTGCGCGACCTCGGCGTGCCGGCCGTGATCCTCTTCGGCATACCGGCCTCCAAGGACCCCGAGGGCTCCGAGGCATGGAACCCCGACGGCATCGTCCAGGTGGCGCTGCGCGACCTGCGCGACGAGGTCGGCGACGACGTCGTCCTCATGGCCGACCTGTGCGTCGACGAGTACACCGACCACGGCCACTGCGGCATCCTCGACGGCAACGGCAGCGTCGACAACGACGCCACCCTCGAGGTCTACCAACGGGCCGCCGTCGCCCAGGCCGATGCCGGCGCCAACGTGTGCGCACCCTCCGGAATGATGGACGGCCAGGTCGCCGCCATCCGGGCCGCCCTCGACGAATCCGGACACGGTGACACGGCGATCCTCGCCTACTCCGCCAAGTACGCCTCGTCGCTCTACGGACCCTTCCGCGACGCCGTCGACGTGCAGATCGTCGGCGGGGGAGACCGCAAGGGCTACCAGCAGGACCCGCCCAACGCCCGCGAGGCACTCGAGGAGATCCGGACCGACCTCGCCGAGGGTGCCGACATGGTGATGGTCAAGCCCGCCCTCGCCTACCTGGACGTGATCGCCCGCGTCCGCCACGAGGTCGACGTTCCGCTGGCGGCATACCACGTGAGCGGCGAATACGCCATGGTCGAAGCCGCCGCTGCCAACGGCTGGATCGACGGTGACGCCGTCGCCATGGAACACCTGCTCGCCATCAAGCGTGCCGGCGCCGACTTCATCCTCACGTACCTGGCCCGCCGTGCGGCCGAGGCGCTCGCCGGGTGAGCAGCGCCGAACTCTTCGCCCGGGCACAGCGGGTCATCCCGGGTGGCGTCAACTCGCCGGTCCGTTCCTTCCGGTCCGTCGGCGGCACCCCCTACTTCGTCGAACGGGCCGAGGGCCCCTACGTCTACGACGTCGACGGCCGCCGCTATATCGACTACGTCCAGTCGTACGGGCCCGGCATTCTCGGCCACGCCCACCCGAAGGTCGTCGAGGCGGTCACCAGGGCCGCCGCCGCAGGCACCACCTACGGCGCCCCCACCGAGGCCGAAGTGGTCCTGGCCGAGATGGTCGTCGACCGGATCGCCGGGCTCGAGTCGGTCCGGTTCGTCTCCAGCGGCACCGAGGCCACCATGTCGACCATCCGGCTGGCCCGGGGTGCCACCGGCCGGAACCGCATAGTCAAGTTCGCCGGCTGCTACCACGGCCACGCCGACTCCCTCCTCGCCGCCGGCGGAAGCGGCGTCGCCAGCCAGGGGCTCTCCGGGTGCGACGGCGTCACCGACGGGGCGGTCGTCGACACGGTCGTCGCCCCCTACAACGTGGTGCCCGAACTCGACGACACGGTCGCCGCCGTCATCGTCGAACCGGTGGCAGCCAACATGGGCCTGGTCGCCCCGGTGCCCGGCTTCCTCGAGGGGCTGCGGGTGGCCTGCGACGCCGCCGGTGCGCTGCTCGTCTTCGACGAAGTCATCACCGGCTTCCGCCTGGCCGTCGGAGGTGCCGCCGAGTACTTCGGCGTCACCCCCGACCTGTGGTGCTTCGGCAAGGTCATCGGCGGCGGGCTCCCGGTCGGTGCCTTCGGCGGACGCTGGGACGTCATGGACCACCTCGCCCCGCTGGGTGGCGTCTACCAGGCCGGCACCCTGTCCGGGAACCCGCTGGCCATGGCCGCCGGACGTGCCACCCTCGAACTGCTCGACGCCGACGCCCATGCCCGCCTGACGGCAACGGCCACCCGTCTGGCGGACGGCCTCGCTGATGCCCTTACCGGTTCTGGCCTGACGGCGGTCCTGCCACGGGTCGGTCCGCTGCTCGGCCTGTTCTTCGGCGATGTTCCACCAACCGACTTCGACGAGGCACAGGCCCTCGCCGACAACGGCATCTACCCTCAGGTCTTCCATGCCCTCCTCGAACGGGGGGTGGCCCTGGCCCCGGGCGCCTATGAGGCTCTCTTCCCGAGCCTGGCCCACGACGACGAGGTCATCGAGGCGACCATCTCGGCCGCTGTCGAAGCTGCGGCCTCAGTCCGGGTCGCGTAGCTTCCGATAGCGGCGGATCAGACCGGATGACGGCTCCTGTCGATCGTCTCCGTCCGCCAACAGGCCACCGAAGCGGGTCGCCAGGTCCTTGCCGAACTCGACCCCCCACTGGTCGAACGGGTTGACGCCCCACACCGCCGCCTGTACGACCGTCCGGTGCTCGTAGAGGGCCACCAGTTGGCCGAGAGTCGACGGCGACAACTCGGGGAGCAGGACCACGGTCGATGGCCGGTTGCCGGGGAACACCCGGTGGGCGACCAGGTCGGGAGCGACATCGAGGGTTGCGGTCTCCGCTTCGGTGCGGCCGAACGCCAGGGCCTCGGCCTGGGCCAGGAGGTTGGCCATCAGTGCCTCGTGGCGCGTGCCCAACGGGTCGACCACCGACCGGGCCACGCCGATGAGGTCCACCGGCACGACATCGGTGCCCTGGTGCAGCAACTGGAAGAACGCATGCTGGGCGTCGGTGCCACCGGCACCCCAGACCACGGGTCCGGTCGGCCCGTTGGTCGGGGAACCGTCGGCCGTGACCCGCTTGCCAAGGCTTTCCATCATCAACTGCTGGAGATGGTCGGGGAGGCGTCGCAGCGCGTGGCTGTACGGGACCACGGCGAGGCTTGTCGCACCCAGGAACGAGCGGTGCCACACGTCGAGCAGGCCGAGTAGCACCGGCACGTTCGCGGCGACGGGCGTTTCGCCCAGGTGCCTGTCGACGACATGCATCCCGGCCAGCATCGCGCGGAACGCCTCTGGGCCGATGGCGACCATGAGGGCCAGCCCGACCGCCGACGGCAGCGAGAAGCGGCCACCCACCGACTCGGCGAGGGGGAACACGAGGTCGGGGTCCAAGCCGCGGTCGTCTGCGCGCTGTGGCGCAGCCGTGGCGGCGGCGAGATGCAGGGAGAGGTCGTCGCCGACGCCCTCCCGCAGCCACGCCGTTGCGGCATCGGCGGCGACCATCGTCTCCGGCGTGGTGAACGACTTCGAGCAGACGACCACGAGGGTGGTGGCAGGGTCGAGGCCGTCGAGTGCGGCGGTCAGGTCGGCACCGTCGAGGCTTGACGAGAAGCGCACCGTCACGTCGGGGTGGGCCAGGTGGGCGAGCGCCTCGTGGGCCATGGTGGGGCCCAGGTACGAGCCACCGATGCCCAGGCTCACTACGGCCCGGACCGGCTCACCCGTGGCGCCGGTGTACGAGCCGTCGCGGATGCTGTCGGCCAGGTCGACCATCCGCCCCAGGGTCTCGTCGCCGTCCGATGCACGTAGCGCCGTGTGTGTGGCGGACCGTCCCTCCGTCGGGTTGACCATGTCGCCTGCCAGCATCCGCGCACAGAACCCGGACACGTCGCGCTGCTCGGACAGATCACACAGGAGGCCCATGACCTCGTCGTCGACCGGGTGACGGGACCAGTCGACCCAGAGGTCGCCGACCCCTCCGGCAAAGTGTTCCGACCGGGAGGGGTCGAGCGCGAACCGCTCCCGGAGCGAGACGACGCCCGCCCGGCCGGCGAGGTCGGCCAGCGCAGCCCACGCAGGGGCACTGCTCGGAGAGGATCCTGAGGTCACGGCAGCCATTCTCCCCGCAGAGAGGGGCCGAGCGGCGCCAATCCGGCCGAAGTGCCGAAACTGCCTATGCCGCCCCCACCCTGGTGAAGCGGTCGGGCACCAGGCGCACGACCGCGGCAATGGCCCCGTAGGCCGCTTCGGCGGCGCCCCGCTCCTCGTCGCGCAACAGGTTCGCCATGACCCGGAGCGCCCATTCCATGAGTGGCTTCGAACGCATACCCACCCGGGTGAGTTCCCGGACGAGGACCGGGTTCCCGATCACCTTGGCGAAAAGGTTGGCCACCTTGAAATAGAGGCCGTACTCCTCCTCGAGCATCCCCTGATAGCGGGTGAGCACGGCGTCGTCGCTGCGTGCCGCCGCCTCGGCGATGAGCCCGGCGGCCAGCCGACCGGTCTCGTAGGCGTAGTCGATGCCCTCCCCGTTGAACGGGTTGACGGCGCCGGCGGCATCACCGACGACCAGCCAGTTGGGGCCGGCCTTGGGACCGACCGATCCGGCCATCGGCAGGCGTCCACCGGTGGGGGGCTGGACTGGCTTCGTAGGGTCGATGCCCCAGTGCTCCGGTAGGGAATGGGCGAACTCCTCCATCAGGAAGGAGGTGTTCACCTCCCTGTAGTCGCGGAAGGTCGAAAGCAGCCCCACCCCGACGTTGATCGTCCCGTTGCCGACCGGGAAGATCCAGCCGTAGCCGGGCATGGCGTTGCCCCTTCGGTCGCGAACGTCGAGTGCGCTCTCGATCCAGGGATCGTCGTGGGCCGGGCTCTCGTAGTAGGTGCGGATCGCCATGCCCATCGGATAGCTGCGATCGCGTACGGTGCCGAGCGCACGACCGAACCGGGAGTTGGCGCCGTCGGCGACGACCACGTACCGGGCGAGGATCGTCGACTCGGTTCCTTCGGTCGATCCGTCCCTGTCTTGGACCACCGCACCGCCGATCCGACCGTCCTCGCCCTCGATGGGACGCAACGCCTCGGTCGACAGGAGCAGCGTTGCTCCGGCGGCGACGGCGTTCTCGGCGACGAACTGGTCGAGGTCGCACCGGCGCACCACGTAGCCGTAGTCCGGGTAGACGGGATGCCCGGGCCATGACATCTCGATGGTGCGACCGTGGGCGATCGTGCGCAGGCCACCGAACCGGTGGAACGGCGACAACGCATCCGCCAGCCCCATCTCCTCGACCTGGTGGACGCCCCGCGGGGTCAGGCCGTCGCCGCAGGTCTTTTCGCGGGGGAATTCCTTCTTCTCCACGAAGACGACGTCGAGCCCGGCGCTGGCCGCCCAGTAGGCGGTGGCGGCACCAGCTGGGCCGCCACCGACGACGAGGAGGTCGTGGACGTGGGCGCTCATGGCCGGTGGGTGACGCGCCCGGTCGGCGAACCGGGCACGAGGTTGCCTAGTGGCCGTCGCCCGAGGCTGACGCCAGCAGGTCGTCGACCTCCTGTGCCGTGATGGTCACCGGGTCGAAGTGGCCACCGAGGTCGAGCGTGCCGTCGAGGATTGCGTCGTCGATCGCATCGGCGAGTGCGGCATCCTCGTCGGAGTCGTTCAGGCGAGCCCGCTCGTGGAGTACGACCCCGAGTAGTTCCTTCTTGGTGAGGACATCGCCCCAGCCCGGCATGCCGCCGATGACCGTCCGGCCCTGAGCCGGGTCTCCGTAGGAGTTGCCGAGCCCGACGGAGTCGGATCCCTGCACCACCCAGACCACGTGGTCGGCGACCGAGGGGAAGGTGGCGAGGACCTCATCGTCAGCGAGGGGGTATGCGCTTCCGCCGCCGCCTGTGGCGCCGTGGCAGCTGGCGCACCGGGCGTCGTAGACGTGGTCGCCGTCGTCGAGGACGGCGGCGACCTCCTGGGGCGGCCGCTCGAGGGTGCCGACGTATGTGAAGGCCCAGAGTGGGAGCAGCAGAAGTGCCGAAACCGCCCACCAGGGGATCTTCCTGCGGGCGTTATGGGCGACGATGTATGGCGCCAGGGGCTCAGGTGCGGCCTCGACCACCGGGGCTGGTGCGGCCTCGGCAGGCACCTCGGCTGCCGAGGCGGTGGCCGTCGCCTCGGTCGGGGTGTCTGCGGGAGGGTCCTCGCCGGACTTGGCGGCGCGGGCCGCTGCGGCTCGTTTGAGGAGGTGCTCGGGTATCTCGGTCAACGCGGCCTCCGGGGCGGCAATGTGGTGGCGATGTCGTGGGCGGATTCCGGCGGCGACGGACGACCCTGTCCCGGAACACCGCCTGGTCTGGCGGGCAGGCTAGCGGTCACTGTAGGCGGTCCGGTGCGGCGAAGCCGACCTGGTCGGGTCGGAGGGTCGCCA
>DCXR01000024.1:0-24204 GCA_002329075.1 Candidatus Neomicrothrix sp. UBA2131
ACTCCCGACCTTCGGTCCCCCAGACCGACGCGCTAACCAAGCTGCGCCACAGCCCGCTGTGGAGCCGCAACCCTACCGGCGACGGCCGCTGCGACGGCTCCGAAACGTCCATGCGAGCATGGACCAATGGACTTGACCAGCGGCGCACATGCCGAACGACCGCTTTGCGAACGGCCACGGGACGGCACCGGCAACCGCCTCCTTGCCGCCGGCCACGAGGGACCCTGAGATGGAGACGCGCCGCCTCGGCCGCACCGGACACCACAGCAGCGTCGCCATCCTGGGCGGGGCCGCCTTCGCCACGGACTCCCCCGAGGCCGCCGAGCCGTTCCTGGCCGACGCCCTCACCGCCGGCCTGAACCACCTCGACATCGCCCCCGGCTACGGCCTCGCCGAACGAGCCGTCGGGCCCCACCTCCCGGCACTGCGCGACCGACTGTTCATCGCCGGCAAGACCCGCGAGACCGAGCACGACTGGGCACGATCACGCCTCGACAAGACGCTCACCCGCCTCCAGGTCGACCACCTCGACCTCTACCAGGCCCACGGGGTCACCTCGGTCGACGAACTCGACCGCAGGACCGAGGCCTTCGAGGTGATCATCGACGCCCGCGAGCAGGGCCTCACACGCTTCATCGGCATCACCGGCCACGACCTCGGCGCCCCCCGGGCCCACCTCGAGGCCATCCGCCGCTACGACGTCGACACGGTCATGTTCCCCGTCTACCCACGCGTCTGGGCGGACCCCGCCTACCGGGCCGACGCCGAGGCGCTGCTGGCCGAATGCGCTGCCCGAGACGTCGGCGTCATGGCCATCAAGGCCGTGGCCTGGCGACCATGGGGCGACCGCCGGCCCGACGCGATGACCTGGTACGAACCCCAGCGCACAGACTCAGGCATCGAGCGCGGAGTCCGGTTCTCCCTGTCGATCCCCGGCGTCCACGCATTCTGCACCCCCAGCGACCCCGCCACGGCACGACAGGCAATCAGAGCAGCCGCCCGCTTCGCCCCCCTCACCGACGCAGAACGCTCGGCCGCCACCGAAGATGTCGGCTCCGACGAGGTGATCTTCCCGATGGCCGAAAGAGCGGTCTCCCCCTGGCGCTGAACCAGGGGAAAGCCTCAGGTCACCAACTCGACGACGCCCTCCAGCAGGCGCCAAGCCAGGTAGAGCGCGGCAGCAGAGGCGAACACCCAGAAGTGCCACGGGATCTTCTGCGACCTCGCAGGGTTGCCATCCGAGTCCTCGACACGGTCGCCGCACGTGGGACAGGTGCCGACCACCGACACGGCGTTCGGGCTGAGGTACCTGTCGCACGAGGCGCACCAGGGCATCAGGAGAAACCCGGATCAGGTCTTGCGGATCGCCAGGATGGCGATGTCGTCCTCGACGATGCCGTGGCTGAAGTCGTTGACCGCATCCAGCAACTGCTTGCAGAGAACGTCGGGGGCGATGCCCGGGTTGCGACGCAGGGCGTCACCAATCCGCTGCTCACCGAACTGCTCATCACCGGTCCGGGCCTCGGCCAGCCCGTCGGTGTAGAGCAACACCATGTCGTCACGCTCGAGCGGAATCTCGCGACTGAAGAAGGTGCTGCCCGAATCGAGCATCAGCAGAGGACCCGTCGAACGCAGCGGTCGCACCTCGCGCTCATGGAACAGGAAGGTGGCCGGATGGCCCGCCGAGGCATACCGCAGCGTCTCAGCCTCGGTGTCGAACACCAGAACGACCAGCGAGATGAACTCCTCGCCCCGCTCGACCGACGCCATCTGCCGGTTGAGTTCCTCCAGCGCCTGCGCCGGGTCGCGGAACTGGGCGAGGAACGACCGCAGCAGGTACTTGGCCTGGAAGGCGGTGATGGACGCCTCGATGCCATGGCCGGCAACGTCGCCAATGACAGCTGCAAGCCGCGTCGGTGAGGCCTTGAATACGTCGAAGAAGTCGCCTGCCATGAAGCCGGTGCCGGCCTGGTAGACGCGTCCCACGTCGAACCCGGAGAACTCGGGGAGGTCCTCGGGGGCCAACCGGGCAGCCCACGCCTTGGGGGCCAGGTCCTCCTGGTCGAGCGCCTCCTGGGCACGTCTCTCGATGTCGATCCTCTGGCGTGCCATACGTGCCTCGCGCACGGCGTTGCGCGCCCAGACAGTGGAGACCAGGGCCGGCAGGCCGACGAGGGCGAACACGATCGACACACTGGCCGGATCGAAGTAGGCGTTGACGAGCGACGCGACCGCCAACAACCCGTAGAGGATCGCCGCGTGGGACTCCTTGCGGAAGGTCGACCAGGCCAGCGTGTAGGCGTCAGGCGAGACCTCGGCATCAATCCGGTGGATCAGCCGATAGCGGTGGCGCGCCGAACGTGCCCAGCTGAACGTGGCTGCCAGACACACGAGGCCCACGAGGGTGAGTACCGGAGTGCGCATTCGCGCCCATCGTAACCCCCGTCCGGGACCGCCACCCGAAGGACAGTCGAATCCCTGCCGTCATCAGGATCCGACCTCCCGAATCCACCTATTCCGAGCGACGACGCACCCGCAACTTGATGGGCGTCGAGCCCAACCCCAGGTCCTCGCGCAGGCGCCGCTCGAGGTAACGCAGCCACGTCCTGGGCAGTTCCCGATTGGCGAACAGCGTGAACGTCGGAGGGTCGGTGGCGCCCTGGGTGGCGTACAGGACCCGTGCACCCGCAGGCGCCGGATGCTCGGACTGTGCAGCCCGGACCACGTCGTTGACCCGGCGCGTGGGGATCCGCGTGCGGTAGTCCTCGATCGATTCGGCCAGCGCCGGCCAGAGGCGCCCCACGTTCTTCCCCGTCAGGGCGCTGATCCGCAGGACCGGAGCATCTCCGACGAAGTGGAGGCGCTGCCCCACCTGTTCGGTGACGTCCGCCCGCTGCTCGGTGTCGCACAGGTCCCACTTGTTGAGCAGAACCACGATCGGACACCCGGCAGCGTCGACCCGCTCGGCGAGACGCTGGTCCTGATGCGTGACACCGATCGTGGAATCGATCACCAGCAGCGCCACGTCCGACGTGTCGACCGACCTGAGCGCACGGACCAGCGAGTAGTACTCGGTGTCCTCGTCGATCCTCGCCTTGCGGCGCATTCCGGCGGTGTCGATGAACCGGACCGGGCCGTGCCCTGTCTCGACGACGGTGTCGACCGAGTCTCGTGTGGTGCCGGGACGGTCGTGCACGACGGCCCGCTCCTCTCCGATGAGGCGGTTGAACAGCGTCGACTTGCCGACGTTCGGACGCCCGACGATGGACACGCCCAGCACCCGGGGCTCGGCTTGTTCCTCGTCCCCGCCTGACGCACCCTCATCGGCCTCCTCCGAAAACAACCCGACGAGGCGGTCCAGCAGGTCGCCGGTCCCCCGACCGTGCAGGGCGCTGACCGATACCGGATCGCCGAGTCCCAACGAAAGCAGCTCCCAGCTGGCCGCCTCGTGCACCCGGTCGTCGACCTTGTTGGCGACCACGATCACCGAGTCGGCACGGCCACGCAGCAGCGCAGCCACCCGGTCATCGTCCTCGGTGACCCCGACGGTCGCATCGACTACGAACAGCACGACATCGGCATCGGCGATCGCCTTCTCGCTCTGCCGGCTGACCTGCTCGTCGAGCGAGTCGCCGCCGGTCAGCCAGCCCCCGGTGTCGATGAGCGTGAACGGACGGCCCTGCCACGCGGCGTCGACCTCCTTGCGGTCCCTGGTCACGCCGGGGCGCTCCTCGACGATCGCCTCGCGCCGGCCGATTATCCGGTTCAGCAACGTCGACTTGCCGACGTTCGGCCGCCCGACGATCGCAACGACGGGGGTCATGCCAGCGCCCCCCGGAGCGCAGCCCCATCGGTCGCCACGACCTCCACCGGACGCGGCAGGTCATCGGGCACCAGGCCGTCCAGGAACCGGCCGCCGCTGAGGCAGACATCCGGCAGCAGGTACCGGTGGCCCTCCGGCTCGTCGCCCAGCACCCGGGCGAGGTCCTCGCCGACGAGCAGGCCCGTAACGCCCACGTTGCCGCCGAAGAAGCGGTTCCCGACCGCCAACACACGCACGTCGGGCCGGCCCAGGCCGTCCACCAGCGGCCCGAGCACCGGTGCACCCAACTCGCCGGTCAGCACCGCCACCGGGGCGTCACCCCGGGCCCGCAGATGAACATGGCCGTCCGTGCGGGGCGCCCTGAAACCCACCGCCGGGGCCCCGTCGACCGCCCGGAAGAAGCCCGATGTCCCGGGCCCGGGACCACCGGATCCTTCGCCCAGGAAGCCCATTTCGAACGAGCGGGCCATGCCGATCCCGTCCTCGTGCATCGGGAAGCCCTCGTAGGCTTCGGCGGGCGGAAACCCGCGGCCGGCCAGCAGGTAGTACTCGTCAGCGGCGAAGACCAGCCGGCGACCGACGGCAGCTAGGAACACCCCCTGCCACGCCTCGACCGTGTCGACCACGAAGGCCGCCTCACCGGCCGTGTGCGGCCGCATCCGCTCCTCATCGGCGTGCCGGCTCACCCCGAGCGGCACCACGCAGAGGCTGGCCAGTTCGCTGAACCTCTCGGCGACGCCGGCGAGCGTGTCCTCGAGCCACAGGCCGTCGTTGACGCCGGGACACACCACCACCTGGCCGTGCACCTCGATGCCTTGGTCGAGGAGCGCCCACAGCCACCGCAGGCTGGTGCCACCCCGTCGGTTGCGCAACATCTCGGTGCGCTTACCCGGATCGGTGGCGTGGATGCTCACGTAGAGCGGGCTGAGCCGCTCGGTGACAACCCGCTCGAGGTCGGCCTCGGTGAACCGGGTCAGCGTCGTGAAGTTGCCGTACAGAAACGACAGGCGGTAGTCGTCGTCCTTGAGGTACAGGCTGCGGCGCATCCCCGGTGGCAACTGGTAGATGAAGCAGAACTCGCAGTGGTTGTCGCAGGTCTGGACCCGGTCGAACAGCGGACTGTCGACCTCGATGCCCAGCGGCGCACCGGCCGCCTTGTCGACCTCGATGTCGTGGCGCAGCCCGCCACGGTCGACGTCGAGCAGCAGCGACGGCTCGTCGACCAGCAGCTGGTACTGGATGACGTCGCGGGGAACCTGCTCGTTGATTGCGAGGATGCAGTCGCCGGGCGCGACCCCGGCCCGCTGCGCAGGCGAATCGGAGGCGACGGCGACCACCACGGGGGCCGACATGGCGCCAAGGCTACCGAAGGGGTGCGCCACCACGTGAGGGCTAGGGTCCGACCCGTGGAGGTCACCCGCGTGCTGCTCGCCGAGCCCCGGGGCTTCTGTGCCGGTGTCGAGATGGCCATCAAGGCCCTCACCTGGCTGGTCCGGGCCTTCGACGGGCCCGTCCACTGCTACCACGAGATCGTCCACAACAAGCTCGTGGTCGAACGCTTCGAAGCGCTGGGCGTGGTGTTCGTCGAGGACATCGCCGAAGTCCCCGAAGGTGCACCGGTCATGCTCTCCGCCCACGGTTCGGCCCCCGACGTCGTCCGGCGGGCACACGACGTCGGCGGCTACACGGTCGATGCGGTCTGCCCGCTCGTCACCAAGGTCCACCACGAGGTCAAGACCCGTGCCCGCAAGGGCTTCCAGATCGTCTACGTAGGCCACGAGGGCCACGAGGAGGCGGTGGGCACCATCGCCGTGGCACCCGAGGCCATGCACCGGGTCGAATCCCCCGCCGAGGTCGACGCACTCCCCGACCTCGGCGAAGACGTGGCGGTCCTCGCCCAGACGACGCTCAGCCACCGCGACTGGTCCGGTGTCCTAGATGCCGCCCACGAACGCTGGCCGGCCCTGTGGTCGCCGGACCGTAGCGACCTCTGCTTCGCCACCACCAACCGCCAGGGGGCGCTGCTCGAGCTGGTCGACCACTGCGACGCCGTCGTCGTGATCGGCTCGACCAACAGCTCCAACACCCGGGCCCTCGTCAAGTTGGCCGAGGAGGCCGGCTGCCCACGGGTGGTCTGGATCAACCGGGCCGACGAACTCCCCGACGACCTCTCCGGCACGGTCGGCGTCACCGCCGGAGCCTCGGCCCCCGACGAGGTCGTCGACGCGGTGCTCGCCACACTCGACCCGACAGACGGCGTCGAGGTGGTTCAACACACCGAGGAGGACGAGTACTTCCCACCGCCACGCAACCTCCGCGACCTGTTGGCGACCATCCGCGGCTTCGCTGGGTTCGGATTCGCCGGACCACCGCCAATGGCCCACTTCGACGACCGCTCCGTCGCAGCGTCCGGGGCGCTGGCCTCCCTCGACCGGATCTGAGCGCTCAGTCCCCGTCGGCCTCTTCCAGGGGCACAGGCCGCGGCAGCGCCGGCCGTCCCGCCAGCCGCTGCGCCTCGTCGAACACCGCCTGCATCCGCTGACGCAGTTCCTCGGTCAACTCCTCGACCACACGACGCTGCACCCGCCCCTCCACCACCGGGGGCCTCAGCGGTTCGCCGACCACGATGAACACCTTGGTGGGCCGGATGAAGGGCGAGCCTCCCGGCATGGCGTGGTCGGTACCCGCAATGCCCAACGGCACGATCGGCACGCCCGCCCGGGTGGCAACGAAGGCAGGACCGGCGTGCATCTCCTCGGCAAGCACCACCGGGCCATGCCGCCGCGTGCCCTCGGGGAACATCACCATCGGCTCGCCACGTTCGAGAACCTCCTGACAGGCCCGTAGCGCCGCCCGGTCGGCTGTCCCCCGCTCGACCGGGAAGCCGCCGACGATGGTGAGGAAGCGGCCACCGAGCCTCGACTTCCAGAGCGACTCCTTGCCGAGGAACCGCAGGCGACGGGACGTGGCCATGCCACCAACGGGCGTGTCGAGGTACGACCGGTGGACCGGAGCGAGGATGTAGGGCTCCTCGCTCGGCAGGTTCTCCTTGCCGACCACCCGGAAGCGGAACCATGCCTTGAGCAGCAGCCAGAGCAGTGACCAGAAGAAGTGGTAGGCGAACCGGTCGACCCGGCTCATCTCCCGTCCGAGGTCCGATTCGTTCATGGGAGCAGCGCCACGATCGCCTCCACCACCTCGTCGACGGTGAGGTCGGACGTGTCGAGGATGACCGACCCGTCCGCCTCGACGAGGGGGCTGACCTTGCGGCCGCTGTCGGCTGCATCACGGCGACGGATGTCGGCGGCGACCACCTCGACGTCGATGCCGCCCGTCTCGCCGGCCCGACGTCGCGCCCGCTCCTCCGGCGAGGCCGTCAGGTACACCTTGAGGAGGGCATCGGGGAATACGACCGAGCCGATGTCGCGACCCTCTACGACCCCGCCACCCCGTTCTGCGACCCAGTTCCGCTGGCGCCCCACCAGGTCGATGCGCACGTCGGCGACCGCCGCCACCACGCTCACCGCCGAGGTGACCTCGGGGCCCCGGATCGCCTGCGTGGCGTCGACTCCGTCGACGACGCAGGAGGTCCGGTCGAGTTGCAGGTCCATGGCCCGGGCGGTGCGGGCCAGCGCCACCTCGTCCTGGAGGTCGATTCCGGCCCGCAGGGCGGCGAATGCGACGGCGCGGTACATGGCACCGGTGTCGAGGTACGCCAACCCCAGCCTGTCGGCGAGCGCCCGGGCAATGGTCGTCTTGCCAGAGCCGGCCGGGCCGTCGATGGCGATCACATCCGGGCCGGGCATGCCTTCAGTCTCCCCCGGAGCGCAGGCCGAGCAGATCATCGGCGAAGCCCGGGTAACTCGTTGCCACAGACTCCCAACCGTCGATGGTGGTGGGACCGTCGGCCACCAACGCCGCCACGGCCGCAGCCATGGCGATCCGGTGGTCGTGGTGCGAATCGACGGAGGCGCCGTGCAGACGCCCGCCTTCCACCACCAGGACATCGCCCTCGGTCCGGGCCGGTATCCCCATCGCCCCCAGGAACTCCTCGACCGTGGCCAGCCGGTCGCTCTCCTTGACCCGGAGCTCCGCCACGCCCTCGAAACGGGTCTCTCCCCCGGCGCAGGCTGCGGCAACGGCGAGGACCGGAATCTCGTCTACCAACCCCGGCACCTCGTCGGCGCCCACGACCGTGCCATCGAGGGTGGCGGCACGCACCGTCAGGTCGCCGGTTGCCGGATCGTGGTGCAGGTCGGCGCCCATCCGCTGCAGGACGTCCACGAAGCCGTTGCGACCCTGCCCCCGGTAGACGTTCTGGACAACGACCTCGGAGTCGGGGACGATCGACGCTGCCACAGCCCAGAAGGCGGCCTGCGATGGATCGCCCTCGACATCGTGTTCGAACGGCCGTGGCCTTCCCGGCGCGACACTGACCCGCCCGGGTTCTGCGACGACCTCGACGCCCGTGGCGACGAACAACTCTTCCGTGTGTGCCCGGGTCGGAGCCGGCTCGACCACCGTCGTGGGCCCGTCAGCGGACAACCCGGCGAACAGGACGCAGCCCTTCACCTGGGCACTGGCCACCGGCGGCTCGTAGTCGATCCCGGACAGGCCACCGCCCTCGATCGTCAACGGCGCCGACATCGATCCGTCGAACCCGGACACACGGGCGCCCATCTGCGCCAGCGGAACCAGCACGCGGTCCATGGGGCGCCGTCGGATCGAGGCATCGCCGTCGAGCACCGACCGGAACGGCATCCCGGCGAGCATCCCCGCCAGCAGGCGGATGCCGGTCCCCGAGTTTCCGACGTCGAGCACGGCACCGGGCTCGTGCAGTCGACCTCCCCTGATCCGCAGGGTCCCGTCGGCACCTTCGTCCATTTCGGCACCGATCTGCCCGATGATCGACAGCGTGCAGCGGACGTCCCGGCCATCGCTCAACCCACGGATCACGGACGTGCCGTCCGCAAGGGCCGCCAGCATCAGCACGCGGTGGGAGATCGACTTGTCACCGGGCACGTACACGCTCCCCCGGAGCGGTCCGCCCGGTTCGACAACGAGCACCGACACGGATCAGCCCTGCGCCAACGGACGCGAGGTGGGCCGGTAGTCCAGTCCCTCGAGGCCCTCCGTGAGCCGGCCGGCCAGCGGAGCATCCACGATCAGCACGATGACACCCCGGTCGCCCTCGGCGGAGTGGGCGATCTCGAGGTCGTAGATGTTGACGTCGAGGTCCGTGGCGAGGGCGGCGACCGAGGCGATCTCGCCCTTGCGGTCGAGCACCGGAACCCGGACCTCGAGCAGATCGGACGGCGGCGGCGCACCGGTGGGCAGGCTCAACCGCGCCGCACGTGCCGATTCGAGACGTTCGAGCAGGCACGCCTCGTCGGACTCGACCACCTCCCGTCGCACCTCCCCCAGCGCCCCGATCAGGTCATCGAGAACCCCGGTGATGGCCGTCCGGTTCTCGGCACAGATATCGGGCCAGATTCCGGGGTGCCCTGCGGCGATCCTGGTCATGTCCCGAAAGCCACCTGCCGCCAGGCGCAGCACCGCAGAGTGCTCCTCGGACCTCCGTGCGGCGAGGCCGACCAGCGACGCAGCGGTCAGGTGGGGAACGTGGGAGACGAGGGCGACAAGGGCGTCGTGTCGCTCCGGCGAGAGCGTCACCACCTCGGCGTCGAGTGACCTCACGACCGAACGCACCCCGGCGAAGGCATCGTCCGCGGTCGCCGCCCCCGGGGTCAGCACCCAGTTGGCCCCGCGAAACATCGATGCATCGGCTCCCTCGATGCCATCCTGTTCCGATCCGGCCATCGGGTGGCCACCGACGAACCGTGGGTCATCGACCGCCTCGACGATCGCCGCCTTGACACTGCCCGCGTCTGTCACGAACCCGGCGGGCGAAGCGTCCAGTGCCTCGCCGACCAGTCCGGCGATCATGCCGACCGGGACCGCCACGAAGGTGACCTCGGCTGCCGGATCCCAGCCGACGGCGTCGAGGGCACCCAACTCGAGCCCACGGGTGCAACACGCCTCGTCGGCATCGACGCCGCTGACGTGCCAACCCGCCTCCCTCAACGCCATCCCGATCGAACCACCGATCAGGCCGACGCCAACGACCGTGGCCCGCCGGCTCACCGGACGTCCCGCCAAGGGCGCGCCGGTGCCCGAAGGGAAGGAGAAGGGCGTGACATGCTGCCGATGCTACCGGCCGGCCCTTCTGCGGGCCGCCTGCTTATGCGTCGGCGACCGCCCGTTCGAGCGCCCTCAGTTCGTCGGTCTCGAGGTGACGCCACGCGCCGGGTCGGATCGAGCGATCGGACAAGGGTCCGATGCGGGTCCGGACCAGCCGGAGGACCGGGTGTCCGATGGCTTCGCACATGCGGCGCACCTGTCTGTTGCGGCCCTCGTGGATCACCAGGCGAAGGACGTTCGGCTCGACCGGCGTCACACGCGCCGGAGCGGTGATCCCGTCGTCGAGTTCGACTCCCTCTCGCAGCAGCCGCAGCCCGGACCGGCTCGGCGAGCCCTCCACGTGCGCCACATACTCCTTCTCGACCCCGTACGAGGGATGGGTGATGCGGTTGGCGAGCTCGCCGTCGTTGGTCAACAGGAGGAGCCCCTCGGTGTCGAGGTCGAGGCGCCCCACCGGGAAGACCCGTGGCTCGGCGGGCACCAGGTCGACCACGACCGGACGCCCCTGGGGATCGTCGGCGGTGGTCACCACACCGGCCGGCTTGTTGAGCAGATAGTGGACGAGTCCCGGCCGGATGCCGACCGGTGCACCGTCGACCAGGATGACGGCCGTCTCAGGGTCGACCCGTCGTCCGAGCTGGGCCACCGACCCGTTGACCAGGACCCGGCCGGCGGCGATGAGGTCGTCGCAGGTGCGACGACTCCCGAAGCCGACCCGGGCCAGCACCTTCTGGAGGCGCACACCCTCGACGCCGGCGTCCATCCCGTCCCGGTTCCCGTCCGGTCGATCAGGCCTCGACGGAGCCGTCGGCACCCAGCACCTCGGCGACCGACGGTTCGTCGTCTCCGACGGGCTCCTCGATCGGTTCACCGTCGTCGCCCAGGTCGATGTCGCCCCGCAGGCCCCGTTCAAGTGCCTCGACGACCTCAGCACCCGGCACGAACTCGCCCAGCGGTGGCAGGTCGTGCACCGAATCGAGGCCGAGGTGTTCGAGGAAGAACGGGGTGGTGCCGAACAGCACGGCGTTGCCGGGGCCGGGGTCACGGGACAGTTCCACGATGTAGCCACGGTGCTGGAGCGTGCGCATCACACCGTCGACGTCGACGCCGCGTATGGCCGAGACCTGGGCCCTCGACACCGGCTGCTTGTAGGCGACGATCGCCAGCGTCTCGAGGGCTGCGCTGGTGAGCCGCGAACTCTGGCCCTCGAGCACGAAGCGCTCGACCCAGAGTGCCTGGTCGGGATGGCTCTGGAATCGGAAGCCGCCGGCAACCCGGACCAGGGCGAACCCGCGTCCATCTTCCTCATAGGCCTCAGCCAGGTCGCCGCAGACTCGCTCGACCTCGTCGGTCGGGACCTCGAGGAGTTGTGCCAGGAGGTTGGAGGGAACCGGTTCGAGGGCGACCATGAGCATGGCCTCGATGGCCCGACCCACCTCGGTGCCGGCGGCATCAGCCTGATTCACTCCCGACGATCCACCCACCTCTCAGCCCTCGTAGGCGTCGACGAGTTCGACGTCGGCGGTTTCGGCTCCGGGCCTCCACCGGACGTGGATGTCACCGAAGGCGTCGACCTGGTCTATGTCGATCACACCCTGCTTGTAGAGCTCGAGCACAGCGAGGAACCGGACGACGATCTCCAACTGCTCGTCGAGGTGTCTGGTCATACGACGGAAGGTCGTCGGACTCGAGGTCGGCAGCGTCGCAACCAGCTCGTTGACGGCGTCGGCGACGCTGACCCGAATCGGAGCGATGTGGAACGTGTCGATGCGTTCGACGGTCTTCGGCTCGAGTGCCCGCAGGAAGGCCCTGTGCAGGTCGTCGGGTGTGACGCCCTCGAGCAGGTCCGGGGTCATGTCGATGAAGTGGCCGTCGGGTCCCATCCGCCGCGGCCTCGAGAGGCACGCCTCGGCGGACAGGCGGCGGAACACGATCGCAGCATCCTTGAACGTCTTGCACTCGAGCAGGCGGGCCAGCAGGAGGTCCCGTTCCTCCCATGCGGCAAGTTCCTCGTCGAGGTCGAGGTCGCTGTTGCCGGGAAGCAGCCGTCGGGTCTTGAGCTCGACGAGGATCGCAGCGATCAGCAGGAACTCGGTGGCCACCTCCAGGTCGAGCCCCTCGAGGCGGCCCAACTCGTCGATGAACTCATCGACGATCGTCGCCAACCGGACCTCGTAGAGCTCCACCTCCTCCTTCAGGATCAGGTGCAGCAACAGGTCGAAGGGGCCCTCGTAGACGGAGGTGGAAACCTTGACGCTCACGGCACAAGACCCTAGGGAGTCGGCGACAGGCCGCGGTGTATGGGACGAAGCCCGCAATGGGCCGGATCGCACCCTTCTCCCCACCCGACCGCGGACCTCCCGCTACCCTGCCCGCCATGTCACGCGTCTTCTCCGGCATCAAGCCGTCCGGTTCGGTACACCTCGGGAACCTCCTCGGGGCACTCCGCAACTGGGTGGCCCTCCAGGACCGGGCCGAGGCCGTCTACTGCGTCGTCGACCTCCACGCCCTCACCGCCCCGCAGGACCCCGCCGAGCTGAGGGCCTCCACGCTGTCGCTGGCCCAGATGCTCATCGCCGTGGGGCTCGACCCCGACCGCTGCACCCTGTTCGTGCAGAGCCATGTCCACGAGCACTCCGAATGCGCCTGGCTCATGGAGTGCACCGCCGCCTTCGGCGAGCTGCGCCGCATGACCCAGTTCAAGGACAAGTCCGACCAGGGCGGCTTCGTGTCGGGTGGCCTGTTCACCTACCCCGCACTCCAGGCCGCGGACATCCTCCTCTACGACACCGACGAGGTCCCGGTCGGCGAGGACCAGCGACAGCACATCGAGCTCACCCGTGACATCGCCGAGCGCTTCAACTCGCGCTACGGCGACACCTTCGTGGTTCCCGAGGCGGTCGTGCCGCCGGCCGGTGCCCGCGTCATGGACCTCCAGCAGCCCGACAACAAGATGTCCAAGTCCGAGGACAGCCCCCAGGGCTCGATCTCGCTGCTCGATGAGCCCGCAGCCATCGAGAAGAAGGTCAAGCGGGCCGTCACCGACAGCGACGGCGAGGTCCGCTTCGACGTGGCGGCCAAGCCCGGTGTCTCGAACCTGCTCTCGATCCTCGGTGCAGCCACCGGTCGAGAGCCGGACGAGGCCTCCGAGGACATCGACCGCTACGGCGATCTCAAGGCCGCCACCGCCGAAGCGGTCATCGAGATGCTCAGACCGATCCAGGCCCGCTACCACGAACTGGCCGCCGATCCCGCCGAGACCTCCAGGCTGCTGGCCGTCGGTGCCGACAAGGCGGCCGAGGTGGCGTCGACGACCCTGGAACGCGCCCGACGCAACATCGGCCTGCTCGGCCGGTAGGGCCGGTAGGGCCGATAGGGCCGATCAGTCGTCGTCGGCGATCCAGAGGGCCTCTGCGATCGGTGCATCCACCGTCCAGCGGGCCCGCGGATGGTGGTGCTCGGCAGCCCAGGCGACCGTGAGCGGATCGCTACCGGCTGTCGAAAGCAGCGTCGCTCCCTCGGCCGGGTGCCGCAGGTATCTGCCCAGCCGACCGCGGATCCCGGAGCAGGCTGCCCAGCGTTCGTGCCGTGACGGCGGCGTGACGACACCGATCAGCGTGGCCGCCACCCGTGCACATGTCCCGAACCCGCTGGTGACCTTCCCCACGTCGTGCAGGAGTGCCGCCGCAAGCACTGAGCGCTGCGCCCCGGCGAACTGCCCATCGACCCTTCGTGCGACATCGACGGCATGTCGGCGGTCTGCAGCCGACATCCGCTGCCAGAGGTCGGCCTCGCCGACGAGTAGGTGCTGGTGCACCCATGCGGCATCAACCGATGTCACGTCGGCGCGCCGCAGCGAGCCGACGAAACGCCGTGCCAGGTGGGCCGGCCGCAGCCTCATCGCCCCAGTAGCCGAAGGGCCGCCAGCAGGCCGATGACCGTCTTCGCGTCGGTGATGCCCCCTTCCGCGATGAGGGCGCCGACTTCGTCGAGGTGGACGCGTTCGACCGTCAGGTACTGCTCCTCGACGCTGAACGCCTCCGCTGTGGCCTCGACGAGTTCGGTGGCCAGGAAGATGGTGGTCACCTCGTCGCAGAAGCCGCCCGAGTTGTGGAACGTCGCCAACACCTCCAGGTGCGGTGCATCGAGGCCGGCCTCCTCGACCAGTTCCCGTCGGGCGGCTACCTCGAGCGGCTCACCCGGCACGTCGAGCTTGCCGGCGGGGAGTTCGAGCATCTCCGCCTCGAGGGCGGCCCGGAACTGTCGGACCAGCACCACCTCGTCGCGATCAATGGCGACGACCGCCACGGCTCCGGGGTGGCGGACCACGTCACGGGTGATGCGCTCACCGGCCGGACCCTCGAACTCCGCCTCGAAGAGGCTGATTATGTAGCCGTCGTGGAGCAGGCGCTCCGCAGTCTTACGGAAGCCGGCCGAGGTCACCCCTCGGCACCTACGTCGACCTGGAGGAGCTGAGGGTTGCGGCCCTCGGCCCGACGGAGCGCTTCCTCGACAAAGACCCGGAACAGGGGTGCCGGGCGGTCCGGGCGGCTCTTGAGTTCGGGATGGGCCTGGGTTGCTATCCAGAACGGGTGGTCCTCGAGTTCGATGAACTCGACCAGGCGGCCGTCGGGAGACTCACCGGAACACCGGAAGCCGGCTTCCTCGAATCGCTGGCGATAGCGGGGGTTGAACTCGTAACGGTGGCGGTGGCGCTCGGACACGACGTCCTCGCCGTAGATCTCGCACACCCTCGAACCCGGCTGCAGTTGGGCCACGTAGGCACCGAGACGCATCGTGCCGCCCTTGTCGTCGACGTCGCGCTGCGACTCCATGAGGTCGATCACCGGGTGCGGCGAGGTCGGGTCGAACTCGGACGAGTGCGCCCGCTCGAGGCCGAGGACGTTGCGTCCGAAGTCGATGGTCATGCACTGGAGGCCCAGGCAGAGGCCCAGGCAGGGGATCCCGTGTTCGCGTGCGTAGCCGGCTGCGGCGATCTTCCCCTCGATGCCACGCGACCCGAAGCCACCCGGGATGACGATGCCGTCGAGGTCGCGCAGCCGGTCGTCGACCAGCAGCCCCTCGACGTCCTCGGCCTGTATCCAGTCGATCTGGGTATCGACCCCATGGTGGAAGCCGGCGTGGTTGAGCGATTCAACCACCGAAAGGTACGCATCTACGAGGCTGACGTACTTTCCGATCAGGCCGATGCGAACCGGAATGGTGGCGGCCTCGATCCGGAGGTTCAGCGCCTTCCACTCCTCGAGGTCGGGTTCGCCGGCATCGATGCGCAGCAGGTCACAGACCACGTCGTCGAGGCCCTCGTCGTGGAGGATGAGGGGGATCTCGTAGAGGCTGTCGGCATCGGGAGCGCTGACGACCGCCTCCAGCGGCACGCTCGACAGGTTCGAGATCTTGCGGCACAGCGCCTCACCCACCGGCTCGTCGCTTCGGCAGACGATGGCATCCGGCTGGATGCCGCGACCGCGGAGTTCGATCACCGAGTGCTGGGTCGGTTTGGTCTTGTGCTCGCCCGATGGTGCGATGTACGGCACCAGGGTGAGGTGGATGTAACAGACGTTGTCGGTGCCGACATCGAGGCGGAACTGCCGGATGGCCTCGAGGAACGGGAGTATCTCGATGTCGCCGACCGTGCCGCCGACCTCTGTGATGAGCACGTCGACGTCGTCACCGGCCAACAGGTGGATGCGGCGCTTGATCTCGTCGGTGATGTGCGGGATCACCTGCACGGTCCTGCCCAGGTAGTCGCCGTGACGCTCGGCGGCCAGGACGTGGGAATAGATCGAACCCGTGGTGGCGTTCGAGTCGCGGGTGAGGTTCTCGTCGATGAACCGCTCGTAGTGTCCGAGGTCGAGGTCGGTCTCACCGCCGTCGTCGGTGACGAAGACCTCGCCGTGTTCGAACGGGTTCATGGTTCCGGGGTCGACGTTGATGTACGGGTCCAGCTTCTGGATGAGGACCCGGAGTCCACGCTGCTTGAGGAGTCGACCCAGGGAGGCGGCAGTGAGGCCCTTGCCGAGCGAACTGGCCACGCCGCCCGTGACGAAGATGTGTTTGGTCACGGGACGCCAACCTATCGGTTGCGCGGCAAACGCGCGCGGAGCGCGGGCATGGCGGTGGTCATCCCCGCCTGGTACCCGACCGGACGGGGTTCCGCCGCTAGCGGTCCTCGAGGCCGAACTTGGCCTTGAGGACCCGCTCGAAGCCGCGCTCAACGAAGGTCACGAGCCTCGCCGTCCGGTCGCTGGCGGTGCACACCACCAGGTCGCCCTCGCCGAGCGGTGCGACCGAGCGGCCGTCTACGGTGCAGGTCGCCGGCCGGCCGCCGAGGACCTCGAGGGTGATCTCGGTCTCCGGGCCGAGCACCAGTGTCCGATCGAACAGCATGTGGGCGGAGACCGGTGTGAGCTGGAGCGACCGGTGCAGGGCATCGACGATCGGGCCGCGCACGGAGAAGGCATAGGCGGTCGAGCCGGTGGGCGTCGCCACGATGAGCCCATCTGCGGCGTACGAGGTGAAGAAGGAGCCGTCGAACGACACGGCCAGGCGGATGGTGGGTCCGGTCCGTTCGACCACCAGCTCGTTCAGCCCATGGTCGCTGCCGACCACCGTGCCATCGGCCCGACGGACCTCGACACTCAGCATCATGCGTTCCTCGATCCCATGATCGCCCCTCAGCATGCGACCCACCGAGGCCTCGACGTCTTCGGGCTCACAGGAGGTGAGGTAGCCGAGTTGGCCGAAGTTGACACCCAGCACCGGCACCGGACGACCGCCCAGGAGGCTCACGGCCCTCAGGATCGAGCCATCGCCACCGAGGCTCACGACCAGGTCCAGGTCGTCTGCTCCACCGGGGTCGGTCAACCACCGAACCTCGTGTCCCTCGGAGGAGAGCCGTGCACCGAGGGCGTCGGCCTGCACGACCGCTGCCTCACGCCCCTCGTGGACCACGAGCCCCAGCTTCGCCATCAGGCGTGGCCCCCGTCTCCCGAACCGGCCGATGCCACAAGGGCGGCTAGGTCGAACGATGTCGAAACGACACCGACGGTCGCGTGGACGAGGAACTCGACGTTCCCCTCGGCACCCGTGATCGGCGACACCATGCCGTCCATGATGGCGGCTCCGGCGTCATAAACCGACCGCTGGACCCCGGCGAGCACGTTCAGCCAGACCTCCGGGTCCCGGATGACCCCCCGGCCACGGTCCGCCTCCTCCCGGCTCGCCTCGAACTGGGGCTTGACCAGGAGCACCATCGGCGACCCCTCCCCGACCAACGAAACCAGGCTAGGCAGCACCGCCCCCAGCGAAATGAAGGACACGTCGGCGACCAGCAGGTCGAAGGGCGCACCGACCTCGGCGGGCACCACGCCCCGGACATCGGTCCGCTCGTGGACGGTTACCCGGTCGTCGCCACGCAACCGCTGGTGGAGTTGACCCCGACCCACGTCGATCGCCACGACGGATACAGCACCCCGCTGCAGCAGGCAGTCGGTGAAGCCACCTGTACTGGAGCCGACATCCACCGCACGGCGACCGACGACCTCTACCGGGAACCTGGACAACGCCGCATCCAGTTTCTCGCCACCGCGACCCACGAACCGCTGTGCAGGCTCCGAGACCACGACGGCCTGGGCGGCAGAAACCTGACGCGTCGCCTTGTCGGCAGGCGCCCCGTCCACGGTGACGCGCCCTGAGAGGATCAGGTCCTGCGCCATGTCCTGACTGTCCACGAGACCCCTTCTCACCATCTCCCGGTCGAGCCGGCGGCGGACACTCATCGTCGGCTCACCCCAGGTACGCCTTCACCAACGATGCAAGGTCGGTCGCCACCCGGTCAGGCTCCGGATCTGTCGGGAGGTCGGCCTCGGACGTGACGCCGGTCAGGACCAGGGCGAACTCCCATCCCAGGGCCCGTGCGAACAGGCCGTCCGTATCCGGCCTGTCCCCCACGACGATGCCCCCCTCGCCGACCCGGTCGAGCACCACGTCGCAGATGGGCCGGTGCGGCTTGCCGGCCACCTCCGGCGTCGCCCCCGTCGCCGCAACGAGCGCCGCCACGATCGATCCGGCACCCGGCCGGATGCCGTCGTGCGCCGGATAGGTGACGTCCTCGTTGGTGGCCAGGAGCCGCGCACCACCGAGGATCGCCTGAACGCCCGCCGTGAGCCCCCGGTAGTCGAAGTCCTCGTGGAAGCCGACGACGACCGTGTCGGCAGGTCCTTCGCCGACCACGATCGCCCCAACCGCCTCGAGTTCCTCCCTGGCTCCGGGGCCACACATGCCGAGAACCACCTCGCCCGACCGCACCATGGCCGCAGCAGCCATCCCCGAGGTGATGACACCGCCACGGGCGTCGATGCCGTGTCCCAACAACTTGGCCTCGACATCGGCCACCCGGCGGCCGGAGTTGTTGGTGACGAACAGCACCGTCTCCCCGGCGTCCTGCAGCGCAGCCACGGCATCGGCAGCGCCGGGAATGTCATCGGTGCCGAGCCACACCACACCGTCGAGGTCGAGTGCCCAGGCCATGCCCGCAGTCTGACGCCCGGCGATCGGAAAGCGGCGTCAGACGGTCCAGGTGGGCAACGAGTGCAGCAGCGCCCTCAGGTCGCCCTCGCCGCGATCGGTCGCCATCTGATCGACCTGACCACGCAGCGCCTCGCCGTACTCGCCACGGTCGACCGCACGGAACACGCCGACCGGCGTCGGCCGATCCGGGTTCTCGGCCAGGCGCGACAGGGCGAAGGCGGTCGACGGATCGACCCGGGCCTCGTCGTGCACCAGCAGTGCGTCGACGCCCACTTCGGCCACCTCGACGATCTCGACCCCGCCGTCGTAGCGGGCCACGCCGAACTGGCCCTCCGATCCGAACCGGATCGGTTCACCGTGGCACAACGGGATCAGCATGTCGTCCCGGACGTCTTTCTTGGTGATGGTCTCGAAGGCCCCGTCGTTGAACACGTTGCAGTTCTGGTACACCTCGACGATGGAAGTGCCCGGGTGCTCGTAGGCACGTTTGAACATCTCCTGCATGTGGTGCCGGTCCATGTCGTGCGTACGTGCCACGAAGCTGGCCTCGGCACCGATCGCCAGGCTCACCGGGTTGAAAGGCGTTGCGCACGACCCGATCGGCGACGACTTCGTGACCTTGCCCCGCTCGCTCGTCGGGGAGAACTGGCCCTTGGTCAGGCCGTAGATCTGGTTGTTGAACAGCAGGATGTTGATGTCGATGTTGCGTCGCAGGGCATGGATCAGGTGGTTGCCACCGATCGAGAGTATGTCGCCGTCGCCGCCGACCACCCAGACATCGAGGTCCGGACGCGCCAGGGCCAGGCCCGTGGCGATGGCGGGAGCACGACCGTGGATCGAGTGCATGCCGTAGGTGTTCATGTAGTAGGGGAACCGGGCGGCGCAACCGATCCCGGAGACGAACACGGTCTTCTCGCGCCGGACGCCGAGGTCGGGCATGAGGAGCTGGAGGGCCGTCAGGATCGAGTAGTCGCCGCATCCGGGGCACCAACGGACCTCCTGGTTGCTCTGCCAGTCGGCACGCGTGGTGGTGGGCACATCCTCGATGCCTCCGTCGGGGAGCAGCATGTCGGTCATCAGGCGTCGTCCCCGATCTCGCCCAGGATCGCCTGCTGGAGTTCGGCCGCCGTGAAGGGCTGGCCCGAGACCTTGCTCACAGGCCGGGCGTCGACCAGGAACTCGTCGCGCAGCATCCGTACGAGTTGACCCAGGTTCATCTCCGGGACCAGGATCTTCGGGAATCCCGACAGGACCTCGCCCAGGTTCGCCGGCATCGGGTTGAGGTGGGTCAGGTGCACATGGGCGACCTTGCGGCCGGAGTTGCGGACCCGACGGACGGCAGCGGTGATCGCACCCCAGGTCGAACCCCAGCCGACGAGTAGCAGTTCTGCATCGGCGTCACCGCTGACCTCCACGTCGGGAACCGGGATGCGGGCGATCCGCTCGGCACGCAGGGCGATCATGCGGGCGTGGTTGGCGCCGTCGTAGGAGACGTTGCCCGAACCGTCCTGCTTCTCGAGGCCACCAATGCGGTGCATGAGGTCCGGCGTGCCGGGGATGGCCCAGGGTCTGGCCATGTTGTCGTCGCGCAGGTACGGCCAGAAGACCTGGTCACCGTTCTCATCGACCTGGTTGAAGTCGCCGGCAAACTCGATCGGGATCGGCTCGAGGTGCTCGACCACCGGGAGGAGCCAGGGTTCGGAGCTGTTGGCCAGGTAGCCGTCGGAGAGCAGCATCACCGGGGTGCGGTGCTCGATGGCGATGCGGGCGGCCTCGATGGCCTGGTCGAAGCAGTCGGCCGGCGTCCGGGCGGCGATGACCGGCATCGGCGACTCGCCGTGGCGTCCGTACATCGACATCAGCAGGTCGGCAGCCTCGGTCTTGGTCGGCATGCCGGTCGACGGTCCGCCGCGCTGGATGTTGACGATGACGAGCGGAAGTTCGAGGCTGACGGCGAGGCCCAGGGTCTCGCCCTTCAATGCGATGCCCGGCCCACTCGTCGTGGTCACACCCAGGAGTCCTCCGTAGGCCGCGCCCAGCGCTGAACCGACGGCTGCGATCTCGTCCTCGGCCTGGAATGTCGTCACGTTGAACCGCTTCTGCCTGGACAGTTCGTGGAGGATGTCCGACGCCGGCGTGATCGGATAGGAGCCGAGAAACACGGGTAGACCCGAGAGTTGACCGGCCGCCACGAGGCCCCAGGCCAGCGCCGTGTTGCCGTTGATGTTGGTGTAGGTCCCGGCCGGCAACTCGGCGGGGCGCACGATCAACTGGTGGTCGGACAACTCGGCGGTCTCACCGAAGGCATGGCCGGCGCTGAAGGCGGCCTTGTTGGCTGCGATGATCAGGTCGCGGCCCTTGAACTTGGCGTTGATCCAGTCGAGGGTGGGTTCGACGGGACGGCTGTACATCCACGAGAGCAGGCCGAGGGCGAAGAAGTTCTTGGAACGCTCCGCGTCCCGGGGCTTGACGCCCAGGTCCTTGCAGGCCTCCTTGGTGAGCGAGGTCATCGGCGCCCCGACCAGCCGATAGGCGTCCAGGTCGTCGCCCTCCAGGGGATCGTGGTCGTAGCCGGCCTTGGCCAGGTTTCGCTCGTTGAAGGTGTCGGCATTGACGATCACCGTGCCGCCGTCGACCAGCGTGCCCAACTCGGCCTTGAGGGCAGCCGGGTTCATGGCGACCAGCACGTGTGGGGCGTCGCCGGGCGTGAAGATGTCGTGGTCCGAGATGTGGACCTGGAAGGCCGAGACGCCGGCGAGCGAGCCTGCCGGTGCGCGTATCTCGGCTGGGTACTCGGGAAGCGTGGCGAGGTCGTTTCCGAACAGGGCACTCGCCGAGGTGAACCGGTCTCCGGTCAACTGCATGCCGTCTCCGGAGTCACCGGCAAACCGGATGACCAGACGACCGACTTCAGGGACCAGCGACCCCGCAGACGTCTCCGTCACTTGCTCCACCTCCGAACCGGCGCCGTTGCCGGACTCATCGTCTGGCCCCTGACCCTAATCGTGCGAGGCCGTGTACGAGGCGACCGATGGAAGGTTCTGCATGTGCAATGGGTCACGCGGTCGCCGGAGTGTCTTCGTCGCCGGAGGCATCCTGGCCGCCTGACGGTTCGTGGCCCGTGCGGTAGTCGCCGAAGGGTTCGTCCCGCTGCTGGAGAGCCCCGGTCAGGCCGTCGCTCCGGATGGTTGAGAGGAACTCCGCCATGGCCTCGGTGTGGACGCCCAGGGCGCAGAGTTCGGTGCCCGCACGGAGCACTGTCCGGAGCCCCATGTGTTCCATCTGCCGGTGGACCACCCGCTTGTTGAGCTGGACTATCTCGGTCGGGATCCTACAGATGCGTCGCGCCACGTCCAGGACGGCTTCGTCCAGGCCCTCGGGAACCGCTGGTAGGGACTCCCCCGATCCATCGGCGTACGACACTTGGTGTTCCTGCGGTCCCGAGGTGGCCGGCGGTTCAGGCGATGGTGACGGACTCGTCGAGGTATACGTCCTGGATGGCGTTGAGGAGTTCGATGCCCTCGGCCATCGGACGCTGGAAGGCCTTGCGGCCCGAGATGAGGCCCAGGCCACCGGCCCGCTTGTTGATGACGGCGGTCCGGACGGCCTCGGCCAGGTCGCCGGCACCGGATGAGGCACCACCGCTGTTGATGAGGCCGATACGGCCCATGTAGCAGTTGGCCACCTGCCAGCGGCAGAGGTCGATGGGGTGGTCGGTGGTGAGCTCGTCGTAGACCAGTTCGTGGGTCTTGCCGAATCCGGGCAGGGCGTTGTAGCCGCCGTTGGTCTCGGGCAACTTCTGCTTGACGATGTCGGCCTCGATGGTGACGCCGATGTGGTTGGCCTGGCCGGTGAGGTCGGCGGACGCATGGTGGTCGACGCCGTCGACCTTGAACCCGGAATTGCGGAGGTAGCACCACAGCACGGTGAACATGCCGAGTTCGTGTGCGCGGGCAAAGGCCTCGCCCACTTCCTGGATCTGGCGCGTGGCCTCGTCGGAGCCGAAGTAGATGGTGGCACCGACACCGGCAGCACCCAGGTCGTACGCCTGGTCGACCGAGCCGAACATGACCTGGTCGAACTTGTTGGGCAGCGTCAACAGTTCGTTGTGGTTCAGCTTCACGATGAACGGGATGCGGTGGGCGTAGCGACGTGACACGGAACCCAGCACGCCGAACGTCGAGGCGACGGCGTTGCAACCACCCTCGATCGCCAACTCGACGATGTTGGCGGGATCGAAGTAGGCGGGGTTGGGTGCGAACGATGCCGCACCCGAATGCTCGATCCCCTGGTCGACGGGAAGTATCGACACGTATCCGGTGCCCCGCAGGCGGCCATGGTCGAGAAGGGACTGGAAGCTACGCAGCACCTGAGGCGAGCGGTCCGACGCCGCCATGACATCCTCGACGAAGTCGGGGCCGGGCAGCGTCAGGGACGACGATCCGATTGCCGTGGCGGTGTGGTCGAGCAGGTAGCCGGCGTCGTCGCCAAGCAGGGATGCGGTGTCCACGTGGGAACTCCTCGAGCGGTCAGGGCTGGGTGGTCGTTGCCGGGCTGGACCCGACTCCTTTCACCCTACGCCGCGCGAACCGCTTCCGAGGCACCCATACCTGCCCTTCGACGACTGCCTAGGCGGCCGTTCCGGTACTTCGGTCGGAGACCTCGGGTCTCTTCAGCCAAGCGCCTCGGCCCGCTGGACCACGTCGGCCAGGTCGGGCGCATGCCGGCGCAGCCAGTCGAACAGTTCCCGCGCACGGGGGGTCGCACCCGAACGCTCGTAGAGGTCGGCCAGGGAGTAGGCACGCCTCAGGTGGTGCGGGCGGGGGCGCTTCGGAACCACCCACCCCCGTTCGAGGAGGTGCACGGCCTCCGCTATCCGGTCCTGGTCTGCGAGCGCACCGGCAGCGACGAGGCGTCCCTCCGTGACCAGCGCAGCGCTGGGAGAGCATTCCCGCAACTCCTCCCACAGTGCCTCGACATCCCTCCACCGGCCCTGGGCGCGGTAGCAATCGGCCAGCACAGGATGCTGCTCGGTTCCGCCCGTCAAGTTCCGGAACCGCTCCAGCGTCCTGGCCGCTGCATGCCATCGTCCGAGGCGGTACTGCGACAACCCCATGAGTTCAACCACCTCGGCGACGTCCGGCGCCCGCTGGTCGATCGCCGCCAGGATGCGTCGGGCCTCGTCGAAGTTCTCCCGGTCGAACTCCCGCGCCGCCTCGTCGAGACGCATGGCCGCCCGTCGGCCTGCCCGCTCACCGAGCGCACGAACGAGCATCGCAGCGGGCTCGGGAAGCCGTGCCGGTGCCTCGGGCAGCGGGGACCGGTCGACAGGAGGCTTCGCACGCGATCGGCGACCCGTCGTGCCGGCACGTTCGACGGCCATCTGCGCCTCGCGACGCAGGCGGTCATCGCCGGTCTCGGACGACCGGGCACGCGTCGACCGCTCGGCCGTTCGCTCATCACGGCCCGCCCGATCCTCGGACTCTTCGCGTTCGAGGCGGCCGGCGGCACGCCTGGCCACGCCACCCCAGTTCTTCGGCCCCGAATCGTCCGGTTGCCGGCGCCGCTGGTCGGGCCGCCCCTCTTCCCGGCGTCGGCGGTCCGGGCCCCGGCCGCCCTTGGGACCGGAG
>DCXR01000024.1:24520-25666 GCA_002329075.1 Candidatus Neomicrothrix sp. UBA2131
CATTCCCGAGAAGAGGCCCGATGACGCTCTCGATCGTCGCCCGCGATCCCGACGCGGGCCAGTTGGGCGTCACCACCCACACGGGCTACCTCGCTGTCGGCGACCAACCCCGCTGGCGACTGCTGTGGGAACGGATCCGGTCCGGCGNNAGCCTCCACCCCGGCCGCCCTTGGGACCGGAGCCTTTGCCCCGGCCGCCCTTGGACCCGGAGCCACCGGGCCCACGACCGCCGGAACCCTGCCCACCGCGGCCCTTGGGACCGGAGCCTCCACCCCGGCCGGTCGAGCGTCGATCCTGTGGGCGGCCCATGGACCAAGACACTACCGGGACCGCCCCTGGCAGGAACCGGCCGATCCCCGCCGCTGGCGTCTCTCGTCCGGTCCGTGTCCATTCCCGAGAAGAGGCCCGATGACGCTCTCGATCGTCGCCCGCGATCCCGACACGGGCCAGCTGGGCGTCGCCACCCACACGGGCTACCTCGCCGTCGGCGACCACCCCCGCTGGCGACTGCTGTGGGAACGGATCCGGTCCGGCGGCCCGACTGATCCGACCATGGGTTGACAGGGTCCTCGGCGCCCGGGCCCAAAACCAACTTCAGGCGAGGCCCGAAGGCCTCGCCTGAAGCGTGAGAAATCCGGCGGCGTCCTACTCTCCCAGGGCGTCTCCGCCCAAGTACCATCGGCGCTGGCGGGCTTAACTGCCGTGTTCGGAATGGGAACGGGTGTGACCCCACCGCTTTCGCCACCGAAAGCCGTTGCACCCCCTGCCGCCGAGGCGGCGGGAGCACGATCTGTTGTCAAGGGAGACCCGTGGGCCTCTCCAGTACTCCACAGCGATCACGAACACCTCGGACAATCGTCGATGTGTAACCAAGCCCTCGGCCGATTAGTACCGGTCGGCTGAGCACGTTGCCGCACTTACACCTCCGGCCTATCAACGTGGTGGTCTGCCACGGGCCTTACCCGGTTATCCCGGTGGGAGATCTCATCTTGAAAAAGGCTTCCCGCTTAGATGCTTTCAGCGGTTATCCCTTCCGTAGGTCGCCAACCAGCCATGCTCCTGGCGGAACAACTGGCACACGAGAGCTACGTCCGTCCCGGTCCTCTCGTACTAGGGACAGCTTTTCTCAAATCTCCTCCGGCTGCA